>QNBX01000041.1 GCA_003644265.1 Planctomycetota bacterium
GGCACTGGCACTGGCACTGGCACTGGCACTGGCACTGGCACTGGCACTGGCACTGGCACTGGCGAGGGCGAGGGCGAGGGCGAGGGCGAGGGCGAGGGCGACGGCGAGGCGCCCGCAGCCGCAGCCACGGTGCTCTTCGAGCAGCCTGATCCGCAGTGCGTGGCTCCCCTCTTGCCCTGGCTCGACACGCTATCGACCGCGGTGCCCTCGCAGGCCCGCTCGCGAGAGCGGGCGACGCAGCCCGGCGGACGGGACGGGCTCTGGCTGCGACTCTCCACGCGGAATATCGACGCCTTCATGGCGAGTTGGGAGGCGCGGCCCGCAGGTGTGGCGTGGTTCGGAAACGCCGCGCTGCGACGGCTGCTCTGCGCGCCCCAGCCCATGGCGCCGAAGCTGCGCGTCGAAGCCAGCGGCGTGGACTGGTTCAGTGTGTCGACGGAGTGGGAGGCCGAGGGGGCCGCGCTCACGGAGGCCGAGCTGGCTCGTCTGCGCGGCGCCGAGACGCGCTTCGTGCGGCTGGCCTCAGGCTGGACGCGTCGCGAGGCGGCGCAGGTGCAGGACGCCGCCGCGGAGACCCTCGCAGAGCTGGGACTCGAGACGGGCGTCGGGGACCAGCGGGTCAGCCTGGTGCAGCTCGCGCACGCGCGTCCGGAGGCTCTGGCGCTGCTGGACGGGCCGGCGGGCAGCCCCGATGTCCTGCGCCGCGTGCGCGCCCTGCGCAAGAAGGTGGCGGCCTTCAAGGGGCTGCGTCGGGTGGCCGTGCCGCGCTCGATCACGGCCACGCTGCGGCCGTATCAGCGCGAGGGGCTCGACTTCCTGAGCTACGCGTCGTCCCTCGGCCTGGGCGTGATCCTGGCGGACGACATGGGCCTCGGCAAGACGCTGCAGGCCTTGGCCTGGCTGGAGCGGCTGCGCACCAAGCAGCCGGACGCCGGGCCGGCCCTGGTGGTCTGTCCAACCTCCGTGATCCACAACTGGGAGCGCGAGGCGGCGCGCTTCGCCCCGCGCCTGAAGCTGCTCACTTTGGCCGCCGGCAGAGAGCGCCAGGCGCAGCGCGGTCGCATCCCGGAGCACGATCTCGTGCTGACGAACTACGCCCTGCTGCGCCGTGATGGCGAGGCGCTGGCTGAGGTGCCCTGGCGCGCCGTGATCCTCGACGAAGCGCAGAACATCAAGAATCCGGACGCCGCCGTGAGTCGCGCGGCGCGGGCGCTGACGGCGAGCCAGCGCCTGGCGCTGACCGGGACGCCGCTCGAGAACCGCGCGCTCGACCTGTGGAGCATCCAGGCCTTCCTGAACCCCGGCTTGCTCGGGACGCGCGCGGCCTTCGTGCGGCGCTACGACCGCCCCGACGCTGCCCCCTTCGCGCGCAAGCTGCTGGCGGCCAAGCTGCGCCCGGTGATGCTGCGTCGGCTCAAGAGCAAGGTGGCGCCCGAGCTCCCGCCGCGCATCGAGGAGCAACGGGACTGCGCCCTCAGCGCGGGCCAGCGCAAGCTCTACCTGGCCGAGCTGGCCAAGGGGCGCTCGCTGCTCGATGAGCTGGAGGGCGCGGGAGGCGTGCGCCAAAACAAGATCTCGATCCTGGCCGTGCTCACGCGGCTGCGCCAGATCTGCTGCCACCCGGCGCTGGTGGGTGGCAAGCCTGCGCTGGGTTCGGGCAAGTTCGACGCCTTCTTCGAACTGCTGGAGCCTCTGCTGGGCGAGGGCCACAAGGTGCTCGTGTTCTCTCAGTTCGTGCAGTGCCTGAAGCTCATCGCCGCTGACATGGACGCGCGCAAGATCCCGTATCACATGCTGACGGGAGCCAGCCGCAAGCGTGCCGAGCTCGTCGCGGGCTTCGAGCATGATCCCGATCCCTGCGCGTTCCTGGTCTCGCTCAAGGCTGGCGGCACCGGCCTCAACCTCACGGCCGCCAGCTACGTCGTGCTCTTTGATCCCTGGTGGAACCCCGCCGTCGAGGCCCAGGCCATCGACCGCACGCACCGCATCGGGCAGGACCAGACCGTGATCGCCTACCGCCTGGTGGCCATGGGCACCATCGAGGAGCGCATCCGCGAGCTGCAGGCGTCCAAGGCCTCGCTCGCGCAGGACATCCTCGGCGAGGATGGCTTTGCCAAGACGCTCACACGCGGCGACCTCGACTATCTGTTCGCCGAGGAGTCGCGCTGACCGCGGGGCGTCTGGGCGGTTGTGAGCCTCGCTCGTGCCGCGTGCCGCGGCCGTTCTAGCGCACGTACCCCAGCGCTTCCAGCTCTGCCAGGTGCGCGGGGTCCAGCTCGCCCGCGCCGTCGGGCAGCTGCTCGGCCATGCGTCGGCGCTGGGCCCGTAGCAGCTCGCGTAGCGGCAGGGCGGCCTCGCGTGCGGCGGCGTTCAGCGGCGCCAGCTCCAGCGGATCGGCCCGCAGATCGAAGACATCGTCGCTGCCGCCGTCGCGCATGATCCAGCGGTAGCGCTCGTCGCGGATCGAGAGCACCGCGCCCGGGTGCCAGGCGTTGTGCTTGAGGCGCGAGTTGTCCGCCGGTCGGCGCTCGGCCAGGGCCAGGCGCGGCCCCGACGTGGGCGGCAGCAGCAACGATCGCCCGGCCAGCGCCGGGTCGACCATGTCGGCCGGGCGCCAGGCCGCGTGTACGCCTGCCAGCTGCAGCAGCGTGGGCGCCAGGTCGACGTGGTGCACCAGCTCGTTGCGTCGACCGGCGGGCAGGCGTCCGTCGCTGGCGTGCAGCACCAGCGGCACGTGCAGCAGCTCACCGTGCACGTACTGGCCATGGGTGAGCAGGCGGTGGGCGCCCAGGCCCTCGCCGTGGTCGCCGGTGATCACCGTCAGCAGGGGGCCGCGGGGAGCGAGGCCCGCGCGCAGGCTGGCCACCGCGGTGTCGACCAGGCGGATGGACGCGTCATAGCGGTCCACGCCGGCCAGCAAGCCTGCCAAGCCGTGCTTGAACGTGTCCGCGTCCAGCGCGCGCTCGCCGGTGAACAGCGCGGCGAGCTGCTCGCGATCGAGCGTGTCGGCGGCGCGCAGGGCGTCCAGCTGCGGGCCCTCGTCCGGCGCGTGCAGCCAGCCGTGCACGTCGTACAAGTGCACCCACAGGAAGAGCGGCTCGTCGTCGCCGACCTCGGCGGCCCAAGCCAGGGCCCGCGCGACGCTGGCCGCGGCCGGGCGATAGGGCAGGCTGCCGCTGAGCCGGGCCTGGGCTTCGTGGCGCTCGCTGCGGCTGAACTGCTCGAAGCCCGCGGCCAGCCCGTCCAGAAAGCCCACGCTCACGAAGGCGCCCGTGCGCCAGCCGGCGCTCGACAGCAGCTCGGGCAGGCTCTCCACACCGGGCGCGAGCTCCGCGCCGTTCACCAGCAACCCGTGTTGCGAGGGGTACACGCCGGTGAGCATGGTGGCGTGGCTGGGCCCCGTGTGCGAGCTGGACGATTCGGCCGCCAGGAAGGTCAGGCCCTCGGCGGCCAGCTCGCTCATGTGCGGCGCGGTGTCGCGCGGGTGCCCGTGCCAGGGCAGGTGGTCGGCGCGCAGGGTGTCGATCGTCACCAGCAGCAGCGTGGCGGGCGGCAGCGGCTCGCCCGATCCGCAGGCGCCGGCCAGCGCGAGCAGCACGACCATAGCGGCAGCGCGCCCTGTGCTCACGCGCGCCCCCCGGGCAGCCCCCAGTCGGCGTCCTGCTCGTAGCCCAGCTTGAGCAGCAGGCCGTTGTAGCGGCGCTTGAACTCGGCCACGTGCTCGGCCGAGAAATGGTTGACCCAGTCGCCCGCCACGCCCTTGCGGTAGTGGCTCTTGACGTCCTCTGTGCCCTCGCCGCGCCCGCCGGTCTTGGTCTCGAAGCGATGGTCGTGCACCACGCCCAGGCAGCGCTCCATGGGCAGACTGGCCAGCTGCCTGCGCGTGGGCAGGTGGGCGTGGCGGTGGGCTACGTTGAGGCAGCTCTTCCACAGGAACGCGGCGGCCTGACGCTTGCCGTAGTGGCCCTCGTCGGCCATGCCCAGGTGCCGGAAGACCGCCAGCCACTGGTTGAGCGGGTCGGTCGTGAAGCGCTCCATCTTCAGCTCGAGCACGTCCGGCTGTTCGAAGTCCCAGCGCTCCATCTCGGCGAAGACGTCGGCGTTGAAGTCCAGCTCGAGCATCAGGCCCTCGTGGGCGTCCAGCTGCTGCAGCCGCGCGCGGTGCTGCACCAGCTCGGGCCAGGCGCCGGTCTGGTGGCTGTGCTTGTGGGAGAAGTAGGCGCTGGCCAGGATGTCGCGCGGGTCACGCACCATGTGAAAACCGCGGTAGCTGCCCCGCAGCGGCTCCAGCTGCGTCATGTCGGCGTTGACGTAGCACAGGAACTCGGTGGGGTGGGCCGCCAGCCAGCCCGGCAGATCGCCCTCGAACATGCCCTCGTTGGCCAGATAGGCGCAGCGCCAGCCGGCGTCGTCGCAGAGCGTGCCCACGATGTTGTGCACCCAGGTGGAGGCGCACTTGTGGTGGCCGAAGTAGGCGAGCAGCTGGGGCGGGGCGGTCATCGGGATCGGTTCGGCAGAAGGGTCAGCCCAATCTTAGCCATGCTGAAGGCCGGCTCCAGCTTCGGTCCGGCTCCTGGCACGCGCTGGGCCGAGCGGCCCGGAGTCCGGGTGAGCCTGTCGCACGGGGGAGCTGGGGCCAGTGGAGCGAGCACGGCGAACGGGGCCAGTGGTGAAGCGAGGCCTGGGCTTGTCTACACTCAGCCGCTTCCCCGAGGGCCGTGGCGCCGGCGCGCGCGACACCAGGCGGCCCGGACCCCGCGCGACACCCCGCCCACGCGTGAAGATCCTGCTCCTCGCTCACCGACTGCCGTGGCCGCTGCACGACGGCTACAAGCTGCACAACCACCACTACGTGGCGCAGCTCTCGGATCGGCACGAGTTTCACCTCGTGGCGGTGGACCAGGGCGCCCTGCCTGCGGATCAGGCCGCCAACTACGGCTCGGTCACCGCCGTGCCGCCGCGGCCGCTGCCCGCGCGCTCGCTGGGCACGCGCCTGGCCCAGCTCTTCTCGCCCGACCAGGTGTTCGACTTCGACCCGGCCGTCATGAGCGCCATCGAGCAGGTCCTGGAGCGCGAGGGCCCCTTCGACCTGGTCTGGGTCTCGGGCGCCAAGATGCTGGTGTACAGCCGCCGGCTCCAAGGCCTGCCCGTGCTGGGCGACATCGCCGACGAGGCCGTGGGCGAGGCTCTGCACGATCTGCGCGTCGCACGCAATCCGCTGCGGCAGGTCCGGACGCTGTGCACGCTCATCAAGACCTGGCGCTTCCAGCGGGCCTATCTGCAGCACACGTCGGTCTGCACCGTGGTGTCCAAGGGCGACCAGACCTTCCTGGCGCGCAACTGCCCCGGGCTCAACGTGCGCGTGGTGCCCAACGGCGTGGACGTCGAGATGTTCTCCTCGCAGGGCCTGCCGCCCGAGCACCCGTCGCTCGTGTTCGAGGGTTCGATGGGCTTCCGGCCCAACGCAGAAGGGCTGGTGGCCTTCGTGCAGGAGACCTTGCCGCTGATCCGCGAGCGCGTCCCGGACGTGGTCCTGATGGCCGTGGGCAGGGACCCGACGCCCGAAGTGAGCGCCCTGGCCGACAGCGGCGTCATCATCACCGGGTTTGTGGACGACGTGCGGCCCTGGGTCGATCAGGCCAGCGTGTTCGTGTGCCCGCTGCGTCGCGGCGCCGGCATCAAGAACAAGATCCTGCAGGCCTGGTCCATGCAGAAGGCGGTGGTGGCCACACCCGTGAGCTGCGGCGGCTTGACCGTGGAGCCCGGGGAGAACATCGAGCTGGCCACCTCGCCCGAGGACTTTGCGGACAAGGTGGTGGCGCTGCTGTGCGACGCCGACCAGCGCGCGGCCTTGGGTCGCGCGGGCCGGGACACCGTGCTGGAGCGCTACAGTTGGGCCTCGCGCGCGGCCACCATGGAGGGCATCCTGCACGAGCTCGCCGGGCAAACCGTCGCGGCGCGCTGAGTCTCTGGGGAGAGAGACTTCCATGCGCCACCGTTCGTTCGTCGCGTCGCCCTGCTGGCGGCCTGCCTCGCGCTGAGCGCCTGCGCCACGCGCAAGCCCACGACCTGGTCGCCCAACTTCGACGTCCGGGAGCCCCAGCCCGACCTGGGTCCGGTCAAGCCCGCCAGCCTGCGCGCCGAGCGCCCAGGCTCCCCGGGAGCTACCATGACCCGCTCGCCCAGCCTCTTCCGCAGCCCCCCCGCGCGCTCGCACCAAACGTGACCTCACCCGCCGCCACCTCCGCTCCGCTCTGCATCTCGCTGACGGACATCCACCGGCACTACCAGCTGGGCGGCGAGACGCTGGCCGCGCTGGATGGCGTCGATCTGTCCGTGGGCTACGGCGAGCACCTGGCCATCGTGGGCGCCTCCGGCAGCGGCAAGACCACCCTGCTGCAGGTGCTGGGCTGCCTGGATACGCCCACCTCCGGCAGCTACCGCCTGGACGGTGAGGACGTGGGCGGGTTGAGCGAGTCGCGCCTGGCCGAGGTACGCAACGCGCGCATCGGCTTCGTGTTCCAGGGCTTTCACCTGCTGCCGCGGGCGTCCGCCCTGCGCAACGTGGAGCTTCCGCTGGTCTACGCGGGCGTGTCCGCCGCGGGCCGCCGGGCCGCCGCCGCCGAGGCGCTGGAATCCGTGGGCCTGGGTGACCGCATGCGCCACAGCCCGGACCAGCTATCGGGCGGTCAGCGGCAGCGCGTGGCCATCGCCCGGGCGCTGGTGACGCAGCCCGCGTTGTTGCTGGCGGACGAGCCCACGGGCAACCTCGACACGCGCACGGGCGAGGAGATCCTCGACCTGTTTGACAGCCTCGCGACCCCCGAGCGGGCGCTGGTCATGGTGACTCACGACGAGCACCTGGCGCGCCGCGCCCAACGCCTCGTGCTGCTGCGCGACGGCCGCGTCGAGTACGACGGCCCGCCCGTTGACGATCTGCAGGAGAGGTTGCACGCATGAGCACGTCACCCGTCATCGCAGAGCGCGCCCGGGGGCTGGCCGCCCGGCTCACGCGACGCACGCGCCGCCAGCGAGGCGCGTCGCTCGCATCGAACCTGGCCTTGCTGGCCGGCGTGGCGGCGGCGGCGGCGGGCTGGTGGTGGTCCGCGTCGCAGCCGGCGCCCGTGGCCGTCGACAGCGACCGCGTGGTGCGGGTGGAGCGCAAGGACCTGGTGGACGCCGTCAACGCCAACGGCCGCGTCGAACCCCTGGCCCGCGTGGCGGTCATGAGCCGCGCCAGCGGCATGCTCGAGCTGCTGTTGGTGGAGGAGGGCGACGTGGTCTCCGCCGGGCAGGTGTTGGCCGAGCTCGACCGCGAGCAGCTCACCGCCCAGCTCGACGGCGACCGGGCCGGCCTGGCGTCCGCGCGGGCGCGGCTGTCGGCCGCCCAGGCCCGCGTGGCCGAGGCCCAGGTGCGCCTCGACGATCCGGAGCTGACCTTCGCCCAGCGCGAGTCGGCGCGCCTGGGCGAGCTGTTCCGCACGGGCGACGTGACCCAGAAGGAGTTCGATGACGCCGAGCAGCGCCTGGAGACGGTGCGCTTCCGCATCCAGCTGGTGCGCGCCAACCTGGAGGTGCTGCGCTCCTCGGTGCAGGAGGCGACGGCCAACCTGGCGGCCTCCGAGGCCGACGTGCAGCGCAGCGAGACCTCCCTGCGCGAGGCCACCATCCGCAGCCCCATCGACGGCGTGGTGCTCACGCGCGACAAGGACGTGGGCGACGGCGTGTCCTCGCTGCTCACCGCCGGCGGCAACGCCACGCAGATCATGACCCTGGGCGATCTCTCGTCCATGTACATCGAGGCGCGCGTGGACGAGGTCGATCTGGGCCGCATCCAGGTGGGCATGCCCGCGCTGGTGGCGGTCGACGCGCACCGCGGCCGGGAGCTGAGCGGCCAGGTCGAGCGCATCGCCCCGGCCGGCTCGGTGGACAACAACGGCATCGTCACCTTTGAAGTGCGCGTCACGGTGCAAGACCCCGACGGCCTGCTGCGCCCCGACATGACCGCCGACGTGCGCCTGGTGCTGCGCCGCGCCGACGGCGTGCCCGTGCTGCCTCAGCGCGCCGTCTCCCGCGCCGGCAAGGGCTGGCAGGTGCAGGTGGTCACCGGCGAGGGCGAGGGCGCCCGCTCGGTGCTGCGCCCCGTGACGCTGGGACTCAGCGACGGCCTGTTGACCGAGATCGTGGAGGGGCTCTCCGAGGGCGAGCGCGTGCTGCTGCCTGCGGGCGCTCCCGGCGGCCGGCCGCAGCGGTTCTGATCCCGATGCGCGCGTCCCTGAGCGCCCCGGGTCTCTGAGCATGTCGCCGCTCGTGCTCTTCGTCGAGGCGCTCTCGTCCATCGTGCGCGAGGCCCGCCGCATCGCTCCCATGGCCGCCGGCATCGCCTGGGGCGTGGCCAGCGTGTTCGTGCTGGTGGCCGTGGCGCGCGGCTTCGAGAGCACCCAGCGCCAGCAGCTCGAGGCCCTGGGCGAGGACTTCCTGCTGCTGCGCGTCAACCGCGCCAGCAACAGCCCCCAGGCGCGCCTGCGCAACGACACCTTCCTGCGCCTGGAGGGCGACGACCTGGCGGTGGCGGAGGCCAGCTCGCCCTCGCTGGCGGCCCTCTCTCCCAAGGCCAACAACTGGTTCATCCTGGGCTATCGCGGACGCAACGAGACGCGCCTGACGGCCGTGGGTGTGGAGCCCGACTACGCCGACATCGTCAACCTGCCGCTGCTGCCGGGCAGCCGCTGGATCGACCAGAACGACCTCGAGCAGGAGCTGCCCGTGTGTGTCATCGGCGCACGCGCCCGGGAGGACCTGTTTGGCGACGACCCCTGGCTGGGGCAGGAGCTCCGGCTCGTGTTCACCCGCGGCGCCGGCGAGGACTCGATCTCGCGCAAACTCACGGTCATCGGCGCGCTGCAGGACAACGAGCTGGCGGGCGACGAGGTCTACACCAGCCATCGCCGCTCGGTGCTGCTGCCCTTCAGCACCTGGGAGCGCATGAGCCCGCGCGGCTTCCAGTTCTTCGTGATGCGCCCGCGTACGCCGGCGCTCAAGCACCAGGCCTTGGCCGAGCTGCGCGCCGCCATCGCCAACCGGCGCGGCTTCGATCCGCTCAATCCCAACTCGGTGCTGCCCTACTTCGACGGCATCTCCCAGGGGCAGCGCCTGGACGCGGTCTTCGGCGGGCTGCGCGTGTTCCTGATCGCGGTGGGGGCGCTGATCCTGCTGTTGGGCGCCGTGGGCGTGGCCAACGTGGTGCTCATGTCCGTGACCGCGCGCACCTACGAGTTCGGGCTGCGGCGCGCGCTGGGTTGCAAGCGCCGCTGGATCTTCGCCCAGGTCTTCCTCGAGGCGGGGCTGGTGTGCGTCGTCAGCGGCGCGGCTGGGTTCCTGTTGGGCGCCGGCGGCGTGGCCGCCATGGGCGAGATGGACCTGCCGGAGGGCTTCGCCGCGCCGCGCGCGGAGCTGGACGGCGCCCTGCTGCCCGGCGCCCTGCTGCTGCTGGTGAGCCTGGCCGCGGCCGCCTGGCCCGCCGCCCGCGCGGCCCGCGGCTCGGTCGTCAACGCGCTGCATGGGGGCGGGCTGTGAGCGACTCGCCAGCAGCCGACAACGCCGCACACCAGCGCCCCGGCAGCGCTGAGCCCGGGGGCCGGCGCTCCCGCGGTCAAGCCAGCGTCCGGCGAGCTGCCGCCCCCGTTCGGCGCCCATCGTCCGGGCCGCGGCTGCTGCTCTCGGTCGTGTCCGAGGCGCTCTACGGCCTGACTGGCCACCCCCTGCGCTCGCTGCTCACGGCGCTCTCGGTCACGTTTGGCGCGGCGGTGCTCGTGATCCTGATGGCCTACGCCTCAGGCGTGCCCGACATCACCGCCGACATCCTGCGCTCCATGGGCGGCAAGGAATTCATCGCCGAGCCGGGGCGCAGTCGCGGGCACGGCGGCAGTCGCGGCGGGCGCCGGCTGCAGATCCGCTACGTCGACATGCCGGCGCTGGTCGAGGCCTGTCCGTCCATCTCGCTGCTGGCGCCGACCTACCGCCCGGGTCGCGGCGCGCCGGCCTTCAGCGACGACCGCAGCTGGCCCTGGGTCAGCCTGATCGGCGTGGGCCAGGCCTATCAAGAGGTCACCGATCTGCGCATCGTGGCCGGGCGCTGGTTCACCGAGCAGGAGGAGCAGGGCGGCGAGGAGCTGGCGCTGATCTCGCGCCCGCTGCTGGAGGGCATGTTCGACGGGCGCCTGCCCCTGGGCGAGCCGATCGAGTCAGGCGGAGAGCGCTATCGCATCATCGGTGTGTTCGAGAACGACGCGTCCTTCGCGTACTCCATCTTCGTGCCCTACACCACGGCCGTGGAGCTGGGCGACGGCGGCGGGCGCAACGTGAGCAGCCTGGCGTTCTTGCCGCGGCGTCCGGACCTGGCGTCGGCGGCCATCTCCGAGATGCGGCAGGCGCTGGGTGCGCTCTACTCGTTTGACCCGGACGACACCAGCGTGCTCGACATCAAGGAGAACACGGCCTTCGTGGCGCAGGTGGAGGCGGTCAGCCTGGGGCTGGAGCTGCTGGTGCTGACCATCGCCGTGCTGGCGCTGGTGCTGGGTTGCCTGGGCGCGGCCAACGTGGTGGGCATCGCCGTGGCCGAGCGCACCGGCGAGCTGGGCCTGCGCAAGGCGCTGGGAGCCGACGCCGCGCGCCTGCGCGCCGAGGTCCTGGCGGAGACGCTGCTGCTGTGCCTGGCGGGCGGCGCTCTGGGCGTGGGGCTGGCCCTGGCCGTGGTCTCATGGATGGGCGACCTGCCCTTCACGCAGGACGCGCTGTTGGTGCCCAAGCTGGAGCCCGGGCCCCTGAGCGTGGCGCTGCTGTTGCTGCTGGTCACGGCCACCCTGGCGGGGCTACCGGCCGCCGTGCGCGCCTCACGCCTCGACCCGGTGGAGGCGCTCCGCCAGGAGTAGCGGACCCCGCCGTGGGCGCCTCGCGTCTCGGTCCGCCGGCGCTGCCGCGCCCGCGCTCGCGAGCGCCCGCTCGCCCGCTGTACTCAGACCCCGGAGGGCCGGCCCTGAGGCGCGCGCAGCTCCGGCGCATGTCGATGCAGCATGGCCAGCAGGGCCTCGATGCGCACGGGCTTGGGCAGCCAGCCGTCCATGCCGGCCCGCAGGCAGGCGGCCCGGTCTTCGGGCAGGGCGCTGGCGGTAAGCGCCACCAGCGGCAGCTGCTCGCCCAGCCCCCGCTCCTGCTCGTCGGAGCGGATGCGCCGCGTGGTCTCGTAGCCATCCATGACCGGCATCTGCACGTCGAGCAGGACCAGGTGGACGTGCTCGAGCTGCAGCAGCTCCAGCGCCGCGGCGCCGTGGGGGGCGGTCAGCGCGGAGATGCCGCGGGACTCCAGCATCCAGGTCATGAGCTCGCGCTGCATGGCGTCGTCATCCACCACCAGCACGCGCAGGCGGCTGGCCGGGTCGTCGCTCTCCGGCAGCAGCGAGCGGAAGCCCAGCTCCTCGCCGGACACGTCCAGCTCGAGCGCCATCGAGAACCAGGCCGAGGTGCCCCAGCCCGGTTGGCTGTTCAGGCCGAGTTCGCCGCCGATCCGGCGCGCGATGCGCTCGCAGCCCGCCAGCGATGTGGGCCGGGTCCCGTCCGAGAGCGTGACGGGTTCCAAGCTGCCCGACGGATCCAGCAGCCGCTCGATGTCCTCCAGCGCCATGCCGGCGCCCGTGTCCTGCACCACCAAGCGCACGCGGGCGCGGTCATCCCAGCTGCGCTCCTCGTCGCTGGCGTGCACGCTCAGTCCGCCTTCGTGGGTCCAGCACAGGGCGTTGCCGATCAGCGTGCCCAGCACCTGCCGCACGCAGGACGGGTCTCCCACGACCCAGCGGGGCAGGCTCATCGAACGGTGGATGCTGATGCTCAGGCCGCGGCCGCTGGCCAGGGGGCGCCAGGCCTCCGCCACGGAGTCCAGCGTGGCGTGGAGATCGAAGGGCAGCTCCTCGAGCTCGCTGTCGGCTTGCTCGGCGCGCATGCGGTCGACGCTGGCCTCCAGCGTGGCCAGCAGCGTCTCGGAGGCGACGCGCAGCTGGCCGGCGCGAACGCCGTGGACGCTGTCGCGTGTCTCGTGCTCGAGGCGTTCACTCAGGCCGAGCACGTTGGCCAGGGGGTTGCGCATGGCCGCGCTGAGCTCGGACAGGAAGCGACGCTGGCTGCCCTCGGCGCGCGCGATGCGCTCGCGCAGTCGGCCCGCCTGGGACTGGGCCAGGCGCTGGCCCGCGCGGGCACGATGGGTGCCGTGCGCGAGACCGGTGGCGCCGAGGGGCGCGAGGGCCGTCATGACCAGCAGCGGGCCCAGCAGGTGTACGTCGTGGGCGTCGCCCGGCAGCGCCGCCACGTACGACAGGCAGTAGGTGCCCGCCGTGGCCGTCGAGAGGCGCAGGGTCACGCCCGGCGCGTTGGGCAGCAGCGCCGTGCACAGCACGAGCAGCGGGGCCAGCCCAGCCATCAGCGCCATGTCGCTGGCGTGGTCCGTCAGGGACGCGGCGTGGCCATGGCTCACGGCCGTGACCAGGCACACCATCCAGGACAGGGCCGAGAGGTCTCTGGCCTGCAGCCGCTGGCCGACGCGGGCCGCCAGCAGCAGGACCGGCAGGCTCGCCAGGCGCCAGAGGTGACTCTGCAGCAGCGGGACCGGCTGGCTGGCCGCCGCGAGCAACAGCTCGATCAGCGTGGCCATGCAGCAGGTCAGCACCAGCAACCCCACCATCTGGTGCAGCTGGGCGCGCCAAGAGCGTTCTGTGGCCATCCAGCGCGACGGGCGTGTGCCCGAGCCGCGTCGCGACACCGAGGGGGAGCTCGCCGGCGCCGGGGGTGTCGTGCCAGGGGAGTTCATCGCCCTCCCCTTCGGCAAGATAGGCCTGCATCCTGATGGTCGGTCCGACAGGGCCGGGGGCGTTGGGGCAGGCCTCAGGCGCTGGTGGGCGTGCGGCGCGTGGCCAGCAGCAAGGCCAGCGTGGCCGCCAGATAGCAGGCGGCGCCCGCGAGCTGGGTGCGCGCCAGGCCCTGGTCCATGGCCAGCATGACCGCCAGCGGCCCCGTCAGCACGGAGGCCGCCCCGTTCCAGAGGAAGGCGGAGGGCAGCAGGGACTGGCGGCCGCTCCCCAGGCTGCGCACCGCCAGAGGAAAGCACATGCCCATGACCAGTGCGGCGGGCAGCAGGGCCAGGCTCACCGCCACGATGCGCAGGGCCAAGGGCTGGCCCGCGAGCGCCCCCAGCAAGAGGCCGTGGGAGGGCACCAGCACCGCGGCCACCAGCACGGCGGCCAGGGCGCAGACCCAGGGCGCGGCGCGCGCGGGCAGGCGCGCGCTCAGCAGCGAGCCGCAGCCCGACCACATCAGCAGCGACACCAGCACCACCGCCACGGCGTACACCGGGTGCCCCAGCACGAGCACCAGGCGTTGCATGGCCGAGACCTCCACCAGCAGGTAGGCGGCGCCCAGGGACAGGAACGCCGCCGACACCGCGAACCCGCCGGCGGCCCGGTTGCGCGCGCCCGAGAGCAGCAGTGACGACAGCAGCGCCAGCATGATGAAGGTGGCCACCAGCACCTCCTGCCCGCCCAGGCGATCGTGGATCCAGTTGCCCTCGCTGCGGAACAGCGTCCCCAGCCGGCCGTTCTCGAAGAAGAAGGGGCGGTCGTCGGTGGTGGGGTCGACGCGGTACTCGTAGGCGTCGGCCCAGGCCACGGGGTCGGGCGCGTCCAGGGCCTGCACCAGCGTGGCGTGGGACGGGCGACCCCAGGCGTAGACGGTGTGCGCGCCGCGGGAGATCGCCTCCTGCTCCAGCTCGTCGAGCTCGGCCTCGCTGAAGTCGGCGCCTTGCTTGATGACCGTGAGCGAGTTGCCGCCCTGGGCCACGTAGATGCGGCGGCGCGGGTCGGCCACGCCGTCCTGGCGCAGGGCCTCGGCCAGGGTCAGCAGCAGCCGCAGGGTCTGGCGCGGCGGCTCGAACCACCAGCGCGTGAGGAACAGGCGCCCGCCGGGGTTGAGCCGGCGCAGGTAGGCCGACACGCCCTCGAGCGTGTACAGGTGGTTCTCCGCCAGGGCGAAGGCGCCGGCCTGGGTGGCGGCGAAGGTGTCGACCCCGGCCAGCACGATGCGGTCGTAGCGCTGCTCGTGAGACTCCACGTAGTGACGACCCTCGGCCACCACCGCCGTGACGCGCGGGTCGTGGTACAGGTCGCCCGAGTAGGACGCCCAGCGGCCCTGCACCGCCTCCACGATGAAGGGGTCGAGCTCCACCGCCGTGACCTGGGAGGCGCCGGCGTCCAGGGCGCCCAGCACGTCCCAGCCGCCGCCGGCTCCCAGCACCAGGGCCGAGAAACCGGGCGCCGCGCCGGCGTAGGCCAAGCCGGCCGGGTGCTTGCGCAGCAGCGGGGTGAAGTCGTCGGAGCCGTCGCGGCGGGTGATGAACGTGATGGCCCAGGCGTCGATGGCCACGCCGACGGTCTCGGGCACCTCGGCTGACGGGTCCGCGGCCACCTCCCAGAGCCCGTGGTGGTCCGGGTTCTCGTAGAAGATGACGTCGCTGGTGGCGTCGGAGCGCTCCAGCAGGATGTGCTCGGCGGGCACGCGCGGGAAGTGCTTGCGGCTGGCGCGCGGCACCACGGCGTCCGGCAGGGCGATGGCGGTCAGGGACGCCAGCAGCGCGACCAACGCCAGCGGCCGCCGGCGAGCGCCGCTCAACGCCACCAACGCAGGCAGGACCGCGATCACTCCCAGGGTGGTGCGCGTGCCCAGCCACTCCATGGCGCCCAGGCTCATCAGGGCGCCCGCGGCGCCGCCCAGGAAGGTCGCGCCGTACACGCGCGGCAGGCGCTCGCCGGCCAGGTCCAGCGCGCTGCACACCAGCGTGCCCAGCAGCACGAAGGGTGCGCTGATCCCGGTCACCAGCAGCGCCAGCAGCAGCCCGTCCTGTGGGCGCTCCAGGAGTTCGGAGGCGTCGATGGGCAGGCGCACGGCCAGGGCCACCGCGCCCAGCACGGCCAGGCTGGCCCAGGCCAGCAGCGCGTCGCGATCGAGACCGCCGCCGGCGGCGCCCGTGGCCTCCACGCGGCGGCGCACCAAGCTGCCGCCCAGGGCAAAGCCCAGCATGGCCAGGCTCACCGCGAGGAACGCCAAGTGGTACCAGAGCACCACGCTGAACAGGCGCGGCAGCAGCACCTGCAGCGCGACCCCGGTCGCCGACCCCGCCAGGGCCTGGAGCATCAGCCGGCTCATGAGGCGTGCTCGATGGCCCGGGACTGATCGACGCGTTTGAGATGGCCCGCCACGACGGCGAGCCTAGCAAGCTGTGGCACCAGGCTGATCAGGACATGCGGCCAATCTGTGTCGGGACGTGTCGCCGAGGTCTGCTGGCGCGCGCTCGTCCGCAGGACTGTTGCGGCCCGTTTCGCTCCGTTCCGGCCCGCGAACAGGCCGCCTGCCAGGGCGTGCGTGCCGGATCTGCCTGCAAGCTCTCTGGCGCCCCGCGCAATGAGCAGCGTGTCCCATTTGCGACGTTGGAAGATGTCGCTCCCGGGAACTGTCATGGTCGTCGTGATGGTTGCGTAAGCAGCCGCCCGGCCAGAGAGAGGTCGTCCACCTGAATGGTGTGACGATGAGGATCGAGGGAGAGCCGAATATGTCAGCAACTGCAGTTGGTCGTGCGAGTGTGTGCACCGGAGCGGTGCTTCTGGGTCTGGTGGGAGCGAGCCGGGCCGCGGCCCAGGAACCCGAGCCCCACGCGCTGCTGGAGACCGCGGCGCGGCTCGAGCTGCGGCACGGCAAGAAGGCCACCACCGGGAGCAAGGCCGAGCGGCGTCTCGTGCCCTCGGTTCGCGCGGCGCTCAACGCATGGGCCGAGCCCGCCGAGGCCCTGGGGCTCAGGGTCGCCGTGGGTCACCAGGCCGAAGCGCTGGTCCTGGGGCGTTGCGACGAGAAGCTGCTCATGCAGGCCACGCGCTGGCTGGACGAGGCCTGGGAGTTGCTGGAGCCCGTGCACGCCGAGGAGCAGGGCTGGAACGATGCCGTCGTGATCCTGCTCTTTGACCGGGAGGGCGTGGCCAGCGAGGCTTGGCCCGGCGTGCTCGATGTGTTCGTGCAGCGCGGCCAGCTGGTGGCGTCAGGCGCTGAGCAGCTGAAGCTCGACCCGGGTTCGCTCACCCTGCGCGACGTGCCCGCGTTCCTGCAGACCACCTATGACATGGCCGGGGACGCCGCCGCGGGCGATGACGAGTTCCGGCTGGGCAATGAGCTGGTGCACAAGTTTGCCCAGTGCCTGGTGACCGAGCGCTTCGGGCAGGTGCCCGATACGCTGCGCTGGGGCATGGGCTACGTCGTGGAGCAGCGGCTGTTCCGCTCCATCTACCAGTTTGACGGTTCGGGCTTCGTCTCCTCCGGCAGCCATCATGACTGGCCCAAGCGCACGTCGAAGACGCTCAAGGGCCACGCCAAGGACAAGGGTTTCTCGCTGGTGGAGCTGGCCCGCGACGGCCGCGGCGGTCAGGCGGAGACGCCCCAGATGGTGACCTGGGCCACGCTCGACTATCTGCTGAACAAGGACCCTGAAGACCTCGCCGGGCTGCTGGGCGAGCTCGGTGAACTGCACAGCGCGGCCGCCGGCTGGCGCGGGACCACGGGCTACGCCGGTTCGGAGGACGGCACCCGGCGCGTGCTGGCCGAGCACCTGAGCAGCATCAACTCCAAATTGCTGGTCAAGCACCTCAAGCGCGTGAAGTAGGCCGCCCGCGGCGCGGACCGGCGCCGAGACCGGAGCGGCGCCCGCCACCCGGCCTGCAGCGCTCCGCGCCGGCTCGGGTACGATCGACGGCATGAGCCCCTCCCCACGCACACTCCGGATCTTGCTGCAGTTCGCGTGCGTCTGCGTGCTGGCGGCTGGTGCCAGGTCCCAGGCCCCGGTGGGGCTGCCGCGCTCCACGGTGCTGCATCCGATCGATCCGCCCTGGGCCCTGCGCGAGCCCAACCGCGAGCTGCGCATCGAGCGCGCCGCCTCCGGCGATCTCTCCAACGGCCGCCGGCTGGTCGAGGCCGTCGCGGCGCTGAAGCCCGGCGACCGCCTGCGCATCGGCGCCGGCACCTGGTCGGTGCCGTCCAAGTTCGTCGTCGACCTGGTGGGCACGGCCGAGCTGCCCATCTGGATCGAGTCCCGCCCGGGCGACCGCGTGATCATCACGCGCCCTGACGCCAAGCAGAACGTGATGGACGTGGGCAGCCGCGGGCCCACGCGCTTCCTCGTCATCCGCGGGCTTGAGTTCACCGGCGGCTCGGCGGGCGTGCGCCTGCACGACTGCGAGGACGTGTGGTTCGACGGCAACGAGGTGCACCACATCAGGGACGGCGCCCTGACCGCCAACACGGCCCACACCGCGCGCCTGCACATCACGCGCAACCACCTGCACCACACCGGCGGTTATGGCGAGGGCATGTACCTGGGTGCCAACAAGGGGCAGTGGGTCATGAACTCATCCGTCGTGGCGCTCAACCATGTGCATGACTGCGGCGGCCGGCAGGGCGACGGGATCGAGCTCAAGCAGGGCAGCTGGGGCAACTGGATCGTGGGCAACATCGTGCACGACACCAACTACCCCTGTCTGCTGGTGTACGGCACCGGAGGCAAGCCGCCCAACCTGATCGAGCGCAACATCTGCTGGGGCACGCCGACCAACGTCATGCAGGTGCAGGGCGAGGCCGTGGTGCGCAACAACCTGCTGATCAACGGGGGCATCGGCTTCCACACCCACGACCACCAGGGCAAGACGCGTGAGCTCGTGGTCGTGCACAACACCATCGTGACCTCGGGCGTGGGCGCCAATCTGTCTTCGTGGAGCGGGCGCGAGGGCATGGTCTTGGCCAACAACGCCGTCTACAGCCGCAAGGGGCCGGCCGTGCGCTGCGAGAAGGGCAGCGTTGGCGTGCGCTTCGGCGGCAACGTGGTGCACGGCGAGGTGCTCGGTGCGGGGCCGGAGGGCTTCTCGAAGGGGCGCGGGATCGATGACTTCCGCGGGCTGGATTGGACCGGGCTCACGCGCGACCCGACCCCGGTGCCGGGCAGCCCGCTAGTGGACACGGGGCTGGCCGCGTTTGCCACCTGGGACGACCTCTACGAACGCGAGCGCGGCACCCTGGTGGACGTGGGCTGCGTCGAACTCGAGCTGCACTGAGCTCCGCCAGCGCCTGCTAGACTCTGCGGCCCTTCGCCCCACGATGTGAGCCGCTCCCATGATGTCCCTGTTGTCCGCTGCAACTCTGACCCTGGCGCTGTGTTCTCCCGCGCTGGACATCACCGAGGAGTACCAGCGCCTGTTCGCCGTGGGCGATGAGGCCGGCATGGCCCAGCTGTGGCTCGCCAATCCCGGTGCCATCCTGGTGACCATTGACGCGGACCTCGAGGCCGGCCTGGCCACCTGGGAGCAGTCGCCCGCCAACCCGGACGCCGAGGCCGTGGCCGCCTTGCACGATCGCGCGCTGTGGGCTGCTGAGGTGGCCAGCCGCGCCACCGGCCACCCGATCTTTGCGGACTATGCCAGCGCCTTCGTGGGCTTTACGACCGATCAGAAGCGGGACTTCCGCGCGGGCCAGCAGGCCTTCGGCAAGGCGCGCGCGGCCGCCGGCGCGCGAGATCTGGAGGCCGCCCTCGCCGCCGCGCGGGAGTGCCGTGATCTGGCGCTGCCGTTGGGCGACTGGTGGGGCGGGGCCATGGGGCTCGCCATGGAGGGACAGATGTTGCTGCAGCTCGACCGCGCGGCCGAGGCCATCACGCCGCTGGAGCAGGCGCGGCTGATCTACGCCGACCTGGGCCTGTCGGGCAGCGAGTACGGGGTGCTGGTGGCGCTGGCTGACGCCCTGGCGACCTTGGAGCGTTGGCCGCGCACGCGCGTGGCGGCCGATCACGCCGTAGCCTTGGCTCGCAGCCTGGGGGACGCGGACGGGCTGGCACGGCTGCTCGCTCGGCGCCGCGAGGCCGAGCGGGCCCTGGGCCTGGACGACGCGGCTCAGGCCACGGCCGATGAGCTGGCGGCTCTGCCCGGAGCGGACGGCTGACGTCGCGCTGAGGTCCGCCTCGGAGAACGATCGCTGGGGCCCGGCGTGGCACGAGCCGCGCCGAGGTCGCGCGCCGAGGTCCGCGCCGCAGCCGCGGCGACCTAAGGCGACCTAAGGCGTCTCCACCAGCTTGAACACCGGCCGGAAGCCCAGGTTCTTGAGCGAGAACTCGGGCGGCAGCTCCACCCGGCGTGCGCTGCGCGCGTCGTCGGGCGAGGCGTTGTAGCCACCGCCCCGGGCGACGCGGTTGTCGCGCGTGCGCCCCAGCTTGTTCCACTTCATGGAGCTGTAGCCGCCGTAGGGATTGGCGCACCACTCCGAGACGTTGCCGTGCATGTCGTGCAGCCCGAAGGCATTGGCCGGGTGGCTGGCTGCGGGCAGCGGACCCTGGGAGAAGCTGCGGCTGATGGTCGCCGCGCTCAGGGCGTGGCCGGTCCAGAAGGGTGTGCTCGTGCCGGCGCGGCAGGCCCACTCCCACTGCGCTTCGGTGGGGAGTTGCAGCCCTGCGGCCTTGCACCAGTCGTGGGCCCCGCGCCAGGTCATGCCCTGTACGGGCAGGCCCTCGCCGCGGGCGCTGGAGGGGTCGTGGGCGCCCAGACGAGCCCAGGCGTCCTGAGTGCACTCCGTGCTGGCCATCAAGAACGGTTCGAGCAGCATGCCGTGCAGCGTCTCGTCGAGCCGCCGCTCGCGCTCGCCGTCGGGGCTGCCGATCTGCGCGCGTCCTCCGGGGATCAGCATGAACTCGAGGCCCGTGGGCCGGTGCTCGAAGGAGACCATCCAGTGGGCCTGCTCGCCTGCGCTGTGACGTTCGACCCGGCGGAACGCGAAGGCGTCCCCCAGCTCGGGCCAGATCAGGTGCAGGTTGCGGCCCAGGGCCTCGGCGCTGGCCTGATCCAGGCGGGCCCAGCGTGTGCGAGCCGCGAGGGCCTCGTGCGCCTGACCCAGCAGGGCTTCCAGGCGCCGTGATTCACTGGCGCGGGCGGCCTCCACTTCGAGCAGCAGCCGGTCGATCTCTGCGGCGTCGGCGTGCTCGATCGCGTGGGCTTGCGTCAGCAGTTCCGCGGCGTCGTCCAGGCGCCCGGAGGCCAGGGCGGAGCGGGCGCGCGACGACTGCTCGCGCCAGCGTCGCTCCCCGGCACGACGTGGGAAGCCGGCCACGCTCTCGGGCTCGGCGCGCCGCACCGCCGGGTCCTGCCGCAGCTGCTCGATGCGGCTGGTGACCAGCGTGTCGTACTCCCACGCGCGCAGGTAGGCGTTGAACGAGCCCACCATGTCGCCGGCTTGGTAGCGCTCGGCGCCGATGCGGTTGTTCTTGGCGAACAAGTCCTCGCCCACGGCCCGGTTCTGGCTGGTGATCTCGGCCCAGTAGTACGGGTTGGCGCCGGACTCCAGGGCCAGGGTGAAGGACTCCCAGGCGCGCTCCAGGTCGCCGCGGGCGAGGGCGTCCATCGCCTCGCGGTAGGCCTCGCGGCAGGCGCGGGGGATGGACTCGCGGTCCATGCGCGCGGCCATGTCGGCGCTGTCCTCCGGCGGGAGCACCGCGCGGGCGGAGCTGAGCGCCACCGCCGCCGCGTCCCAGTCGTCGTTCTCCAGGGCCTGCTCGAAGCGCGCCTCGAACCAGTCGCGGTGGGCCTGGCGCAGCTGGGCGCGGATGGACGCTCGGTCGAATCCGGCGGCCTCGCCGTAGCTGTCGGCCTGCGCGAGACGGCCGACGGCGCGCTGGTACTCGCCCCGGCCGTGCAACTCGGCGGCGTCCGCTAGCAGCCACGCGCCATACACAGTCAGCACGCGCGGGTCGCCCATGACGCCCGAGGCGGAGAGGGCGTCGATGGCCCCGGAGACATCGCCGCGCTGGCGCAGGTGCTCAGCCTGCTCGACGGCGTCGGCCAGGGCCAGCTCGTGGCGCAGCTCGGTCATGGCGGCTTGAGCGCCCGTGCGCACGCGGCCAGCCTGCATCAGCGAGTCGATGTCAGCCAGGGCCCGGCCGTACTTCTGGTCCGCCACCAGCGGGGCGATCTCGGCGTAGAAGGCCTGGGCGTTGCGGTCCACGAAGGCGTCGGCGCCCAGCGAGGCCAGGTCGAAGTTGAGCGTCAGGCTGCCCACGGCCGCGGCCCGCGCGCCGCCGCCCACGATGGCCTCGGCGGCGGCGGCGTCGAGCGTGCTGAAGCCGAAGTCGAACACGCTCACGCTCATGCCGTCGGCGGTGCGGGTGGTGCTGTGCATATCCGCCAGGTCGAACTCGCGCACGACGCCGCCCTCGCCGCCGCCGGAGGGCGCCACCACCAGGCTGCGGCGCCCGCGTTCGCGCGGCACCTGCAGCTGCCAGCGCCCCGAGCGCGAGACGACCACGCGGGTGCTGTGGTGCTCGGCGATGAGGTCCTGGAAGCCGCCCTGCAGCTTGACCTCCGCCATGCCGGACCCGGGCAGCTGGACCACGCCGGTGAGGATTACGAACTCCGGCAGCAGGCCCACGCGCACCGTTGCGCCCGAGCGCTCAGGTGGCAGCTGCAGCTCGGCCGTGCGCCAGAAGTAGCCGTCGGCCAGCACGCGCAAATCGTAGCCCTCGCTGCTGGCGGCCAGCCCGCTGAACGTGGCGCGGCCATCGCGGCCCGAGCCCAGCTGGCCGTTGAGCTCGATGCGCGCGCCGGCGATGGGCCGGGGCGGGTCGCTGCTGGCGTCCACGGCCTCCACCGTCACCGTGAGGTTGGCCCGGTCCAGCAGCGTGATGTCGGCCGCGCCGCTGGCGATCTCAGGGCTGGAGTCCGGGTTGCGCGCGGCGATGCTGTCGCGTCCGGCCCGCAGCGCGGGCAGCAGGCTCACGCGCTGACCACGGGCCGTGTCGAGCGAGCGCGTCAGCAGCGCGGTGAAGTCGGCGGACGCGTCCGGTGCGGGCTGGCCCAGGGGCGCGCTGAAGGCCTCCACGTCCACGCGCGACACGTGGTTGCTGATGCGGCGCGGGGCCGAGCGCGTCTCGACCCGACAGGCGTCGAGGATCATGGCCGTGGCCAGGGAGCCGCCGTTGCGCGAGACCTCGCGGGAGGCGTCGGACAGCCAGCCCGTGAGCTGGTCATAGCGCAGGGTGTCGCTGTAGCCGCCGTCCTGCGCGACGGTGGACGCGCCGCTGCGATAGGTGAGCAGGCGCTGCTCCCCTCCGATCTCGAAGCCGTGTCCCACCCAGAGCGTGAGCAGTACGTTGCCGGGGCCCGACATGCCCGCGGTCAGATCGTCGAGCGTGCCCTGTACGTTGCGTGGGTAGACGCCGTCGCCCGAGAGCAGCTGCACGTCCTGCTCGCGGAAGCCGAGCCGCTCCACCAGCACGCGCTTCAGCTCGTCGGCCGAGCGACGGGCGAAGCGCAGGTTCCAGGCGCTCTCGGCGTACTCGTCGGCGGCCACCAACAGGGCCACCCGGCGTCCGCCGCCGGAGCGCGCGCTGCTCTGGGTCCACTGCAGAGCCGGCACGTCGAGCTCGATCTGCACCGGCCGCAGCGCCAGGGCGGCCGGGGACGGGGCGCGCTCGCTGGTCTCGGGCGAGCCGCGCTGGGCGGGGCGGGGCCGGGCGCTCCCCGGGCCGCCGCACGCGCCCCCGAGGGCCAGGGCCAGGGCCAGCAGAACCCACGTCGATTGGCGTGACATCATCATGGTGTTCCCTCGCGTCGCGCGCCGCGGCCTCGTCGGCCCGCGGCGCGCGTGTTCATTCGTCGATCTGGTCCCAGCCCAGCACCTGGGCCCGGGCGCCTGGGCGCCGCAGCAGCTCCTGAAGCGTGTCGAGGCACTGTCGCAGGCGCCGCCTCTGGGCCATGTCGCCCCGCTCGCAGGCGCTCAGGTCGATGGGCGTGGGTGGCATGGCGAGCGGGCTGCAGGCCACGGCCAGCAGGCTCACCGGGCCGGGCACGAATTCCGTGGTGTCCACCCGGCCGAGTTCGGGGTCGTAGTAGTCGAGGTCGACGTCCAGGCGCCCCGTGGCCAGCTCGGCGCTGTCGTAGCTGGCCAGGACTCCGATGGACTGCCCGTCGAACCACACCAACAGCAGGGGCAGGTCGCGCGCGACGGCCCCGCGCACGCGCACCGCGTCGTGCACGCTGGCGCGGTCGTGGTCGGGCCGTAGCGCGAGCGCGCCCGGCGGCATGCGCGCGGCGCTGGAGAGCAGGGCCGCCACGTCCGCGTGGGGGTCGGCCAGGCGCTCCGCCAGCGTCGTGCGACGGGCGTCCAGGCGGGGGTCGCGCGGCTGCACCTGACTGGCCCAGCGGTCCAGCACCAAGATGGCCGACTCCAGCTCGCCCTGACCCTCGTAGAGCGCCACGAGCTGCAGCAGGTCGTCAGCCCGGGTCTCCAGCTGGAACATGCGCTGGTAGGCCAGGTGCGCCGCCGGCACATCGCCGCGGCCCTCGGCGCGCGTCGCGAATTCGCGCAGACGAGGCAGGGGAGCGGGCGCCGTCATGAGTTCGTCGAGCACACGAGCGGGCTCGATCTGCTCGCGCGGGACGTACAGCTCGAGCTCCACGCGCACGCGGCCGTGCTGGGTCTGAAGGTCGACGACGCGGTGCGTGGCGCCTGCGATGGAGACCTGCGCCGACTGCACCGATCCGACCTCGAAGTGCTCGTCGCCCGAGCTGGACATGACGTCGTACAGCCAGGCCTTGACCGCCGTACCCCGGCGGCGCGCGGCCTCGTCATGGGCCAGGGTCAGCGCCTGGCTGCGGGCCTGGGCCTCATCGCTGCCGAAGCCCACCCCGCGCACCGCCACGCAACCGGCGGGGGGCGCAGCGTCGCGACGCTGCACCTGGGCGCCCGGCCCTGCCGTGGGCAACGGGTCTGTGCCGATGGCCGCCCCCGGAGAGGTGCTGCCCGGGGGGCCGCCCGCGGGCGGCGTCTCTCCGGGAGCGGAGCAGCCCGGCCCGGACAGCAGCAGCGCTGCCAAGACCAGCGTCATGCCCTCGACGCATGCCGGCCGATTGGCGTCCATGTCCTGCCCCCGAGACGGCTCGCCCGCTCCTGCGCGGGAGCCTCGCATCATATCCCAAACGCGTCCCGCGCTGCCCAAGCAGGCCGCCGCCGATGACGACGATGTCAGCGGCAGAGTCCGCCATCGGGCGCGGCTCCGGTTTGACCGGGTGAGGCTCGGGTGCGCGGGCGCGACGGCCCCCGTTGGGCTTGTCATGGCGCCCGCGGTGACTACCATCCCACACTTGCGAGCGCCCTTGCGTGGGCGCATCCGTGATCCGCCTCCGGGCGGTTGTCGCGGCCCGGATCGAGGTCAGGGCCCACAGCAAGTCGTGAACCCTGAGAACGTCCCAAGGGAGAGGTCCCGGACCCATGTCCGTCGAGGTGAAGATCGATCGATTGTGCAAGTCGTTCGGCGCGCTGCGCGCCGTGGACGACGTGAGCTTCACGGTGCACGCCGGGGAGGTGCTCGGCTTCCTGGGGCCCAACGGCGCCGGCAAGAGCACCACCATGAAGATGCTCGCCGGCTTCTTGCCGCCCAGCTCGGGCACGGCGCAGGTCTGCGGCTTCGACGTGATCGAGGCCCCGCTCGAGGTCAAGCGTCGCATCGGCTATTTGCCGGAGGGCGCGCCGTCCTACGCCGAGATGACGCCGCGCGGGTTCCTGACCTTCGTGGCCCACGTGCGCGGTTTCTCCGGAGCCGAGGTCGGGCGCCGGGTGGACGCCGCCGTCGCCGCCACCAGCCTGTTCGACGTGCTCGATCAGCGCTTCGAGACCCTCAGCAAGGGCTTCAAGCGGCGCGTGGGGCTGGCCCAGGCCATCCTGCACGACCCGGACGTGTTGATCCTGGACGAGCCCACCGACGGGCTCGATCCCAACCAGAAGCACGAGGTGCGCGGGCTCATCCGGCGCATGGCCGAGGACAAGGTGATCATCCTGTCCACGCACATCCTGGAGGAGGTCGACGCGGTCTGCACGCGCGCCGTGCTCATCGCCGAGGGGCGCATCCGGGCCGACGCGAGCCCGGCCGGGCTGCTGGAGATGGTGCCCTCCGCCAACGGCCTGGACGAGGTCTTCCGGGCGCTCACCCTGGGCCCCGAGCAGCCCGTCACCCAGGCACACACGCCGGTGGAGCCGAGCGCATGAACATGACCGCGATCCTCTTCAAGCGCGAGCTGCGGGCCTACTTCGCCACGCCGGTGGCCTTCGTGTTCCTGGTGGTGTTCCTGGTCCTGTGCGGCATCTTCAGCTTCCAGATGGGCGGCTTCTTCCAGCGCGGGCAGGCCGACATGGTGTCGCTCTTCCGCAGCCTGCCCATCCTGTACATGGTGCTGATCCCCGCCATCGGCATGCGGCTGTGGGCCGAGGAACGCCGCTCGGGCACGATCGAGATGCTCATGACCCTGCCCGTCTCGACCGCGCAGGCGGTGCTGGGCAAGTTCCTGGCGGCCTGGGCCTTCACGGGCGTGGCCCTGGCAGCCACCGTGCCGCTGTGGGTCACGGTCAACTACCTCGGGCAGCCGGACAACGGCGTCATCGTGGCCAGCTACCTGGGCGCCCTGCTCATGGCGGGTGCGTACCTCTCACTGTGCGCGTGCTTCTCGGCCCTGACCGACAACCAGGTCATCGCTTTCGTGTTGAGCGTGATGGTCTGCCTCGTGTTCACGCTGTGCGGAACGCGCGTCGTGATCGGCTACCTGTCGGGCCTGGCGCCGGCGGCCCTGCTGGACCTGATCACGTCGCTCAGCTTCATGAACCGCTTCGACGCCATCGTGCGCGGCGTGGTGGACGCGCGTGACGTGCTGTTCTTCTTGTCGTTCATGGCCCTGGGCATGTTCGCCAACGTCGTCATCATCGATCGCAGCAAGGCTCGCTGAGGAGCGCGGGACATGGACAAGAGACACATCGGTAGCGTGGGCCTGGGTGTGGCGGTGGTGCTGTTCGTGGCGCTCAACGCCGTGGGCGGGGCCCTGCTCAAGCGCGTCCGGCTCGACCTCACCGAGGACCAGCTGTTCACCCTCAGCCAGGGCACGCGCAACATCCTGGCGGACATCGACGAGCCCATCCGGCTCAGCTTCTACTTCTCGCGCAGCCTGACCGAAGAGGTGCCCGAGATCAGCGGCTACGCCATCCGGGTCGAGGAGCTGCTGCAGGAGTACGTGCTGGCCTCGGGTGGCGCTCTGGAGCTGCGCGTGGTGGACCCGGCCTCATTCAGCGTGGAGGAGGACGAGGCCGTGGCCTCCGGCGTGCAGGGTGTCTCCGTGTCCGCCGCGGGCGACCTGTTCTACTTCGGCCTGGTGGCCACCAACGCCACCGATGTCAGCCATGTGATCCCCTTCTTCGACCCCAACCAGGAGGCCTTCCTGGAGTACGAGCTGTCGCGCTTCGTGCACGACCTCAGTCACCCGGAGAAGGCCCGGCTGGCCATTTTGTCCGCGTTGCCCATCGTCGCCGGGCCGCCGCCGACCTACCCGGGCGCGCCGCCGCCGGCCACCGGCTGGTACCTGCTGGAGCAGCTGCGCCAGGCCTACGAGGTGGAGCTGCTGGCGGCCGACGCGAGCGCCGTGCCCGCGGGCACCGACGTGCTGCTGGTGGTGCACCCCAAGGACCTGAGCCAGGGCAGCCTGTACGCCATCGATCAGTTCGTGCTGGGCGGCGGCCGGGCGCTGGTGCTGGTGGACCCGCACTGCGAGGACGACCGGCCGCCGGCTGATCCCGGTAACCCCCTGGCGGGCATGGGTACGCCGCGCGCCAGCGACCTCGCGCCGCTGCTGGAGGCCTGGGGCGTGGGCTACGACCCCGCGCGTCTGCTGGGCGACCGGGCCGCGGCCATGTACGTACAGGCGGGCTCCCAGGCCCGGCCCGAGCGCACGCCCTACGTGGTCTGGCTCGAGCTGACCGGCGATTGCCTGGATCAGCAGGATCCGGTCACGTCGGGTCTGGGTGCTGTGCGCGTCGCGTCGGCCGGCATGCTCGAACCCCTGGATGGGGCCAGCACGCGCTTCACCCCGCTGATCCGCTCCACCGAGGAAGCGGCCGAGCTGGAGACCAGCGCGGTGCAATTCTTCCCCCAGCCCAAGGACCTGCTGGCGTCCTTCGCACCGGCCGGCCAGCGCTACACCTTGGCCGCGCGCGTCACGGGCGAGGTCTTGAGCGCCTTCCCCGACGGCCCGCCCGACGCAGCGGCGGAGGCGGGCAGCGAGGGCCCGCCCGCGCGTCCGCCCGAGCACCTGGCCGCGTCCGTGGCGCCGCTGCACGTGATCATCGTGGCCGACGTGGACCTGGGTGCCGACCGCTGGTGGGTGCAGTTCCAGAACTTCTTCGGCTCGCGGCTGCCCGTGCCCGTGGCCAGCAACGGCGACTTCCTGCTCAACGCCGTGGACTCGCTGGCGGGCAGCACGGACCTGCTGGAGGTGCGCGGCCGCGGCCGCTCCGACCGCCCCTTCGTGCGCATCGAGCAGCTCCGGCGCGAGGCCGAGCAGCGCTACCTGGCGGAGGAGCAGCGCCTGCAGCAGGAGCTGCGCGACACCGAGCGCCGCATCAACGAGCTGCAGTCCCAGCGCGAGGAGACGGCCTCGTTGGTGCTCACGCCCGCGCAAGCCGCGGAGATCGAGCGCTTCCAGGAGTCGCGCGTGGAGACGCGCAAGAAGCTGCGCGCCGTGAAGCACGAGCTCGGCAAGGAGATCGAGCAGCTGCAGAACACGCTCATGTTCGCCAACACCTTGGGCGTGCCGCTGGTGCTGCTGTTGCTGGCCCTGGGAGCGCGTTGGGCGCGCGGGCGGGCACGGAACCTGTGATGACGTCGAGAGGGTCGCTGCGATGACGAGCAAGGGGCTGCTGCGGTTGGTGCTGCTGACGGGGCTCGTGCTGGCGGCGTGGTTCGTCGTCCGGCCGCACACGGACGCGAGCGGTCAGGGCGCCGACACCGAGGGGCCCTGGCTGCCCGGGCTGCAGGCCGCGCTGGACGAGGTGGTCTCGATCGAGCTGCTGGTGACGGGTGAGTCCCTGCGGCTGACAAAGAGCGCCGACGGATGGGGCCTGGAGACCTGGGGCGGCTACCCCGCCGACAGCACCCAGGTGGCGTCCACGCTGCTGGGGCTGGCGGGTCTGAAGGACGCCCGGCCCATGACCTCGCAGCCTGCGAAGCACGCCGCCCTGCAGCTCGAGGACCCCACGCACCCGGGCGCCACGTCGCTGGGCCTGCGTGTGTCCGACGCCGCCGGCACGCCGCTGGCCGACGTGGTGCTGGGGCGCAGCAAGGGCCAGGACGGCCTGTTCGTGCGGCGGACTCACGAGCATCAGGCCTGGCAGGTCAGGGGACGCCTGGCCCCACCCCGGGCCCTCAGCGGCTGGGTGCAGACCGAGCTGCTGCGCCTGCCCGCGGACGGCATGGCGCGGGTGGAGGCCGAGCCTGTCGACGACGA
The DNA here is from genome assembly GCA_003644265.1 of Planctomycetota bacterium. The sequence goes on from QNBX01000041.1 coordinate 28,431, forward strand.
GCCCTGGTCCCTGGTGCGCTCGGACGACGGCGCCTGGAGCCTCGAGCAGCTCCCCCCCGGCCGCGAGCCCGCGTCCAGCGCGCCGGGCAGCGCGGTGGCAGGCGCCCTGGCCTGGCTCGACCTGGAGTCCGTGGCGGACGCCGAGCAGGCCGCCGCCGAGCGCCGCTGGTCGACGCTGCGCTTCGTCGCTCAGGACGGCCTGGTGGCCGAAGTGCAGGCGGCCCCGCGCGACGACGGACAGGGCGCCTGGGTGCGTCTGTCCTTCTCGGCCCGGCGGCCCGGGCTCGACGCGCTGAGCGCTCGCGTGGATGAGCTCAACGCGCGCCACGGACCGTGGACCTATGCCGTCACGTCCTGGTCGGCCGACGCCCTGTCCAAGCGCCTCGCGGACTTCCTCGAGCCCCTGCCCGAGCCGGCGGCGTCCAGCGCCCCGCCGCCGAGCGCCGACGACCCGCCGAGCGTGACGCCCGTTGCCGAGGAGACCGCCGGCGCCGCCGAAGCGGGAGGCTGAGACGTCCGGCGACCCGTTGAACGAGGGCGCGCCCGCGCTCCCAGGGGACCGTCGTGTCACGGGGTCCGGGCTGCCTATAATCCCCGCCAAGCTCCCGCCACCCGAGGTCTGCGATGATCGTCGTCGATGACGTCACCAAGCGCTACGGCTCGTTCACCGCTGTGGACGGCGTGTCGTTCTCCATCGCTGAAGGCGAGATCGTGGGCTTCCTGGGGCCCAACGGCGCGGGCAAGAGCACGCTGCTCAAGATGATGTGCACCTGGCTGCCGCCCACCAGCGGCAGCCTACGCGTGGCCGGACATGATGTGGTGGCCGACCCCTTGGCCGTGCGCCGCAAGCTGGGCTACCTGACCGAACACAACGCGCTCTACGAAGGCATGCGCGTCGACAAGTACCTGCGCTTCGTGGGGCGCCTGCGCGGGCTCTCCGGTGCGCGGTTGCGTGAGCGCCTGGACTGGGTCGCCGAGCAGTGCACCATCACCGAGGTGCTGGGCAAGCGCGTGCAGCAGTGCAGCAAGGGCTACCGCCAACGCATCGGCCTGTCGGCGGCGCTGCTGCACGACCC
>QNBX01000042.1 GCA_003644265.1 Planctomycetota bacterium
CCCGACAAGCAGGGGCGCGAGGCCATCCTGGTGGTGCACCTGGCCCACGTGCAGCTCGACCCGCAGGTGGACACGCCCGCTCTGGCGGCGCTCACTCCTGGCTTCACCGGTGCCGATCTGGCCAACCTGGTCAACGAGGCCGCCCTGCTGGCCACGCGCCGCTCGGCGGAGACGGTGGGCATGCTCGACTTCGAGTCCGCCCTCGAGCGCATCGTGGCCGGCCTCGAGAAGAAGAACCGCCTGCTCAACAAGCGCGAGCGCGAGGTCGTGGCGCACCACGAGATGGGGCACGCCCTGGTGGCCCGGGCCCTGCCCGGCGTGGACGTGGTGCACAAGGTGTCCATCATCCCGCGCGGCATCGGCGCCCTGGGCTACACCATCCAGCGGCCCACCGAGGACCGCTACCTCATGTCACGTGAGGAGCTGCTGGTGAAGATGGCCGTGTTGCTCGGGGGGCGCGCCGCCGAGGAGCTCAGCTTCGGCGAGATCAGTACCGGCGCCGTCGATGACCTGGCGCGCTGCACCGACGTGGCGCGGGCCATGGTGACGCGCTACGGCATGGACGAGACCCTGGGTCTCGTGAGCTACGACGACGAGCGCCCGACGTTCCTGGGCGGCGCGTCCGCCGCCGCCCTGCCCCCGCGCCGCGACTTCAGCGAGCAGACGGGCCGGGAGATCGACCTGGCCGTGAAGGCGCTCGTGAGCCAGGCCCACGACCGCGCCCGAACGGTGCTCGAGACCCACCGTCGAGCGCTCCAGGACGGCGCCGAGCTGCTGCTGGAGCGCGAGACGCTGCTCGCAGACGAACTGCCCGATGTGTCGTCTGGCGAGTGACCGTCCCGCTTCACACGCGCCTGTGGGGGGCGTGGGCGTCTCCCTGCAGCGACGCGCGTGAAGCAAGACGGCTGCCGGCGTCGCGTGCTACGGCGTGGTGCTCAACAGACCGTTGGTGGCCGAGAAACTTTTCACGGCCGCGGTGTCCTGGATCCACATCTGCCACCAGGTCTCGGTGTTGGTGGGCACGCTGGGCGGCCACAGGCTCGACAGGCTCAGGGCGCCGGTGGCGTCGGTGCTGAAGGGTCCGAGGATGATCTCGGGGTTGGGCACCAGCAGGCCGCCCTTGAAGGACACCGACAGGTTCGTCAGCCCGATGATCAGCCAGGCCGAGGCTGACGGGGCCGCCGACGAGGTGTCCAGGGTGGCCAGCGAGCCCACGTTCAGGTCGCCGCTGCCTATCATGAGCGGCACGCCCGCCACGCCCGCGAGGCCGGCGCCCGCATCCTGCCAGGGATCGATGCCCGCGTTGAAGATGTAGGCCTTGCTGGGGAAGAATCCGTAGCGGCCGACAATGACGCTGCCGTCGTCGCTCATGGCCATGGCCACGTCGACAATGCTCGGCACACCCTGCGCGCCCAGCTCCGAGAAGTACGACGCCAGGCTCTTCATGCCGCCGCCGGGGGACCAGGTCCAGCCCTCCAGCGCCAGTTGGTTCACGTCAAAGCCCACGACGCGATCCGAGGCCTCGGTGATGGCCTTGGGGATGCCCGACCAGCCCGGGTTGAGCTGGCCGATGAAGGTCTTGCTCAGGGTGGAGGTGTCCATGAAGAAGGCGCTCCCGTTCCAGTTGCCCAGCGCGAGGGAGCCGTCCTTGTTGAAGTCGTAGATCTCGCCGCCGGCCGTGATATCGAGCTCGATGCCGCTCTGGTCGGGATACCACAGCACCGGCGAGCGGTTGAAGCCCTGGGCAAACCCGCCGATGACGGAGCCGTCGTCCGAGATGGCGCTGGCGCGGTTGGCGCCGCTGCCCAGCACTGCCAGCTCCTGCATGCCGGTGGCCTCGGTCCAGACGAAGCCGCGACCGCTGCAGCCGTCCCACGAGAGCCCGACCACGGTGCCGCCGTCGGCCGACACGTCGTAGGCGTTGCTCTTGCTGGGGCAGTTGAGCGCGTTGGGCAGGAAGCCCAGGCTGACCCAGCCGGTGGCCAGGGTCCAGCGCGCGGCGACCTCGGCGCCCTCGATGGGGTCCGTGATGCAGCCCACGACCACCAGACCGTCATCGGACACCGCCGTGGCGTCGTTACCACCGATGACCAGGGGCGCGGGGTCTTCGCGCCAGCGCCAGATGAAGCCGCCGCCCGCGCCGCTGCCGACGACGACGTCGCCATCGGAGCTGACGTCGGCGACGATGGACGCGTTCGGAACCGTGATGAGCGTCTGCGCGGAGGCCAAGCCAGGCAGAGCGAGCAGCGTGGTCAGCGCGAGCAACATGGAACGGGTGAGCATGAATGGCATCCGAATCAAGGATCAGGAACGTCGACGGGGCCGAGATGGTCCCCGCCGATACGGGCCGCACCGAGCGAGGGAAGATCGCAAGGACGACACCGCCGAGAGTATGGACCCTGGTTCTGGATCGTGTTGTGGCAGGTACGAGCGATTCTGGATCGCCCCCACGAGGGCTCTGGAGGCACCCTGAGCGCTGCTTCCCGCGGGCGCGATCGGTACGCTGAGCCCGACTTCGCACTCCGCCCCTCTCCGTCCATCACGCCGTGACCACCGTTCTGATCGTCGCTTCGCTCACGCTGGTCGCGTCCTTTGTGTGCTCCCTGCTGGAGGCGACGCTGTACGCCATCACGCCCGCGCGCGTGGAGCTGCTGCGTCAGCGCGGCGGCCCGGGCTCCGCGCGCCTGGTGGCCATGCGCCGGGACGTGGAGGCGCCCATCGCGGCCATTCTCACGATCAACACCATCGCCCACACCGTGGGCTCGGCCTGGTGCGGCGCCATGGTGGGGGAGCTGTTTGGCAGCCGCGCCGTCGGCGTCTTCGCGGCCGTGTTCACGCTGCTGGTGTTGGCGCTGACCGAGATCGTGCCCAAGAGCCTGGGGGTGCGCTACGCGCCCACGCTGGCGCCCCTGATCGTGTGGCCGCTGCAGCTCATGATCTGGAGCGTCTGGCCGGTGGTCTGGGTCTCGCGCAAGGCCATGCACTTGATCACAGGGGCAGCGGGCCACGAGCCCCCCGGCGAGGACGAGTTGGTGGCCATGGCGGGACTGGCCGCGCGCGGCGGCAGCGTGCGCAACGAGGAGCAGCGCTGGGTGGCCAACGCCCTGCGCCTCGATCAGGTCACGGCTGGCGACCTGCGCACGCCCCGCACGGTGGTGGACGTGCTGCCCGCCGAACAGGCCCTGGCGGATGTGGTCGCACATCCCAGCGACTGGGCCTACAGCCGCGTGCCCCTGATCGAGGGCGGGGACGCGGAGAAAGTGGTGGGGCTCGTGCACCGGCGCGACGTGTTCGACGCCGCGCTCGAGCACCCGGACGCCGCCCTGATCCTGCGTGACCTCATGCGCGAGATCCGCTTCGTGCCCAAGAGCATGCGGGCCCATGACCTGCTGGAGCTGTTCCTCCGCGAGCGTGAGCACATGCTCGGTGTGCTCGACGAGTACGGTGGCTTTGACGGCGTGGTCACGCTCGAGGACGTGCTCGAGCAGCTGCTCGGCGAGGAGATCGTCGACGAGCACGATCAGGTGGTGGACATGCAGCAGCTGGCCCTGCAGCGCAGCCGCGACCGGCGCGCGCCGTCCGAGGGCTGAGCCAAGCGGTCCCGGGAATTGACTGGTAGGCTGGGCCCTCTCTCCCCGCCTCCGTTGGTCCGCTCCCATGCTCGGCACCCCTCTGCGCGCTCGCCTTCTCTCTGGTCTGGGGCTCGCGGCCCTGCTCGCCTGGCCCGGCTCGGCCCCTGTGCTCGCCCAGGTGCCGCCCGGCTACTACGACAGCGTGGACATCAGCACGCCCGGCCTGCTGCGCTCGACGCTGCACGCGGTCATCGACGACCACCAGCGCGTGCCCTACACATCGTCTGCCACGGACACCTGGGACGTGTTGGAAGCCGCCAACGAGGACCCGGCCGATGCGGCGCGTGTCCTGACGGTCTACCGCAACGCCAGCTTCTCCAAAGCGGGCGGCGGGAACGGTTCGTACAACCGCGAGCACACCTGGCCCAAGAGCTTCGGGTTCCCGAACAACACGGCTGACAACTCGCCGCACACCGACTGCCACATGCTGTGGTTGGCGTACGACTCCTACAATTCGGCCCGCGGCAACAAGGCCTTCGGCAGCTGCTCGCCCGGCTGCACGGAGTACCCCACGCTGGTCAACGACGGCCAGGGCGGCGGCGCGGGCGTGTACCCGGGGCAGTCCAACTGGGGCTCGGGCACAGGCGCCAGCGGCATCTGGGAGGCATGGACGGGTCGGCGCGGCGACGTGGCTCGCTCCCTGCTCTACGCCGACGTGCGCTACGAAGGTGGCGTCCATGGCGTCATGGGGACGGCCGAGCCGGACCTGATCCTGACCAACGACATCGGCCTGATCGCGTCGTCCAGCACGGGCAACAACGAGCCGGTGGCCTACATGGGGCGGCTGTCGCTGCTGATGCAGTGGCACCTCGACGACCCCGTGGACGACTGGGAGCGCGAGCGCAACGACGTGGTGGCCTCGTTCCAGGGCAACCGCAACCCCTTCGTTGACCACCCCGAGTGGGTCGCGTGTCTGTTCTCCGGCAGCGGCTGCGGCGGTGGGGGCGACGTCACGCCGCCGCTCGCGCCGAACTTGCTGGTGGCGGGCACGGGCGACGGCCAGCTGAACCTCGACTGGGCCGACAACCTCGAACCTGACCTGGCCGGCTACACGGTGTATCGCGCGGCCAGCAGCGGCGGGCCCTATGTGGCCATCACCGGCTCTCTGGTCGCGGCCAGCGATCACGTGGACTCAGCCGTCATCAACGGCGTGACGTATTACTACGTGGTGAGCGCCTCCGACCTCTCGCTGAATGAGTCGGGCTTCAGCCTGGAGGCGCTCGGCACGCCTGCGGACGGCCCCACGCTGTCGCCGTGGATCAACGAGCTGCACTACGACAACGTCAGCACGGATACGGGGGAGTTCGTGGAGCTGGCCGGCCCCGCGGGCATGGACCTGACCGGCTGGAATCTCGTGTTCTACAACGGCAGCGGCGCCGCGGTGTACGCGACCGCGGCCCTGTCCGGCGTGATCCCCGACCAGGGCGGCTGCCTGGGCACGCTCAGTTTTGCCATCGCCCCCATCCAGAACGGCGGCCCCGACGGCCTGGCGCTGGTGGACCCCTCCAGCCAGGTGGTCGAGTTCCTCAGCTACGAGGGCAGCTTCGTGGCTTTGGGCGGCCCGGCCTCCGGGCTCAGCTCCATCGACATCGGCGTGAGCGAGACCAACGCCACGCCGGTGGGCACGTCGCTCCAGCGCAGCGGCAGCGGCGCGCAGGGCAGCGACTTCTCATGGCTGACGACGTCGGTCCAGACGCCCGGCGCGCTCAACAACGGACAGCTCTTCGACGGCTGTGCCATGGGCGCCTTTGCGGACGTGGGCGGCGGCCTGGCGGGGACGCACGGCGTGCCGGTCTGCGTCGGCAGCGGCACGCTGATGGCCGGCGATCCCATGTCCATCTCGCTCAGCGGGGCGCTGGAGACCTCGCCGGCCTGGCTGGTGATCGGGCTCTCGGCGCTGGACGCACCCTTCAAGGGCGGCACGCTGGTGCCCAACCCCGACATCGTGCTGGGCCTGCCCACGGACGGCGCCGGCGCTGTGGTGCTGCCCGCGCTGTGGCCCGCGGGCGTGCCGCCGGGCTTCGTCACCTGGTTCCAGTGGTGGATCCAGGACAGCGTCGCGCCCAAGAACCTGGCCGCCAGCAACGGGCTCTCCGCCACGGCGCCGTAGCGGTCAAACTCAGCTCCCGATGCGCGCGCCGTCGCTGCGCCGGATGGCCACCACCGAGGGTCGCGGCAACTCGCCGTCGGGCCAGCGGCTGGTGGGCTGCGCGAGACCGCCGCCCTGGCCGGGGTGCTGGATGTTCACGAACAGCGAGCGCCCGTCCGGCGTGAACTCCGGGCCGCAGATCTCACAGCCGGTAGGGCCGTTGAGGAAGCGCCGCGTGAGGCCCACCTCGTCGTGCGGGCCGTACACGCTCACCGCGTAGAGCGAGTCGTTCCAGCCCATGGCACGGGGCTGCCCGTCGGTGGCGATCCACAGGCGTCCGGCGGGGTCGAAGGCCAGGTTGTCGGGGCACGCCAGCGGGTCCAGCTCGGCCGGGTCGGCGCCGCCGTAGTACACCGGCTGGGCGGCGGGATCCCCGGGCGGACCGCACAGCAGGAAGGGGCGCCAGGTGAAGCTCTGTGCGGAGAGCCGTCCGCCGTCCTCGTCGAGTTCCAGCACGTGGCCCCAGATGTTGCCGCGCCGTCGGTTGGCGGCGTTGTCGCCCGGGCTGGCGGCGTCCTTGGTCATGACCACGTAGACGCGCTGCGTGCGCGGGTGGATCTCCACGTCCTCCGGGCGGTCCATGGGCGTGGCGCCCAGCTGCCGCGCGGCGCCGCGGCTGTTGACCAGGATCTCGGCCTGGGTCCAGTGGGCCAGGGCGCCCTCGGGTCGCAGGGGCATCCAGGCGCCGGTGCCGTCGTCTTCCAGGCGCGCCACGAACAGCGTGCCGTGGTCGAGCAGGTCGCGGTTGGCCTCGCGCTCGCCCGGCGTCACGACGTCCGCGCTGACGAACTTGTACAGGTACTGCTGGCGTTGATCGTCGCCCGTGTAGACCACCGCGTGGCCGTCGCTCGAGACGCCGGTGACCGCGCTCTCGTGCCGCATGCGCCCCAGCGCGGTGCGCTTGATGGGGGTCGACTCCGGATCGTAGGGGTCGAGCTCCACCACCCAGCCGAAGCGGTGCGGCTCGTGCATGGAGCCCGGCTGGGAGAGATCGAAGCGGTCGTGGTGGTCCTCCCAGTGGTAGACCGAACGCCTGCGTAGCCCGTAGCGCGCGGGCAGCTCGGCCACCTGCGGGGAGACGTCGGACGAGGGCTCGACGGCGGCGGGCGCCTGCCCGTCTCGCGGCGGCTCGTTCCGGCGGCCGAACATGTCCTGGAAGTTCTCTTCGCAGGTGAGCACGGTGCCCCAGGGCGTCTTGCCGCCGGAGCAGTTGCCGAAGGTGCCCAGGACCGTCTTGCCCGATGGGTCCGCGGCGGTCCTCAGCAGCGGCGCGCCGGCGGCCGGGCCCGAGAGCGTCATGGGCGTGGTGGCGCTCAGGCGTCGGTTGAAGCGCGAGTCGCGCAGCACTCGCCAGCGCCCGTCCTGAGCGCGCGACAGCTCTACCACGGACATGCCGAGGGCCTCCATCTCCACGCCCACCTGGGCGGCGCTGGGTTGCCCAGCGCGGTAGCCCGGGAACATCTCGGCGGGCGAGATGTACTCGTGGTTGCTGCACAGCAGGCCGCGCTCCGAGCCGCCCGGTGTCAGGGGCATGAAGGCGTTGAAGTCGCAGTTGAAGCCGAACTGCCGGCGCTGGGCGCCCGCTGATTGGGCTCGCCAGTCAAACGCGGGCGCGCCCTCGTGCAGGGGCTCTCCCCAGCGCAACAGCACCTGGGCCTCGTGGCCCTCGGCCAGCTGCAGCGGGGCGTCGCGCCGGTCGCTGGGGCAGGGCGGCAGGCGCGGCCAGGCGCGCGTGATGCCCGCCGGCTGGGCGCGCAGCGACGGCGGCAGCAGCAGGGCGGCTCCCGCGGCTGCCGCGCCGCGCAGCAGGCCGCGGCGGTCGAGCTGGCGCTCCGACAGCGAGGCGTAGGATTCCGCGTGGGGTGGGCATTGGGGTCGGGTCACGGGCGGGCTCGCTGGCGTCGGGTGGAGCGGGTCATTATGCCCGGATCGCCCCCGTCGTCCGCGAGCTGCTCGCCGCCGAGTCTGGGCTCAGTCGCCGGATGCCGCGGTCTGCTCCAGGCAGCGGGTGAGCAGGGGGGCCACATGACCCTGCTGTTTCAGCTTGGCCAGCACGGGAGCGGCTTCAGCGTGTCGTCCCAAGCGCAGCAGCGCGCGAGCGCGTAACGCGAGCATGTTGGGCCGCTCGGCAAAGTGTGAGAACTGCCGCTGCAGCGCCAGGCTCTGTTCCCAGGCGCCGCGCGCTTCGGCCGCTTCGCCCTGCTGCGCGAAGGCGCAGCCCGTCAGCAGCTGGGCCCGCGTGGCGACGGAGGCGGACTCGAATGCGGGACCGTTTGCGTCCGTCGCGGCGAGCAGTGGGGCCACAATGTCCAATGCGCTGCGGGCCTTGTCCTGCGCGCTGCGGTGCTCACCCAGCAGCTGGTGGATCCAGCCCAGCTCGACGTGGCAGCGCGCGCGGCTGACCAGCCAGCGCGCGCGGGTCGGGTCCTGCGTCGACAGCTCGGTGTAGATCGCCAGGGCGCGGCTGGCGGCCTCGCTGGCCGCGTCCAGATCTCCTGCTGTGCGCCGTATCACGCTCACGTTGCCCAGGCCCGAGGCCAGGGAATCACGGAAACGCGAGCTGGCGGCGTCAACGCCCGCCAGCACGTCCGCGATCTCCTGCTGCGCGGCAAACTGCTCCGTGGAAGCGCGGGTGTCACCCATGCGTCGGAGCACGGTGCCCAGGTAGCTGTGGCTGGTGGACAGGCGGTCGAGCCACTGCACGTTGCGCGGGTCGCTGGCCACCACCATGGTCATGATGTCGGCGTCGGCGCGGTACTGCGCCAGCGCGCCCTCGAACTCGCCAGCCTGCTCGAGCGCGTCGCCCAGGATCAGGTGGCTCGAGGCCAGCTCGACCTGCCAGTCGGCGCGACCGGGGTCGCTGGCGGCGATGTCGGTCACGGTGCGCAGACGCTGGCGCAGCATGTCCGTCGCCGCCTCCCGATCACCCTGGGCCTGGTAGACCCGGGCGATGTTGCTCTCCTCGGAGGCCAGCTCCAGGCGCCACTCGGGGTTGTCCGGCTCCAGCTCCACCAGCTCTTGTGCCACGTCGCGCGAGGACTCGAAGGCCGAGAGGGCGGCGGCCAGGTCGCCCTGCTGGAAGCTGCCGTCACCGATCCAGTAGTAGGCGTAGCCCAGTCGCACGCGGGCCTGGGCGTCATCGGGTGCCTGGCGCACCAGCTGAGCGCTCAGGGCCAGCGAGCGTCGAAACGCGTCCATGGCAGCGGCCAGGTCACCCTGCTCGATGCGCACCTCGCCGATCTGGTACAGACCCTGGGCGCGCAGGTTCAGCTCGCCCGGGCTGAGCTCGGTCTCGGGCACGGCGGCGTAGTACTCCATCGCCTTGGCGTCCACGTCGTCCAGGATGTCGAGGCGGCCCACGGCGCGCAGCTTGTCACGCAGGTCGTCCGCCAGAAAGCGCAGCAGCTGTTCGGCCTGCCCTCGGCGCTGGTTGGCGATGTTGCGCTCCTGTTCGGCCAGGCTGCGCTCGCGGTCGAGGTCCAGGGTGTACTTGACGGCTACGCCCACGGCGATCAGGAGCAGGGCCGCCCCCAGACCGCGTCGCAGCCAGCGGGCCGGGCGGTCTTCGATCCAGCGCAGGCGCTCCAGGGTCTCCACTGCGGTGGCGCGCGCGGCGGGAGCTGGGACCTTGAGCCGTTCGATCAGGGCGCTGATCGGTGCGGGCATGCCGCTGGGTGCCAGGGACCTGGCGCGCCGTGCCATGCGCATGATGTCCCGGCCGTCCACGCCCTCTGGATAGGGCGAGCGCCCGCTCCAGAGCGTCTGCAGCAGCAGCCCGAACGAGTACATATCGCTGGCGGTGGAGACGCGCCCGCCCCGGGCCTGCTCGGGACTCATGAACAACGGCGTGCCCACCACGCGCCCGGCCTCCGTCACGAGCGACGTGAAGGCGGAGCCGTCCGAGCCGCCGGTTCGGAAGGTGCTGGCACTGCCCGCGGAGCCGACGCTCCCTTCGTCTGAGCCGCCTGGGCTCGCGCTGTCGGGATCGCCCGCGCCGCCGGTCCCCGTGCCGTCAGCAGGGCCCGCGCTGTCGCCCGCGCCCGCGGCCGGTGCGTCCGCGTGTCGGGCCAGGCCGAAGTCGAGCACCTTGACCTGGCCGTCCGGCGTGATCATCACGTTGTCGGGCTTGAGGTCGCGGTGCACGATGCCCTTGGCGTGGGCGGCGGCCAAGGCGTCGGCGATCTGCCGCGCAATGCGCAGACGATGTCGACCCGTCAGCGAGCCACTTTGGATGTGCCGGCCGAGCGTCGCGCCCTCCACGTACTCCAGCACCAGGTAGTCGCAGCCGTCCTGCTCTTCGTAGCCGTGGATGCGGCAGATGCCGCGGTGTTCGAGCTGCGAGAGCGTGCGCGCCTCGCGCAGGAAGCGCTTGGTGGCGACTGCGCCCAGGCGGCGGTCGGCGCGGATGGACTTGAGCGCCACCTTGCGCTGCAGGGTCTCATCGAAGCCGATGTAGACCGTGCCCATGCCGCCCTCGCCGAGCACGCCGTCGATGCGGATGGAGCCGACGCGTTCAGGTGTGTCCGCTGGGTCCATGCGCTCCGCTCAGCGCGCCTGCAGTGACTTGATGAGCTCGGCCAGCCCGGCCAGGTCGAGGCTGGAGCCCACGCGCCAGCGTCGCCCGAGGCCGCCGACCCACAGGGTCAGGGGGATCTCGTGCTCCGTACGGAGGCGCTCGACCAGCTCCGGCTGCATGTCCGGCATGCCCTGCATCAGCCCTGCGATGGTGGTGAACATGCGGCCGTAGTCCATGCGCATGACCGCGCGCGTGTGCATGCCGTCCAGCTGGTCCAGGGCGCGCAGCAGCGACTGCGGCGGGTTGCCGCGCGGTGCGTCCAGGCGCGCGCTGGCGGACTCGCTGCGCGTGCCGCCGGCCATGACCACGCGACCGTCCCCGGCGGTGGTCACGTAGCGCATGACGCCGTCGCCGTACATCTGTCGCAGTATCTGGTCCACGGCCGGGTCGTCGTCGCCGGAGCTCTCCAGCATGGCCGACATGTCCACCACCAACTCGGTGGAGGGTCGCCCGTCGCGTGAGCTCTTGATCAGCTCGACCGCGCGCCCGCCGATGACCTCGAGTCCCTGTTGCATGAACACGCTCAGCGTGTCCACGAAGGCGTCGGCGTCATCGGCCTCGAACAGGTAAGCGCAGTCGATGCCGCCGGGGGAAAACTCGCCGTCCATCACGAACACGTGGCCGCAGCGTCTGGAGACCACCTCCAGCGTGGCCAGGTACTCGATCAGCGCGTCCTCGGAGGTGTCCGGCCAGACGTCCACGGTCTCGAGCATCCAGCCGCGTGTGGCCTGCGCGAAGGCGCCGGCGTCGATGGCGCAGACCATCTGCATGGCCGCGCCGCCGTCCAGCCAGGCCACCATCTCGTCCAGCGTGTCGCACTGCGCCGCGGGGATGTCCGCCAGGGGGCTGCCCGGCACCACGTCCACCTGGCCGGACACGTCCAACGAGCCGTCCAGCATGGAGAGGCCCAGTTCGATTGAATCCACGGCCTGGGCGCCGTCGAAGACAAAGCGCACGTAGGCGGACATGAGCGCCGCGGGATCCATGCCGCCCATGCTGCCGGCGGGGGCCTGCGCGGCCATGCTGGGCACCATCAGCTCGGCCATGGGGCGCAGCGGCGCCAGCATGCTGGCCAGGTCGGCGCGCAGCGCGAGCTGCCCGTCCGGCAGCGGCGCGGTCAGGGGGGCGAGCGCGTTGCCCGGCGTGTAGGTCGGGTCGCGCGAGAGGCCGAGGTAGCGGCCGTCCTCATGGATGGTGACGCCCTCCAGGCCGGCACGCAGCGCCGCGGCGTCCGTCACGGGGAGCACGATTACGGGCTCGGCGCTCGTTCCGGAGGGAGCCAGCGCCACCAGCAGCGGCCGGTCGTGATCGATGAAGCGCTCGAACAGCGTGCCCTGCAGCGCGGCGGCCAGCGGCTGCAGCAGCGAAGGCGCGCGGCCTCCGAAGAGCGCCGACATGTCGGCCAGGGCCTGGTCGGCGACGGCCAGGGACGGCGCACCCATGACCAGCGCCGCGTCGGTCGGCACCAGCCGGCGCATGGCCTCCAGATCGGCGGGGTCCGCGGGGGGCGCGCTGAAGCGCCTGGGCTCGGCCGCTTCGTCGCCGCAGGCGCAGAGCGCCAGGGTCAGCAGGGCGACGGCCAGGGGACGTGTTCGCTTGGCGGCCACGGTGGACTCCTCAAGGTGAAGGGACAGCGATCCAGGTCCTGCTCGCGGCGCGCAGGCCAAGGGCAGAACGTACCAAGTGTGCCGCCGCGGCCCGGGAGCGCCCGCACTTGAGAATATTCTGGAGAAACCCTGCGCGACTCGCGGCCGCCTTGCGCTGATCTGACTTGCCCCGGGTGACTCATCCGGAGCACGAGCCGGATTTCGGCAGCGCCGAGATCATCTACTGATGAGGCTTCCCCCGCGGGAAGACGGCTCCGGTGATCCGCTGTCCGGGGTCAGCGACCGAGATCGGCCGCTGGTCGAATGGGAAGGGCGAGGCCCCGCTGGGGGGCGGACGTCTCGCCGGGTTCGGGCGGCGGATCATCGGGGTCACTTTTCCGGCCCCCTTTCTGGCCCGCGGTCGTTTGCCGGCCCCCGGCCGGATCAGGTCCCGCCGCTCGCGCGTGGCGTCTGGAGTGTGGTCATGACTTGGCGCCCCTCGATTCTGACTGTGCCCTCGCTGCTCGGGCTGGCGCTGCTCATGGCGCCCGGCGCGGGGGCTCAGATCGCCGATGACGACGTGTACCTGGCCACGACGACGGGCATCTTCCGCGTGGCCGATCAATCGGCCGGCCAGCGCGTCCTGGCGCCCGCCGACCTGGGGCTGACGCGTTTCGTTGAGCCCTCGCTGACCTGGATCCCCAACTCGCCCTATCTGTTGCTGACGCTGCGCGACTCGGGCGCAGGTGGGCGCGTGTTTCGTCTGGACATGAGCCTGGCGACGCCGAGGGTGGACGACTGGACCGCGCGGCTCGGTTCGCCCGCCGACCCGGTCGACGCCGCCGCTTGCCTGGTGACCGAGCGGCTGTTTGTGCTGGACGCCGCAGCGGGGGCCATCCTGGCGCTGGACGGGCCCGCCGATCCGTCGGGTCCGGCCCACGGCGACGTCGCCCTGTGGGCGCAGACCGCCGTGCTCGAGCCCCTGTCGCTGGCAGTGAACGCGGCTCAGACCCACTACAGCCTGGTGGTTGTGGGGGCCCAGGAGATCTGGCGCTACTCCGAGACCGAGCCGCCCGAACTGCTGGCTACGCCCGCCAACGGGCTCTTCCAGCAGACCGCCGCCAACCCGGTCACGGGCGAGTTCTACGTGCTGAACGAGCTGAACCACGTGTTCGGCAAGCTGTCGACGGGCGGTCTCGGCACGGCGGTGCTCAACTTCAACCTGGGCCCGCTCTGCAATCTGCCCGTGCGGCACCCCGAGGACATGGTCTGGGATGCGTCGCGCAAGCGCCTGGTGGTGGTGGCCGGTCGGGGTGTGGAGTGTCTGTTCGGCGGTGCAGCGGCGGGGCAGAGCAACAGCGTGGTGCGCATGCCCTTCGCTATCGGTCCGGTTCAACCCAAGCTGCTCACGGCGCCGCTCAATGCCATCGACGGCAGTGACGCCGACCTGGCGCTGGTGCGCTGGGACGAACCGCAGATCGCGCGCCGGGGATCGCCCGGCACGACGCAGCAGGGCACGTCGTTTGGGTGGACCAGCAGCGGCTATCTCGGTCAAGCCGAGCTGGGCGAGGTGCTGTGGATGCGCGCGCACGGCGGGCCGGCGGACGCCCAGGCGTGGCTGCTGCTGGGTTCGGGCTTGAGCTCCACGGCGACCCTGGGGGGCACGCCGCTCATGCCCACGTGCTTCCAGCGGCATGCGCTGCTGCTCGATGGCGAGGGCGCGCAGACGCTCCAGCTGAGCGTGCCCAACGACGTGGCGCTCGCGGGTGTGGTGGTCTGGGCGCAGCTTTGGGCGGATGACTCGGAGGCGCCGGGCTCGGCCCGCTGGGTGCCGACGCAGGTGGCGGGCTACGCCATCGGCGACTGAACCTACAGCTGGAGACAGCGCTGGCGGGGTTCAACCGGAAACGCCGCGTGTGACGGCGCCCGCATCGGACGCGCGCGTCCGCGGCCAGCCTCGCGCCGCAGCGCGTGCTACGGTCCGCGCCATGGCGGAGCCCCGGCAACTCGTCCTGGTCGGTGGCGGTCACGCCCATGTCTTCGTGTTGGAAGCCTGGGCTCGTCGCCCCGTACCCGGCGTGCGCTTGACCGTGGTCGCGGACCTGCCCGTGGCCATCTACTCGGGCCTGGTGCCGGCCTGCGTGGCGGGCTTCGTCGAGCCGCGTGCGGCCGAGCTGGACCTCTCGGCCCTGGTGGCGGCGGCCGGCGCGCGGCTGGTGCTGGCGCACGCTACGGGCCTGGATCGAGAGGCGCGAGCGGTGCTGCTGCGGGGCGGCGAGCCCGTGCCCTACGACCTGGTCAGCTTCGACGTGGGCTCCACGGTGCGAGGCCTCGGGCTGGACGGCGTGACGCAGCACGCCCTGCCCACTCGGCCCATCGGGGCGTTTCTCGAGCGCCTGGACGCGTTGCTCAGCGGGCCGCCGCCCGGTCCCCGGCTGGTGGTGGTGGGTGCGGGGGCCGCCGGTCTGGAGCTGGCCCTGTGCGCCCGCGCGCGCGGGGCCGCGAGCGTCGTCGTGATCGAGGCCGGACCCGAGCCGCTGGCGAGCTTCCCGGCCCGCGCCCGCCGGCTGTTGCAGCGCAGCGCCCGGGCGCGCGCGGTCGAGCTACGCACGGGCGTGCGCGTCACGTCTGTGCAGGCGCAGCAGGTGCTGCTCGAGGGCGGCGAGCGCGTGCCCTGCGATGCGGTCATCTGGGCCGCGGGGCCGGCGCCACACGACCTGTTTGAGCGCACGGGCCTGGCTTTGCACGCGGGCTACGTGTGTGTGGGCCCGACGCTGCAGTCGCCCACGGACGGGCGCGTGTTCGCCGCCGGGGACTGCGCCTGGCTGCTGGGTCACGAGCTGCCCCGCATGGGCGTGCACGCCGTGCGCCAGGGTCCGGTGCTGACCCGCAATCTGATGGCCCACCTGCGCGGCCAGCCGCTGGCAGCCTGGCGGCCGCAGGCGGACGTGCTGCGGCTGATGAACCTGGGCGACGGCACGGCTCTGGGTTGCAAGTGGGGGCTCACGGTCTCCGGGCGCTGGGTGGCGCGCTGGAAGACCTGGCTGGACACCAGCTTCATGCGACGCTTCACGGTGCCTCCCGGCGCGAGCGGCCCCGCCGCCGACTGAGGGGCCTGCAGCGCGGTCCTCAACTCACCCGCCGCGCCGATCGATAGACCGGCAGCGGCGGGAATCGCTGGATGGAGGCGCATGCATGCGAGCCAAGCTGGTTCTCAGCGGATTGCTCTTGGCCGCCCCCGCGCTGCTCGCGGGGGACCCGGGCCTGAGTTCGAAGGTGGTGCCGCTGCTGGTCATCCAGCCCGACTCCGTGCTGGTGGGGGCGGGCTTCGACACGCGCGTGATCGCCGCGGCCGATGTGGACGGGGACGGTGACGAGGACGTGCTGCTGGCCAACTTCGAGCAGGAGAGCGTGTTCTTCCGCAACGACCGTCGGGCGGGCCTGCACGCGCTGGCCTTCGAGGCGGCCCCCTTTGCGCCGGGACCGACCTTCGACGCGGCCTTCGGTGACGTGGACGGCGACGGCGACCTGGACCTGGCCCTGGCCATGGGGCACGGCCAGGACAATCAGCTCTGGATGCACGTGCCGGTCTCTCGTTCGCAGGGCGGTCTCCGCTTCGAGGCGGCCCCCAGCGGCGCCCTGGCCGGTGACGGCGCCGACTCCTTCGCCGTGAGCTTCGCCGACCTGTCGGGCGACGGGCTGCCGGCGCTGATCGTGGCCAACAAGGGCGCGCCCAACGCGGTCTACCTCAATCAGGGCGGCCAGCTGCAGCGCCTGAGCGACGCGGCCCTGGACGCCGACGCCGAGCCCAGCCGCGACGTGGCGGCCGGCGACCTGGACGGCGACGGCGATCTGGAGCTGGTGTTCGCCAACAGCAACGACCTCGCCAACGTCGTCTACTTCGATCAAGGCGGGCTGCAGGGCGGTGAGCAGGGCCACTACCAGCGCCTCAGCGGCGATCCGCTGGCGGACGACGTGGGCGCCAGCAACGGCCTGGCCCTGGGCGACCTGAACGGTGACGGGTTCCTGGACGTGGTGATCGCCAATCGGCAAGGGCAGCTCAACCGCATGTACGCCGGGGACGGCGCCGGGCACTTTGCGCTCGACCCCACCCAGGCTCCCAATCAGCACGGCGGCGACAGCTACGACGCGGTCATCGGCGACCTCGATCAGGACGGGGCTCAGGACCTGCTGATCGTGAACCGCGACAGCCCCAGCGTGCTCTTCATGAACCGCGACGGGCGGCTGTTGCCGGTGCCGTCCGGCCCCCTGCCGGCCCTGTCGGGAGACGCGCGCTCCGGCGTCCTGATCGACCTGGAACAGGACGGGCTGATGGACATCGTGGTGGCCAACACCGGCGGCGCCAGCAATCTGGTTCTCGCCGGCGCGCTGCGGGCTCAGGGCACGCTGCCGCTGAGCGCTGCGGTAGCGGGCGCCTCAGGCAGCGTGCGGGCGTACAGCGACGTGCGACCCGGCCACGAGCGCGAGCTGCTGCGCGTGCGCGTCGAAGGCCTCGCGCCGGGCCAGGAGCTCACGCTCTTTGCCGGGCTGCCGGGCCAGGCTGCCGATGTCCTGGTGGGCCAGCTCAAGCCACGCAAGCCGACCGGCTCCTATCAGTGGCTGAGCGACACCAGGAAGGGCCACGAGCTGCCGCTGGGCGTGAGCACCCTGCCCATGCTGGCCCATGGCCCGTTGGAGCTGCGCGCCGGCTCCGAGGTTCTGCTCAGCGGCCGCGTGCCGCTCTACGGCGAGTTCAGCGAGCGCCGGGCCAGCGCGTACCTGGTGCGACCGCTCACTGACCTCTTCGGTGACACGCGCGGCCGGGTCCGCATCAGCTCCGATGCGTCACGGCAGGTCGAGCGCATGCAGGTGCGCGCCGACGAGCTGGCCCCCGGGCTGGCCGGCGACCTGCGCCTGTGGCTCGGGGACCGTGGGCAGCTGCTGGATCAGGGGCCGCTGCTCCCCCGGCATGATCGCGCCGAGTGGCGCGTCAACACCCGCAAGGGCGATCTGCTGCCGCTGGGCGCCGCAGACGTGTTCGCGCTGGCCGGGCGAGAGCTGATCGTGCGCGCGGGAGCACGCAGCGTGCTGAGCGGGTGTGTGCCTGAGTTCGCACCCAACAGCGGCGTGTCCCGTGGCGTGGCGGAGCTGCACGCGGCCGGCAGCCCGGAGGCCCGGGGCCGGGTCTACTTGCGGCGCCGCGCGAACGTCGGTGACGAGCAGTGGCAGCTCTCGATCTGGAAGCTGGAGCTGGCGGCGGCGCCGCGTCTGGTGATCGAGACCGCGCCGGGCAGCGAGGTGTTTGCCTTTGCGGCGGACCTCGAGCCCGGCAAGCACCCGGGGCGCTGGGAGTTGCGACGGCGCCGTCGCAAGGGTCAGCCCCTGCCGCTGGAGGCCCTGTCGGTGGCGGACCTGGCAGGACGGGGGCTGCAGATCCGCGACGCCCAGGGTCTGGCCTTGCTGGTCGGCGTGGTACCCGCTGTGCAGTGAGCGTCGCTCGTTGACGAGAGCTGAGTTTCCGGGCCGCGCGTGCGCCGTTAGGCTGGGGGCCTCTCGCCTCTCCCCACGCGATGCGCTGGAGCTCAGCTTGGACGCCGTGCTGGACGCCGTGCTGGACGCCGAGCGCGTGCGGCGCGGCGCACCCGGGCTCGCGGCCTGCGTGCTGCGCGCCGGGCAGCCGACCGTGCTGCTGGCCAGCGGTGAGGCCGATCTGGTGTCGGGCCGCCGCGTGACCTGCGCGACGACGTTTGCCTGGTACTCGCTCACCAAGATCGTGACCGCCGTCACGGCGCTGCGCCTGGCGCATGCAGGGCGCCTGGACCTGGACGCCCCCGTCGTAGAGCGCGTGCCCGAGCTGCAGCTCAGCGACCCAGCCCGCCGGCGTTGGCAGCCCGTGACCGCGCGCCACCTGCTGTGCCACCGCGCCGGCTTCGCCGACCGTCAGCTGCACGTGGCGCGCTGGTTCCGCGAGCCGGGAGCTCCCTGGCCCGATCCGAGCGCGTTCCTGGCCGCAGCCCTGCGTCGCCACGGACCGCGACGTGCCCCCCCGGGTGCGCGCGAGGCCTACAGCAACCTGGGCTACGCCGTGCTCGGGCAGCTCATCGCCTCGGCCGCCGGCTGCCCCTTCCGAGCGGCCGTGCATGAGCTGGTGCTGGATCCGCTGGGCATGACGGGCACGGGCTTCGAGGGCGCCGAGCGCTTGCGCGGTGACCACGCCCGCGGTCACCTGCCGCGCTGGAGCGGCATGGGCTTGGCGGCGCGCCTGCTCGGCGGCGGCGCCTTCAGCGAGGGCCGCGTCGGCCGCCACGAGCTGGTGCGCTGGCGCGACCTCGTCTTCTCGCCCCACGGCGGGTTGCTGGGCCCGGTGGGCGACCTGGCGCGCTTGCTGTCCCTGTTCACGGGCGGCGATGTCGAGCCGGAGCAGGCATCGTTGCTGCAGGTCTGCCGCGGCATGTGTGACGACGAGGCCCTGGCTGCCGGCCTCCGGCCGGGCGCGGCGGAGCAGTACGGTCCGGGCTGGTGTGTGCTGAGTCCCGCAAACGGAGCGCCGCAGCTGCGACACGGTGGGCGCGGCCCGGGCTACACCACGGAGATG
The DNA here is from genome assembly GCA_003644265.1 of Planctomycetota bacterium. The sequence goes on from QNBX01000042.1 coordinate 18,539, forward strand.
CTGGTCTCACCCCGGGAGGGGCTGGCCGTGGGGCTGCTCGGCAACGGCGGCTTTGACGCACGCGCCACGGCCGAGGCCTTGCTGGCGGCGGCGCGGCCGGCGACCTGACGTCCGGCGCGGCACGCGCGGTCGAGGCGTCCTCGTCGCGGCTGGAATACGCGGCGGCCCGGCTTCATGCTGTGTCACGGTTCGAGCGCTGCGCGCGACCCGCGCCGGCCGGGCCCGGGACGTGCGGCGCGGGCCAGGGTCGTAACGGGAGCGAACATGGCGAGCAGACGCGCACAGCAGGCGGTCCTGGCGGGCGTGCTGGCGCTGCTGGCCGCGGCGCTGGTGCTCTCGGACGCCGTCGCGTTCTGGGAGCGCGACGTGTTCGACCTTTTCAGCCGCCACGCCACCGGCGACGAGCGCAGCGAGCAGGTGGCGCTGATCATGCTCGACGAGGCCAGCCTCGACTGGGGCCGCGCGTTCTTCGAGCAGGCGCGCGCCCAGGCCGCGCAGGCGGCGGGAGCAGGGCTGGCGCCAGGCGCCGCTACCCCCGTCGACGGCGGGCCCCAGCCCTTCGGGCGCGAGTTCCTGTTTCCCTGGGACCGCAGTGTCTACAGCCTGCTGGTGGATTTCTGCATCCAGGGTGGTGCGCGTGCGCTGGTCTTCGACGTGGAGTTGGCGGGCCCGCACCCGTCCGGCGATGGCGCGGGGGAGGCCAGCCTGGGGCTCTCCACGTTCATGCAGAACGGGTCAGGCTCGCCGTTCGTGGTGCACGCCTTCAATCTCGAGAGCAGCGCCGGCGCGACAGAGGACGTGCAGCCCCTCGACGAGATCCAGCTGGCCTGCCTGAAGGGCGCAGCGATCGAGGTGGACGGCTGGCGCTCGAGCGGGCTGCCCTTCGAGCGCTCCGACCGCGGGCCCTACGCCAACCCCGTGCTGCCCTACAGCGATATCCTGGCGGCGCTGAAGGGGGACGAAGGCCTCACGCGCCTCGGCGGCGTCATGGCGCAACCCGATCCGGACGGCGTCATCCGGCGCTCGCGCCCCTTCGTGGTCTACGACGGGCAGGTCGTGCCGTCGCTGGGCATGGCGGCGGCCCTGGCCTGGCTGGAGGCGCGCGACGGCGCCGCGCCGACGCTCTCGGTGCAGGACGGGGAGCTGCTGCTGCGGCGCGCTCGTGCCGGGGCAACGGCCGCCAGCACAGGCGCGGGCGCCTCGCCGGGCCCCTCACCCGGCGGCGGCGGGGCCGGCCTGCTGAACTCAACGCCGCTGCGCCTACCGCTCACCGCTAGCGGCGATCTGCTGCTGCGCTGGCGCGACGACGGCCAGGAGGATCCCAGCGATCCGGACGTGGGCCGCTTCCCGACCTACCCGGCCCACCGCGTGCTGCGCTCGTACATGAAGAGCGCGGGCATCCCCGGCTACGAGCTGGGCGGCGCACCCGCAGGCTACTTCATGGACCCGGCGGTGCTGGCAGGCCGCATGGTCTTTCTGGGCGCCAACGCCGCCGGCCTGCGCGACCTGAAGGCCACGCCGGTGTCGCGCGATTACCCCGGGGTCAAGGTGCATGCCGCCGTGGCCGAAGCCCTGCTCGACGGCGCGGTCATGTCGCGCCCGGACGCGCTGCCGCGAGGGCTGGCGGCGGCGGCGCTGGCGGCGGCCGCGCTGCTGTTCACCACGGCCCTGCGCTCGCAGCTCGCGTCCAGCCTGGCGGCCCTGGCCCTGGCGCTGGCCTGGGTGCTGCTGGCCCAGGCCGCCTTCGCCGCCGGGCTCTGGCTGGACGTTGTGGCGCCCGTGCTCGGCATCGGCCTGTCGTACTCGGCGGGCACCACCTGGCACTGGTTCAGTGCGGGTCGCAAGAGCCGGGAGATCGCCGGGCTGTTTCAGCACTTCGCGCCGCCCGCGGTGGTCAAGCGCCTGATCGCCAGCCCCGACGATCTGCTGCTGCGCGGAGAGAACCGTGAGATCAGCGCCTTTTTCTCCGACATCCAAGGCTTCACCAGCATCTCCAACACCGAGCAGATGCGCGCGTCGCCCGAGCTGTTGACCGATCACCTGAACGCGTACCTGAGCGTGATGACCGCGGCCATCACCTCGTGCGGCGGCACCATCGACAAGTACATCGGCGACGCGGTGGTGGCCATCTTCGGCGCGCCCCTCGACCAGCCGGACCACGCCGCCCGGGCCTGTCGCGCGGCGCTCTTGTGCTCAAGCCGGCTGGAGGCCTTCAACCAGCGTGCGCAGGCGGACGGGTTGCCGTCGCTGGTGACCCGCATCGGCCTGTGTTCGGGCCCGGCCATCGTGGGCTGTGTGGGCAGCCGCGAGCGCTTCAGCTACACCGCCATCGGCTCCACGGTCAACTTCGCGTCGCGCATGGAGGGCGTGAACAAGACCTACAAGACCCTGCTCCTGGCGGCGGGCAGCACGCGCGCGGCGGCGGGCGACAGCGTGCGCGCGCGGCTGCTGGACAGCGTGCGCGTGCCCGGCCTGGTGGACCAGCAGCCCGCGCTGGAGGTGCACGAGCTGCTGCCCCCCGACAGCGGCCCGGATGAGGCCCACTGCCGGCGCTTCGAGGCCGCGCGGGCGTTGTACGCCGCCGGCCGCTTTGGCCCGGCCGCCGAGGCCTTCGCGGCCTTGCCTGACGACCCGCCCGCGCGTGTGCTCTATGATCGTTGTCTCCTGTTGGCCAAGAGCCCGCCGCCCCCGGGATGGGACGGCGCTCAGCGCCTGGTAGGCAAGTAGCGAGGATTCCATCGTGACGACACGACTCCCAGCGGCTCAGGCCCTCTCGGCGGCCTGCATGGCCCGCGCTCTGCGCGCGCTCACCAGCCTGGTCGTGGCGGGCGCCGTGCTCATGCCGGCCGCAGCACAACAGGGCGGCGGCGGGGCCACCAGAGCTGCGCCGGCCGCGGCGTCCGAGCTGCTGGTGGGGGCGCAGGGCCTGACGCTCTACCCGCGCTGGAACAAGGCCTTCCCTCCCGTCGCGCAACTGCAGGCCGGACAGCGCCTGCGCGTGTTGCGCGAGCTCGGTGCCTGGAAGCAGGTGCAGGTCCAGGCCGAGGGCGACGACACGGGCCCAACGACCAGCGGCTGGATCTGGTGCGATTTGCCGCCGGTGCTGCGCACGACCTCGCTCACGCTGCCGGTGGCGGCCTCGCCCACCACGTCGGGGCTGGTGGTGAAGGGCTTCTCGCCCCAGGCCTACGCGCGCCTCAGGGGCACGGACACCGCCGCGTTGGTGGCGCTCACCGAGCGCATGGTGGCGTTCGAGGGCTTCGCCCGCTTCCTGGCCGAAGACCCCGTGCCCGTGGCAGGGCCGAGCAGCGAGCCCGCTCCCATCTCGGCGGCGTTGATGCTCAGCCAGGGCGACAGCGATCGGCGTGAGGCACTCAGCGCCCGCGCCCGGCGCATGGCCGAGGCTCGCAGCGCCTCGGAACGCCTGGCGGCTCTTTCCGGGCGGCAGGGACAGACGCTGTCCAGCCTGGAGGCCGCCAAGCAGGGCCTCGCTGGCCGCGGCGCCCTGGAAGGCGACGTGGCCGCGCTGCTGGGCGAGGCCGGCGCGCTGACCTTGGGGCAGGGCGTGGCCGCGCGCCTGCTGGCCGAGTCGCCCGAGGTGCAGGACGCTGCCTTGCGGGAGTACGTCAGCTTCGTGGGCCTGCGCCTGGCCGACCACGTGCCGGGCGGACGCAACCAATGGTGGTTCGCCGTGTTGGATCGCGACGACGTGAACGCCTTCTCGACCGCGGGCGGCTTCGTGTTCGTGACGGATGGGGCCGTGCGGGCCTGCGACAACGAGGCCCAACTCGCGGCGCTGCTGGCGCACGAGATGGCGCACGTGGCCTTCGGGCACGCCCTGGCGGCCTTGGACGTCTCGCGGCATCAGCTCATGCTGCAGGCGGCGGGGGACTCGCTGACGGAGCAGCTTCCGGAGACCGACCCGGAGGCGCTGGCGCTGGTGGACGAGTTGTCCGTGCTCGGGGACGAGCTGCTGTCCCTGACCCGCAAGTCCTTCGGGCATGTGGTCGAGCACGAGGCCGACGGGCTCTCTATTCAGGTCATGCAGCGGGCCGGCTACGACCCGCACGAGGCCGTGGCTGTGCTGCGCGCTCTGGCCCGCTCGCCCGAAGAGGGCCGCGTCGGCGGGCGCGCGCTGGGTTCGCATCCGCCGCCGGTGGAGCGCCTGGTCTACATGCGCTCGGTGCTCGCGGACGAACAGCTGCTGTCCGTGGGCAGCCTGAACGAGGCGCGCTTCCGGCGCTACGTGCCGCAGCCCGAGCGCTGACTCTGCTGCCGGCGCGCGGCGCCGCCCCAGGCCGGGCCTGAGCTGCGGTCACACCTGCGCTTGAGCGGGCGCTGCCAGGGGGCGCGCCGTCGCCGCCGCTGCGCTACCAGGGCCGCAGCAGAGCGATGCTGCCGCGTCGCAGCCGCGTCAGCAGCGGTGGTCGCACCTCGGTCACCACAAACTCCCGCTTGGGGAGCTCCTTGGCGCGCTCCTCGCTCAGTCTGGTGAAGTGCTGGCGCAGCTCCGGCAGGGCGTGGAACAGGACCTCCATGCAGTGCTTGTCGATGCGCAGGACCAGGGCTCCCTCGGCGCCGGCCACCACGTCCACCGTGCGCGGCTTGGTCTCGAGCAGGCCCATCTCACCGAAGTAGCGGCCGGCCGTGATGGGGCGCGGGCCGTCCTCCAGCACGGCCTCGCAGCCGCCCTCCTGCACGATGTAGAGCGCGTCGCCCAGCTCGCCCTTGTGCAGCACGTGGTCGCCGGGGGCGTAGTGCTTGCCGAAGGCGTTCTGCGCCAGGAAGGCCACGTGCTTGTGGGTCAGCGGCGCAAAGAACGGCAGCGACCCCAGGAAGGCGTCCTTGGCGGCCAGCTGCGCGTCGCTGGCGTCTTCCTCGTGCTTCAGCTGCTCACGCTGCTTGAGGTGCACGGTGCGGATGGGGAAGGGGATGGTCACGTCGTAGAACCGGAACGCATACCAGACGTGGGTCATGATGCGATCCATGATGGTCCGCATCTGGCCGTAGTCGCGGATCCAGAACTTCATGTCGTAGTTGATGGAGAAGTCGGCGTACTCGATGGTGCGGACCAGCGGGCTCGGCTGCATCAGCACGTCCCGGTCCTTGACCAGGATGGACCGCAGGATCTCCTTCACCTTGACCGGCGGGTCATTGTAGGAGGCGCCCACGAACAGCAGCTGGGCGTGCTGCTGCTGCGGTCGGCTGTAGTTCTTGATGCCCTCGCCACCCAGCAGGCGGTTGGGCACCGTGATGGTCTCGTCGTTGAGTGTGCGCAGCTTGGTGGCGCGCCAGGTCTTCTCGATGACCTTGCCGGTGTGGTCGCCCACGGCGATCCAGTCGCCGCTGCGCACGCTGCCTTCCAGCTCGAGGGTTACGCCGGTGAACAGGTTCTCGAGGGTCTCCTTGAGCACGAAGCCGATGCCGATGACCGCGACCGAGGTGCCCAGCAGGATGGTCGTCAGGTCGATCTTCAGCAGGATCAGGCCGCCGATCAGGATGATGGGCCACTTCACCAGGGCCTTGTGGATCGAGAGCCAGCCCTCGTTGCGCCGCCGGAAATAGAGCGCCGTGACGAGCTCCACCAGCAGGCCGGCGCCGATGGCCAGCAGGCCCAGGACCAGGGCCGCCCGCAGCAGGTTGACGGTGAGCGCGGCGGCGTCCTGCTGGTGCTTGATGACCAGCACCCACCAGTTGCCCGGGTCGGCGTTGCGTGGGGTGTTGGCCAGGGCGCCCAGCAGATCGCCGTCGTAGATGACCCACGAGCAGGCCAGCGTGGGCACCAGCACAGCGGCCGTGATCAGGCACAGCTTGGAGAGCTCGCCCTTGAGATGGGCGGCGCGCTTGAACAGCACGGCCATGACGTAGGCCGCCAGCAGCGCGGCCAGCAGCCCGTTGAGTGTGGTCGAGAGGGCCAGGGCCATGGTCATGCCGCCACGGCCCCGTGCGTCGCTGCTGCGATCAGCCCTCCCTCGCCCACGCCGTTCTCCTCGATTGACCCTGAGCCTGGCCGCGGCTAGCTTCGGCTGGCGTTGGCTGCCGGATCATACGATCCCGAACCCAGACGGAGAGAGGTCCTTGCGAGCGCGGGTGCTGGGTTGTTTCGGCGGGAGCGCGCCCGGCATGCGGCCGTCATGCCTGTTGTTGGACGATCGGCTGGCGTTGGACGCCGGGGCTCTGACCACGACTCTGCCCCTGGAGGCCCAGGCCCGGGTGGACCACGTGGTGCTGACCCACGCCCACCTCGACCACGTGGCCACGCTGCCGTTCCTGATCGACAACGTGTTCCCGCTGCGGGACACGCCGGTGACTGTGCTGGGTAGCCAGCAGACCATCGACACCCTGCAGGCGCACCTCTTCAACGACAGTCTGTGGCCCGACTTCACGGCCATCCGCAACGACCGCACGGTGCTGCTGCAGTACGAGGTGCTGGAGCCCGGCCGCCCGCGCAGCCTGGGAGACCTGACCCTGACGCCCTTTGCCATGGATCACAGCGTGCCCTGCCACGGGTATCTGGTCCAAGGTCCGGACTCGGCGCTGGCGGTGTGTGGCGACACCTGCTCCACCGAGGGCGTGGCCCAGGCCCTGGCGGCCGCGCGAGGCCTGGCGGCCGTGGTGCTGGAGGTGAGCTTCCCCGAGCGCGCGGCGGACGTGGCCCGGGCCAGCCGTCACCTCACGCCCAGCGGCTTTGCGCGCGAGGTGGCGCGTCTGCCCGCCGGCGTGCCCGTGTTCGTCACGCACCTCAAGCCGGACATGGTGGACGAGCTGCGCGCCGAGGTGCTGGCGCTGGGCCTGGAGCAGGTGCAGTTCCTGGAGCAGGACCGCGAGTACGTCTTCTGATGTGGGCGCGGCGGGCGGGCGGCCTGGCGCTGTGCATCCTGGCCGCTACCGGTTGTGACCAGGAGCGCCCCGCGCAGGCTGACCCCGCGCAGGGCCGTGCGCCGGCGCTGGCCGAGAGGGGTGCCCTCGATCCCGCCGCGCCCGGCGCGCGCGCGCGCTTCACGGACATCACCACCGAGGCGGGCATCCGCTTCGTGCCGCGCAACGGCGCCAGGGGGCAGAAGCTGCTGCCCGAGAGCATGGGCGGCGGCGTGGCCGTGCTCGATCATGACGGCGACGGCGACCCCGACCTGCTCTTCGTGGGCTCCTCCGATTGGCCCTGGGATGCCGAGGCGGCGGGCGCCCAACCCTCCAGCCTGGCGCTCTACGCCAACGACGGCAGGGCCCGCTTCGATGACGTGACCGAAGCGGCCGGGCTGCACGCCGTGCTGTACGGCATGGGCGCGGCGGTGGGGGACGTGCAGGGCGACGGCCGGCAGGACGTCTACGTCACGGCCGTGGGCAGCAACCGCCTGTTCGTCAACGACGGCGGACGCTTCCATGACGGCACCGACGCCGCCGGCGTGGCCGGGCCAGCGGACCTGTGGAGCAGCGCCGCCAGCTTCCTGGACGTGGAACGCGACGGCGACCTTGACCTGCTCGTGGGCAGCTACGTGCGCTGGTCGCGCGAGCTCGACCTGGCGGGCGACCGCCGCCTGCCGGGCGTGCCGGGCCGGGCCTACGCGCCGCCCATGGCCTTTGGTGGCGCGCACCCGCTGCTGTTCTTGAACCGCGGCGACGGCGTGTTCGACGAGGGCGCGCAGGCAGCCGGCCTGCACGTGCTCGACGACAAGGGTCAGCCCCTGGCCAAGGCCCTCGCCTTCCTCGTCATGGACCTGGACGCCGACGGCGACGACGACGTCTTCGTGTCCAGCGACACCACCCGCAACCTGGCCTTCATCAATCAGGGAGCCGGACGCTTCGTGGAGCAGGGCCTGGAGCTGGGCCTGGCCTACGACCGCTTCGGCAACCCCACCGGCGCCATGGGCGTAGACGGCGGCTTCTTCGCCCACGACGAGCGCCTGGGTCTGTTCGTGGGCAACTTCGCCGACGAGGCCAGCTCGGCCTACGTCAGCCTGGGGCAGCCGCCGTTCTTCGTGGACGAGACCGTCGCGCTGGGGCTGGAGCAGCCCACGCGCCAGGCCCTCAGCTTCGGCCTGCTGCTGCTGGACGTGGACCTCGACGGCGCCCGCGACCTGCTGCAGGTCAACGGTCATCTGGAGCCTGGCATCGACGCGGCGGCGGGTTCGCAGCGCTACGCCCAGGCGCCCCAGCTGCTGCTCCAGCAGCGAGGCCCCGAGGGCGTGCGCTTCCGGTTGCTGCCCGACGAAGCCATGGGTGACCTGGCCGCGCCGCTGGTAGGTCGCGGCGCCACCTGCGCCGACCTGGACGGCGACGGCGACCAGGACCTGATCCTGACCCAGGTGGCCGGGCCTGCGCGGGTGCTGCGCAACGATCAGGCCAGCGGCAACCACTGGCTGGGCGTGACCCTGCGCGGGCAGCCCGGGCGGCCGCTGGCGTTGGGAGCCGAGGTGGCCCTACGCGTCGGCGGTGTGACCCAGCGCCTGCGGGTGGACCCCACGCGCAGCTACCTGTCCCAGGGCTCGCTCAGCCTGCGCTTCGGCCTCGGTGCGCACGCACGCGTCGAGTCCTTGGTGGTGACCTGGCCCGACGGCACACGCCGCGAGGTCACTCTGCCCGACGGGGTCGACCGCGTGATCACGGTGCGGGAGCGCGTGGACCCCGCCGACGTGCAGCGCGCGCTGAACCAGGCCAAGGCCCAGCTGGAGGCCGGCCGCGGGGGCGAGGCCGTGCGGGCGCTGGAGCGGATCGTCGAGCTCGAGCCGCAGAGCGCGCCCAGCTGGCGCAATCTGGCGCGAGCCCGGCTGGCCTCCAGCGATCCGACCGGCGCGCTGCAGGCGCTGGATCAGGCGGACGTGCAGGCGCGGTCCGGCGCGCTGCCGCAGGTCTCCTCGCTGTACCTGCGCGCGGTGAGCCTGGCTCGCCTCGAGCGCCCGGCCGAGGCGGCGCCGCTGTTCGAACAGCTCGTGCGACGGGACCCCCACACGGCCGCCGTTCGCTTCCAGCTCGCGCTGGCGTGGCAGGCCCAAGGGCGCGCCGACGAGGCCCTGGTGCAGCTGCGCGAGGCGGTGCGCCTCGACCCGTCCCACGGCGCGGCCTTCTACCAGCTGGCCTCCGCCAGCCGACGCGCCGGCGACCTCGACGCCTTCCGGGCCGCCAACCGCGAGTTCCTGCGCCTGCGCGCGCTGTATGGCGACGCGTACAAGACGCCGCTCTCGCTGGAGGCCTGTGTGCACACCCTGGCCGAGGCGGCGGGGCAGGCCGCGCGCTCCCAGCGCCGCCAGCCGCCCGCGCCGTCCTCCGCCGTGACCTTCGTCGAGGCCAGCGAGGCGCTGCTGGGCGGCGTGCGTCCGGCAGCGGCCGTGGCCGTGCTGGCCATGGACGGCCACGGCCGTTACACGCTCGTGCTGGCGCGGCCCGATGGCGCGCTGGAGCTGCTGTCTCCCGACGGCGGCAGCCGTCGCTTGCCCTTGGACCTGGGCGATCTCTCCGGCCTGACCGACCTGGCCGTGGGCAACTACCACGACGACGGGCTCGAGTTGGTGCAGCCGGGGGTCGTGCCGCGACGCCGCCCCGACCTCTTTCTGACCGGGCCCGCTGGGGGTTGGCTGCTGGCCCAGGCGGAGGACGGCAGCTTCGCCGACGTCACGCGCCGGGCCGGCCTCGAGTCGAGCGCCGCACAACGCGCGCGCTGGGTCGATCACGACCATGACGGCGACCTCGACCTGGCGCTGGTGGGCGACGCCGGCCTGACGCTGTACGTGAACACGGGCGACGGGCGCTTCGAGCGCTCGGCCGAGCTGGCCTCGCAGCTGGGACCGGAGCTGGCCGTGCCGGCGCAGGACCTGCTGGCGCTCGACCTGGACGAGAACGGTGCCACCGATCTGGTGCTGGCGCGCGGGCAGCTGCCCACGCTGCGCATCGACAACCGTCGCGCCGGGCGCTTCGCCCTGCCACCGTCGCCGCCCGGGCCGTGGCCGGCCTGCGCGCGCGTGCTGGGCGATGACCTGGACGGCGACGGCCTGCCCGACCTGGTGCTGGTGAGCGCAGGTAGCGTGCGCTTCGTCTTCGACGGCGTCCCGGGCGAGCCCTTGGTGCTGCCCGGCATCAGCGTCGTGGACGCCTGCCTGATTGACGTGGAGGGCGACGGCTGGCTCGACCTGGCCCTGGGCGGCGTGGGCGGTGACGGCCTCGGGCGCGTGGCGTTGCTGCGCAACAACGGGCGCGGAGTCTGGCGCGTGGACAGCCAGGCCGCCGGTCTCGACGAGCTCTCGCTGCCGCCGGTGGAGCAGCTCCTGGCCGCCGACCTGGACGGCGACGGCGACAGCGATCTGCTGCTGCGCGGCCGTGACGACACGCTGCACGCCCTGGCCAACCACGGCGGCGAGTCGGGCGGCCTGCTCAAGCTGCGCCTGCTCTCGCTGATGAGCAACTCCGGCGCCATCGGCGCGCGGGTGGAGCTGCGCGAGGGCGGCTTCCTGTCGAGCCGCAACGTGCAGGCCGAGTGGCC
>QNBX01000043.1 GCA_003644265.1 Planctomycetota bacterium
ATCTCGTGATGGACAACTACGCCACGCACAAGACCGACCTGGTCAAGCGCTGGCTGCTTCGGCACCCTCGCTTCCACATCCACTTCACCCCAACGACGGCATCGTGGCTCAACCTCGTCGAGAGCTTCTTCTCGATTGTCGAACAGAACGTCACGAAGCGCGGCGTCCACCGGAGCACCCTGGCTCTTGAGAAAGACATCCGCGCTTTCCTGAAAGTGCACAACGATGACCCGAAACCGTACCGGTGGACGAAGACCGCTGATCAGATCCTGGACGGCCTACGTCGCTACTGCGAGAACGCCGGCCTCGTCCGTGATGAGCGGACGAGACGTGTCATGCAACGAAAGCGTGCCGACAAGGCAAGATCGACGAAAACGCACTAATCGCTCGAACTTGCAACTCACCCCACTAGGCTGACTCTGCCGAGCGGGCGCACGCGTCGTCGCCCTCGGGCGGCGCGGTGCGCCCGCGATGCCATCCGGCGCCGGGGCCAGCCGGTCAGGGGTCACGTCCGGCACGAGCTCGCTTGCTGGTCGCTGCTCCCAGGCACGAGGACAACAAGGCCCCCGCGCCCCTGATGGGGTCCAACCCGGTCAGGGCGTTGTGCCGGAGAGACCGTTCGAGGCCGCGAAGCCGTGCACGGCGCCTGGGTCGGCGAACCAGTATTGGAGGAACACCTGAGCGCCGCTGGGCACGCCGGTCGGCCAGGTCTCGTCGATGACCTGGGTCCCGGCGGCGTCGATGGGCAGCCCGATCACCAGGATGTCCGGGAAGGGCACCAGCGTGCCGCCACGAGATGGCGCTTCGAGCAGCGCGAAGCCGACCACCAGCGCCGCGTCGCTATACTCCGGCCTCGATGCCCGCCCGCTCTCCCGCCTTCTCTCGTCGTTGGCCCAGCCTCTCGTGCCCGGTCGGAGCGTGGATCGCGACCGTGGGCCGGGCGCTGAGCTGGGCCTCGCTGGTGGGTCTGCTCACTCTGGGGTGCGGCGAATCCAGTGGTTCGACTCCCGGGCTCGGAACGGTGGCCGACCCCGCGCAGATCGTCACCCTGGGTGAACACGGCCGTGCCCGTGACTACGACGTGCTGCTCGTCACGCTGGACACGGTGCGCGCTGATCATCTGGGGTGCTACGGCTATCCCCACGGCACGACGCCGCACATCGACGACCTGGCCCGGACGGGCGTGACCTTCTCGGACGTGACCGCTCCGGCACCGCTCACCCTGCCTTCCCACGCCACGATGATGACGGGCCGGTCCCTGCCCTCGCACGGCGTGCGCAACAACGGCACGTTTCGACTGGCGGCGGAGCAGGTGACCTTGGCCGAGCGCCTGCGCGATGCGGGCTACATGACCGGTGCCTTCGTGGGCAGCTTCGTCCTCGACGGCCGCTATGGACTCGATCAGGGTTTCGCCTCCTACGACGACGACACCAACCCGGATGGCGAGCCAGCCGAGAGCGGCCTCTATCACGAGCGCAACGCGAGACACGTCACCGACGTCGCGTTGAAGTGGCTCCGTCGGCAAGCGGACGATGCGCGCCTGTTCACCTGGGTGCACTACTTCGATGCACACCGTCCGTTCGAGGCGCCGGCTTCTCATCGCGGCCGGCATCCCGGCAGGGCCTACGACGCCGAGATCGCCTTCGTGGACGAACAACTCGGACGACTGGTCGAATGGCTGCGCAGCTCGGGCCGTCTCGAGCGCACTCTGGTGGTCGTCACCGCCGACCACGGGGAGGGCCTGGGCGAGCACGGCGAGCAGTCTCACTCCTTGTTCATCTACGAGTCGACTCTGCACGTGCCTTTGGTCCTGAGTTGCCCCACGCTCTTTGACCGCGACTGGGTGGTGGACGATCGGGTCGCGGGACTGGTCGACCTGGCGCCCACCGTGCTGTCCCTGCTCGGCCTGCCCCAGGAAGACGCCGCGGACGGACGCCCGCTCCTGTCGTCGCCTCCGGACCCCGGGCGTGCCATCTACATCGAGTCGATGGTGCCGTTGCTCAACTACGGCTGGGCTCCTCTCACCGGTCTGCGCCGCCACGGTGACAAGTACATCCACGCCCCGGACCCCGAGTACTACCGCCTGGACGAGCGCCCCCTGGAGCAACGCAATCGCTGGGGCGGCACGGCCGACGGTGGGGCCGCGCTGGCCGACGCGCTCCTGGCGCGCACCGGGCGTTGGGGAGAGTTCGACGGAAGCGAAGAACCACTCGACCCCGATGTGGCCGCCGCGCTCGCGGCCCTGGGCTACGTGCGATCGTCTTATCGTTCAGAGGGGCCGCTCAAGAACCCGCGCGACATGATCGGCGTCTGGAACGCCATCTCGCAGGCCGAGATGATCAGCCAGCGCGGGGACCACGCAGGAGCCTTGTCATCCATCCGGCGCGTCGTCCAGAAGGATCCCCTGGACGGCCGGGCCTGGCACGCGATGGCGCTCATCCACCGCCGCGCCGAGCAGTGGCCGCAAGCGGAGCAAGCCCTGTTGCGATCGGTCGAGTTGACGCCCAACGTCGATGCGTACGTGCTGCTGGCGCAGCTCCAGCTCCAGCGTGGCGCCCTGGACGCGTTCGAGGGCACGGTCGACACGGTGCGCGATCTCGACCCGGGCAACGGCGAGATCGAGATCGCGGTCGGAGATCGACTCGCTCTCCAGGGGCGTTTCGCGGAGGCGCTGTGCGCCTTCCAGCGGGCGCTGGCCAGCGACCCGGTGCGCGCTGGCCCGATGGCCAGGCAGAAGATCGCTGCTGCCGAACAGCGCCTGAGGTGATGTGGGGCACGGCTGAGTTTCTGGACAGGGCGGGAGCGGCCTGCGCGGGACTCGGGGCGTGGGGGTGGGGATTACAGGACGGTTACCATCTGCTCATCGAGGGTGAGAGATCCTGAATGCACGCCATCGGCCGCTATTCGCACCGGATTACAGGTTCGCGCCAGCCCCCCCCCATAGAGCGGCAAAACGTAATTCCAGGACTACTCCCTCCTCGTCGGGCATCTAGAGGTGGGTCGGTCTTCGGAGCCAGTCAGCGGCGGGTTTTAGTTAGCGCCTTCCAGGGTGCAGGTCTTGGGTGTTGGGGGTAGTCGTCAGGTCCAGCGCGCGACGACCGATGAGCTTGCCCTTGGCGGCGAGGCGTCGTCGTTGATCGTCGGAGAGGCGCAGCCGGCGTCCACCAAGTTGCTCCTTGAGGACGCGGTTCTCCTCCACGAGGTACTCGATGACCTGCTGTTGTCGGCGGCCCATCCAGCCTGCGACGGAGATCAGGAGGAGCCGGAGCGGCTGGATCGCGGTGACCGTGCGGCCAGTGTAGGCGGGCGCAAGTCCATGGTTAGTCGCCAGTTCCGGTACGGCCGCGTTTGTGGATAGGCCGCGATAGCATCTGCGGCCGCTCGCTCGGCGTGCGCGCGCCGGCTTCGGGGATGAGCCGGAGGCCCCGCGGGGGCAGTGTGATCCCGGCGATCGCCGAGCTGCGCCGATCGGGTACGGTCCGGGAGGTCAGCGTGCGCGCGGGCGGTGCGGCACAGTCGTTCCGCATCGGTGCGCAGTTGGTAGGGTTTGCCGGGGGAGGGCAGCGACGTGGGACGACAAGGTACGGATCGATCGTCAGGTGGTGGAGCGGCGCTGTTTCTGCTGGTCGCCGTCATCGGCGGCGCGGTGTGGTACAGCAACGCGCCGCAGAGCTTCCGCCCGCCCCAGCCCAGCCTGGCGCTTGAGGTCGGCCTGGGCACAGAACCCGTCAACGCGCGCCTGTGGCAAGACCCATTTGCCGCGGTGGCGGAGCACCGGGCGCTGGTCGACAGCGCACGGAGCGCGGCGCGCGAAGACGAGCCGGCCAAGGGCGAGCCGGCCAAGGGCGAGCCGGGTTGGAACGCGGACGCTGCCGGTTCGAATCCCGGGACTCAGGACGAGGCTCAGGGTGATGACGCGTCCCCCGGGCTTCAGGCGCTGCGGACGGGCATCCAAGAGCACGAGGGGAAGCTGCTCGTCCTGCCGGTGCTGGTTCCAGGCGACAGCTACACCTCCAGCATCGAGACGCGGCTGCGGACACGGACCGCGGTGGTCTCGGCCATGCATGCCCAGCAGTTCCACCCGCTCGATCGCGAACACCTTGGCTTCGCGACGCTGTCGGCAGACCTCTCCGGAGCACAGGACGCTCATCAGCCCTCGCGTACGTTTGATCTCCCGTTCGAGTGGTATGCGTGCGACACCATCGGAGAGCCGACCCGGTCGGACTATTTGAGCGTGTTGGTCCTCTGGGTTGATGAGCGCTACCTGGGGGAGCGACCGCTCGCTCACCTCGATGGTCTGCTGGCTGCGCTGCAGGCGCCGCCGGTCAGTGCTCCGCCGTCGCGCAGCTTCGACGTCACCGTGCTCGGCCCCACGAGCTCCAACATCCTGAAGCAGATGCTCCTAGAGGACGCCCAGGCAGGGCGCACTCGCGCGGAGGCCGACCGGGACGGAGATGCTGGGCTTCGTCGCATCCTCAACTACCGGGCGACGGCGCCCGAGGCGCTGCTGCTGCAGAGCCTCAATGGGGACTCATCCGGGGGGGGCGCGGCGCCTTCATTTCTCGTGGCCTCCAACGACGACCCAGGTCCAGACCCCGACGCGAGCCGGTCGATCTGGGCCTACGAGCGGACCATCAGCGGGGATGAGGAGCTCCTGCTGGCGCTGGTGTTTGAGCTCTCGCTGCGCGGCGTTGACCTCTGGGGGGACTCGCTGTGTGGAGGCGATGATGCCGACGCGGTGGTCCTGGTGGGTGAGTTCGACACGTTCTACGGCCGGGCGTTCCCGGTCACATGGGAGGCCGCCGTCGACTTCGTGGGGACGTTGCGGAACGGCGAGTTGCTCCGCGATCTGCTGGACCCTGATGGCGAACCGCAGAAGCGGACTCCCGAGGAGGTCCTGGCGCTGATCGGCGGGGGCGGTGAGGCCGCAGAAGCTGTCTTGATGGCGTTCCGCGAGTCACTCCCCAAGAAGTTCGCAGATGGGCACAAGGCGCCGGAGACCTCCGCTGCGTCCGACCCAAGGCTCGTCCGGTTCAGCTATCTGCGGGGGCTTGATGGAGCGGCGCCAGGGCTCAGCAACGAGGACAGCCGGGCGGAGAACGCGAAGCGCGGCGACGCCGAGCACTGGCAGGAGCCCGTCGGTACCAGTCAGCTCGACTTCGTGGGCCGGCTTACGCGGGTGCTCAGCGCCCGGGGGAATGGGTATGGGGACCGAGAACGACGTGCCGTCGGCGCCATCGGGATCGTCGGTACGGATCCGTACGACAAGCAGCTGATCCTCCAGGCGCTGCGCGTCCACATGCAAGGGACGCCGGTGTTCAGCACGGATCTGGACGCGCGGCTGCTGCACGAGAGCCAGTACACCTGGAGCCGCAACCTGATCCTGGCGTCCGGCTTCGGGCTTGAGCTGAACGCGCACGTGCAGAAGAACATCTCGCCCTTCCGTGGTGTGTATCAGACGGCGGCCTTCCTCTCGGCTCAGCTCGCCATTGGCGGGGCCGACGTCCTGAAGTACAGCGACGCGCCGATTCAGGATGGCGTTGACGCCGCTGGGGTTGAGCATTTCGACGACAAAGAGCCAGCGCCCCCCGAGCCTCTCATACCGCGCGAGCTACTGCGCCCACGTCTGTTCGAGGTGGCCCGCAACGGAGCCCTGGACCTGACGCCATCGGCCTTCGGAAGCAAGCTGCACCCGACCGCTGGGCCGCAGGCGCCCAACCACTGGCGCATCGTGCTTGTGGGTGTGGCCGCGCTGCTGTTGCTGCTGGCCACCAGCCGCCTGATGCCGGCCTTGTCCGTGCTCTGGCACGGGGTCGGCGACTTCGAGAAGGGGCCATGGCAAGCCTGGCTGCGCGGGTTGTTCTTGCTGACGGGCAGCTGCCTGGCCGGGACAGCCTTCGTGCTGTGGCGCTTTGGGGGGCAGGCGGTCGGGACGGGTGAACCGCTGACGCCCTTCGAAGGCGTCAGCGTGTGGCCGTCGATCATCATCCGGCTGGTCGTGTTCAATCTGTGCGCCTACGGCATCATTCTGGGAGTGGGCGCGCTCGAACGGAACAGCCGGGCGCTCCAACGTAGATTCGGACTGGAGGGCGTGCGCCTCGGCAGTCCGTCATGGCGCGAGTGGGGGCGAGGCTGGCTGTGGAACCTGGGCCTGCGCGGTCAGCTGTCGGCGCAGGTGTCCTGGAGCGTCCAGTCAGTCTGGAACGACTACTGCAGCAACGGCCGGCGCTGCTACACAGTGGGCCGAGTGCTCATTCTTGCCGTGTTGTACTGCGGCCTGGCGGGCCTCCTGTTCTACCTCTTCGGGCTGCCCCACTCTCCGGTTCGCGGCGCTGTCGCGCGGAACATCGACGCGCTCACCACCGCGCTTAGCGTGTTCCCGTTGGTCGCGCTGATCCTGTTCATCGTCGATGTGACGCGTGAGTGCGAGCGCCTGGTCAGCTTCATCGCGAGGCGCCAGAGCTCATGGCCAGCCGTTCGCTGCCCTGCCCGTGGCGACCGCCAGGTCCTGGATGAGGAAGCGGTCAAGGAGTTGCTGGACGTGCAGTTCGTCGCGGGACGCACCAAGGCGGTCGACGAGCTGATCGTGCTGCCGTTCATCGCGTTGTTGCTGCTGATCGTCTCACGAACCCAGCTGTTTGACGGCTTCGACTGGCCACCGGCACTCCTCGTCGTGCTCGGCATGCACACCCTCTTCTCGATCTGCTCGGCCGTGCGCTTGCGTCGTGCCGCGGAGCGAGTTCGCTCCCACTCGCTGCGGCGACTCGCGGACCGGCTGACCTTGCATCTCGGCGGGTGCGGCGAGTTGGCCTCCGCGACCGCCGCTCAGGTGCGCGAGCTGATCGATGAGATCGAAGGCGTGAGCGTCGGCGCCTTCGCGCCGTGGAGCCGCAGCCCCGCGCTGCGCGCCTTGCTCATGCCGTTTGGTGGCGTGGGGGCGCTGGCGCTGATCGACATGCTGGCCAAGAGCGGGGCCTGAGGCCGCGCCCGCGCCACAACGCGCGTCGTCAGATTGCATCCGAACACTCCAGGCCCCGTCGGTGCCCATGGAGTGGAGGACGCTCAATGACAGCTGTTCGTCAGGACCTCGCCCCGTTCATGCGGCGTTCATGGTCGCTTTGTATGCGGCTGGGCATGATCGCCGCCCTGCTCTACCTGCCCCAGCTCTGGCTGCTGTTCAGCTCCGATGCCTGGAGCGGCTATTGGTGGTCGGTCATGAAGCTGTTCCCGCTGCTGCCCGGCTTCTGGGGTGTCCTCGTCGTACGCGGCATCTACGAGACGGATGTCACCGAGGTGCTGGGGATGGCGCTGGCCACGGCGCTGCCGTTCTGGTTGGGGACGACGCAGATCCGGTCATGCAGCCCATGGCGACGCTGGCTGGCCTTGGTCCTCGCCGCGATCTACGGGAGCATCATGGCGATCCTGATGCACCTCGCGTACTGGATATGAGCGCACCTGTAGCGTTCCTCAAGAAGCTGGAGGCGCTGATCCCGCCGCCGCGGGCGCACCAGGTGACGTACCACGGGGTGCTGGCGCCGGCGGCGGCCTGGAGGTCGCGGATCGTGCCGGGCCCGTCGACGTCGCGCCGGCGCCGTGCTGGCGGGTGCCGCCGGAGCTGTTTTGAACCCGGCTTCGCGCTACGGCTACCTGGGCCATGGCACGACCCGCAAGGCGGGCCGTGGGTGAGGAGGCTCCGGGTGCCAGGCGTGACAAGCGCGCTGAGGGCCGCCGCGAGGTCGCCGCGCTGGGCTGTGGGCGGGCACGTCGGGCTCGTCGGGCTCGTCAGCCGCCTGGGCGCGCCGGTGAGCGGACTGATCGGTGGTGCGGAGGGCCGGCGCGGGCTGGCCGGGCTGGCGGGGCTGGCGGGGGGGGCTTTGAAACGCCTATCCGCGGAGCTGGGCTGGCGCGGCTACCTGTTGCCGCGGTTGCCCGAGCGTATGTCTCCGCTGCGCGCCAGCGTGGTGCTGGGCCTCGCGTGGACCCTCTGGCACTTGCCGCTGTACTACGACTCGATCTTCGCGGACGGCTGGATGGCGCTGTTGTTCACGATTGATCTGGTGTGCACCAGCCTGCTCATGACGGCCATGCACCAGGCCACGGGCGGCAGCGTCTTCCTGGCGATGGTGTTGCACTGGACCGCGAACGTGGCGCCGGGCGTGGCCGCGCTGGTGTTGCCGGGAGCCGAGCCCGCCGACACGCCGTGGTTTCATGCCGTGGGCGTAGCGGGGCTCGTGCTCGCCACGCTGAGCAGCTGGCCCGCGCGGGGGCGGCGCGACGCGCTGCGGTGTCCCCTGACAGCTGCGTGAACTGAACGCGCGGGGCGCTCGC
Source organism: Planctomycetota bacterium (assembly GCA_003644265.1). The sequence continues at coordinate 8,329 of QNBX01000043.1, forward strand.
TGCTCGATCACGAACAGCGAGTGCCTCTATGATGCTCCACGCACAGCGACGCCCGGGCAAGGGGCGAGCGTGCTGCCTCTCGTCGGAGTCCGCCATGCGAAACCTCAATCGCTCTGCACGTTCGTGCACCGTCGTAATCGCCCTCGGCGGATAGCCGTTTCAAAGCCCCCCCTGTCGGCCCGCGCTGGCACTTCGCACCGCCGATCAGGCCGCTCAGCGGCACGCCCAGGCGGCTGACAAGCCGTCCTGCGCTCTACATGGTGAGGGTGTCGCCCGTGGCGCCCGAGAGGTCGCCGTAGAGCGAGGACGCGCCGTCGTCGGCGCAGCGGCCGTGAGTGCGCCGACCGCCTCATCCCGCTTGGTGAGCGGCACCTGGGGTGCGTGCTGCGGGAGTACGTCACGTACGACAACACCGGGCGTTGCCATCAGTCGCTGGATGGGGACGCGCCGGTGCCGCGACGACGATGGGCACTCGATGACGGCAACGTGCCGGCCACGCCGGTTCTCGGCGGACTGCATCACGTCTACTCGCGCGCTGCGTGATCGATGTGCAGGGAGCACGCTGCGACTTGGGTCCGCACGCCGTCGCGGGCCCTGTCACTACGGCCACTGATGCCTGCCGATGCGGCGCTCGTGAGCGCTCGTCGCGACCCGTATCCCGTGGTGGCGTTGGTCAAGTTGCATGATCAAGAGCGCGGACGGAGTTTCCGGGACGGACAGGCGTCGCCGCGTTCGTCTGTCTCGGTGCGAGCCCATGCCCTCAGGATGGTGTGAGGGCTCATGATGGCTACAATGGCAATCCGACCAAGCCCGGTCCGGACTGCGCCTGCGCCAGCGTTTCCTGTAGGCCAGACCCCAGACGCTCCCGGGCGCTCGCTCCACCGTATGGAACTCCCATGAAGACCCATCTGATCACGACGACGTGCGCCCTCGCGACCCTGCTCGGCTGCTCGGGCACTGCTGGGCTGGGGCCGCGGGCGCTCGATCGCACGACCCTCCCGATCATGGAGCCGGCTCGTCCGACGTTCAGCGAACTCGACGTGCGTGATGTCGAGCCGCCGCCGCGCTTCGAGGTGAAGGCGCCCGCGGGAGCGCCCAATGTGGTGATCGTACTCATCGACGACGTCGGCTTCGGCGCCACCAGCACCTTCGGGGGGCCGATCCAGACACCGACGCTCGACCGACTGGCGGCCGAGGGCCTCTCCTACAACAACTTCCACACCACGGCGCTCTGCTCGCCCACCCGGAACGCGCTCAAGACCGGGCGCAACCACCACACGACCAACACGGGCTCGATCATGGAGACCGCGACGGCCTTCCCCGGCAACACCGGGCAGGTGCCAAACAGCGTCGCGCCCCTGGCGGAGATGCTCCGGCTCAACGGCTACAGCACCGGCGCATTCGGCAAGTGGCACGAGACCGCGGCCTGGGAGACCAGCGTCTCCGGTCCCTTCGACCGCTGGCCAACCCACCAGGGCTTCGACAAGTTCTACGGCTTCATCGGAGGCGAGACGGATCAGTGGTACCCGCTGGTTTATGACGGCGTCACCCGGGTCGCTCCTCCCCACACCGAGGGGTACCACTTCACGGTGGACATGACGGATCAGGCCATCAACTGGGTCAAGGCCCAGCAATCGATGACGCCCGACAAGCCCTTCTTCATGTACTACGCGACGGGCGCCGTCCACGCGCCGCACCACGTCCCCAAGAGCTGGGCCGACAAGTACGCCGGGCGCTTCGATCAGGGCTGGGACCAGGTGCGCCAGGAGACGACCGAGCGCCAGCTGCAGATGGGGGTCATCCCGGCCGGGACCGAGCTCGGCCAGAAGCCCGAGGAGATCGTGGACTGGGACACGCTGCCGGCCGACAACCGCCGGCTCTTCGCGCGTCAGGCCGAAGTGTTCGCGGCTTCATGGAGCAGACCGACACCGAGGTCGGGCGCATGGTCGACGCGCTGGACGAGATCGGCGAGCTGGACGACACGCTGTTCATCTACATCGCGGGCGACAACGGGACCAGCGCCGAGGGTGGCTTCGTCGGCATGTACAACGAGATGACCTACTTCAACCAGGTCGAGGAGAAGGTCGAGGATCTGGTCCCGCTGATCGAGGAATGGGGCGGCCCGCAGACCTTCCCGCACATGGCGGCGGGCTGGGCCGTGGCCTTCGACGCTCCCTTCTCGTGGACCAAGCAGGTGGCCTCGGACTTCGGCGGTACGCGCAACGGCATGGTCATGCGCTGGCCCGGCGGGATCGCGGACCAGGGCGGCCTGCGCACTCAGTTCTCGCACGTCATCGACATCGCGCCGACGATCCTCGAGGCGGCGGGTCTGCCGGAACCCAGCAGCGTCAACGGCACTCCACAGACGCCCATGGAGGGTGTCAGCCTGAACTACACCTTTGACGACGCCGAGGCGCCGGAGCGGCACACCACCCAGTACTTCGAGATGTTCGGCAATCGCGCCATCTACCACGACGGGTGGCTCGCCCGGACGCTGCACCGGGCCCCGTGGCAGACGGCCGAGCAGACGCCGCTCGAGGACGACATCTGGGACCTCTACAACGTCCGCGAGGACTTCAGCCTCGCCAGGAACCTCGCGGCCGATCACCCCGGGCGCCTGGCCGAGCTGCAGGACTTGTTCATGAGCGAGGCGGAGAGGTACCACGTCCTGCCGATCGATGATCGCACCGTCGAGCGGGTTAACGCCGCCATCGCCGGTCGGCCGGACCTGCTGGGAGATCGCACGTCGCTCACGCTCTACGACGGCATGAACGGCATGCTGGAGAACACCTTCATCAACGTGAAGAACCGCTCCAAGACCATCACCGCCGAGCTGGTGATCCCGGAGGGTGGCGCCAGCGGCGTGATCCTGGCGCAGGGCGGCCGCTTCGGCGGTTGGTCGCTCTACATGCAGGATGGGAAGCCGATCTACACCTACAACTTCCTGGGGCTCTCCCGCGACACGGTCGCCGCGTCGGCGGCGCTGCCGGCCGGGCCCACCACCGTGGTGCTCGACTTCGTCTACGACGGCGGTGGCTACGGGAAGGGCGGTGTGGCGACGCTCTCCGTCGACGGCGAGGTGCTGGCCGAGGGGCGCATCGAGCGGACCCAGCCCCTGATCTTCTCGGCCGACGAGACGGCCGACGTCGGCCTCGACAATCAGACGCCCGTGGCCGAGGGCATCGGCATCGGCCGCGACGAGACGCGCTTCAGCGGGACGATCCGCAAGGTCACCGTGGAGGTGCGGGACGAGCCTTAGGCAGCCGCGCCAGCGAGCGCGCGGTTGGTCAGAAGCGGAACGCCCAGCCGAAGAGCGGGCCGCTGATCCGCATGTCGAACTCGAATCGATCGGGGCCGCTCCCGTCCGATCGATCGATGGAGAGGTGGCGCCAGCCCATGACGACGCTGCCCCCGCTGTCGGTCTTGCGGGAGAACAGCAGCGCGGCTTGCCAGGTGGAGTCCGAGCCGTCGCCGACACCGAAGCCTCCGACGTCAGCGCCGGCCACGAGCGACCAACGATCGTCCAGCTCCCAGCGCTTCTCGGCGGCCACCAGGGGGTCCCACCAGTCCTGGCTGCCATCGGCGCTGGACAGCGTCGGGCCGCCGACGGCCTTCAGCTCGACGTCCAGGCCCAGATTCCAGTAGCGTGCACCGACGAAGACGATTGGAGCCTCGGGACCGTCGCCGAGGGCCTGCCCGACCTTGATCGTCGCGAAGTAGGCTCGCTGGCTGGCCTCGATCTCCACAGGGCCCTGCTTCACTTCGTCTGAGACGGCCAGATAACTCTGATCCAGGCGCAGGACCGTGTCGCCCTGGCGAGCCTCGGCGCTCAACAGCAGCGCGACGTCGAGGTTGCTGAGGATGTCGTCGAAGCCCAGATCGACCTCGCCCTTGTGGCCCTTGGCTGTGATGTCTCCTTTCTGGGAGACGGCCCAGAGGTAGGGGGCCAGCGCGAACTGCCAGCCGTCATCAGCCGGAGGCGCGGTCGCCGCGGCACCGTGCGGCACGGTCAGCAGCTGTAGCTCCGGCGTGGCCGCCTGGCCTGCAGGCTCGTCGGCAGGCGTCGCCGTCAGCGGTGGGCTCCCCGCTTGCAGCAGAGCGCCAAAGCGAGGCGTCGCCGCCTCAGCGGAGAGGGGCAGAGCGGCGCTCGAGACGCAGGCCGGCAACAGCAGGGCTGCAACGAGGGAGACGGCGCCGGTGGCGAGGGTGCGCATGGCAGGCATTCTAGCCGGGAGCTGGCCGAGCGCGCGCCGATGCTCGCGGCGGCCCAGGCCGCGTCGGTGCAGGGTCGCCTGGCATGCGGCCCGCGCCGTGGACAGCGCGTCACGCGGGTGGGCAGCCAGCCGCCGAGGACCAGCTGCAGGTCACGCGAAATGTGAGCGTTGAGGCGATTGGCAGGCGTCGTGTCGCCGCGGGTGACGGCGCGGAAGACGCTCTCGCGGTCATCACCGACGAAGGGCGCCCGAGCGGTCAGGGCCTCGTACAGCGTCACGCCCAGGGAGTAGACATCAGTGCGTGCGTCGACTTCCCGGCTGTTGCCCGTGATCTGCTCGGGTGACATGTACTTCGGCGTCCCGATCCGCTCACCGGAGCGGGTCAGCGTCAGGTCCGCCCCGGACGCGTCGAGGGCCAGCCCGAAGTCGAGTACCACCGGCTCCCCTCACGGGGCTCCCCGGCGTCCTGGGTATCCTGGGCGTCCTGAGATTGCTGGTCGGCCATGGTCGGTCATCCTTGCGGCCCTCTACACTAAACTCGCGGGGCTGAACTGTCTCAGGCACGTTGGCACAGAGGGCTGGACCTGGCTGATAGCGTGCTGCGGGGTTGGGTGAAGCAGGCCGAGATCGACGAGGGCCAGGGCGCTGCGGGCACGCTGATCGCCCGGCGAAGCTGCCCGCGCCACGGACGCGCCCCTCGACGAAGACCACATCGTGGGGCAGTCTTCGGAGTCCGGCGCAGCGCTCCCCCTCCACCGGCCTCACACCGATCTCAGCACGAGTCCCCACCATGCGTAGCCTGTTCACCACCTCCCTTGTGACTCTCGCCGCCCTGAGCGCGCCCGCCTCGGGACAGCTCACGTCCTACGGATTTGACGGCATCGGAGCGCCGGGCGCGTTCCATCAGATCCCCCCCGGGTTCGCCAACGGGCCGCACCTGGAGTACGCGGGCGTGACGTTGGACGGCGGCGTGATCCTGATCGACGCGCTGTTCGGGAACACCGCCACGTCGGGCGACAACATCCTGGCCACCTGCGACACCTGCGGCCTGGGCGACAACCCTCCCACCGGCCTGCCGGGCGACATCACCGGCGTGTTCGACGAGCCCGCGTCGTTCATCCAGCTGGACGTCATCAACGGCGTAGCCAGCAACGCGGGCTTCACCCTCACCGGCTACGACGCCGGGGGCGTGGAGCTGGGGGCGACCAGCGTCAACACCGGCCCGGCCGGCGGCTCCTCGCCCGTGGCTCACATCGAGCTGGAGGTCGAGGGGATGCTGTCCTTCGTGCTCTCCACCAACCTGTCCACCGGCTACACCTTCGCCATGGACACGCTCAAGTTCGGTGACAAGCCGGGCACGTGGACCAACCTGGGCGGCACGCTGGTGGGCTCCAACGGACCGCCCAGGCTCACGGGCATGGGGCCGCTCACAGGCGGCAGCGACAACCAGGTCAACCTGGGGCGCGCGCTCCCGGGCGCGTCGTGTTGGTTCGTGCTCGGCTTCTCGCCGCTGAACGCGCCCTTCAAGGGAGGCGTGCTCGTGCCGACGCCCGACCTCGTGCTCGGTGGGTTCGTCGTCGAGCCCACGGCCACACTGAACGTGCCCTTCGCCTGGCCCGTGGGCGTCCCGTCCGGAGCCGTGCTCATCTCCCAGGCCTGGATCGCAGACCCCGTCGGCATCAAGGGCTTCGCGGCCAGCAACGGGCTCGAAGCGAAGGCGCCGTAGTAGGGCTCGCGCCCGGTGCGCCTTGCAGGCGTCCGGTGCGTGCTCGCCTTGCGCTCGGTACGTGCTGTGCGCGCGTGACCGCAACCCTCTGTGCCAACGTGCCTGAGACAGTTCAGCCCCGCGAGTTTAGTGTAGAGGACCAGGGAGCGGGCCTCATGGCGTGAGGCCCCGCAGCGTCATGCTGGAGGACCAACCCGTCCCCGGCGGAACCCAGGCCTGGGCCCAGATCAGCAGCCCGGCGGGGACGGACGGCCCGACGAAGGCAAGCTCTGCGCGTCCGGATGCGTCGCTGGAGAGCGACAGCAGCAGCGTCGGCTGGGGCCCGAGCACGCCTCCCTTGAACGGTTGCAGCAGGGCCGAGGCGCCCACCACGAGGAAGACCGCGGAGCAAGCCGTCGCGCCGGCGACGAGCAGGGTGTTGGCCGAGCCGGGGGCGAGCGATCCCGTGGGGGCCAGCAGCGGGGGCAGCAACCGCGGCGGCGCCGAGTTCGGTCCGGCCGTGGTCCACGGGCCTGCGGCGGTGGGGAAGGACACGGCCACGACGCAGTGGCCCACGCTGTCGCCGAGGGGGAGCAGGCGCTGGGTCGTGATCGTCAGCTCGTTCGCGCCGGCGAGCACCAACGCCGCGAGGGTGGGGTCGTCGTCCAACAGGTCGTAGGGCCCCGGGCCGGGGCCGCTGCCCTGCCAGGAGTCGTTCGGCGTGCCGGTGCCGGACAGCACGCCGCCCGCCGGGCCGCTGCCGACGACGAGCGCGTCGGTTCCTGCGCCGCTGCCGTCGTCTGCCTCCCCGTCCAGGGCGTCCATGATGAGGTGCAGCCCGCCGCCGGGATAGGTCGTCGACAGGTCGAGTTCGGCCCTGGCCAGTCCCGGCGTCCAGGAGTCGCTCTCGGTGGATGCGTAGCCGCACCAGAAGTCGACGGACCGTTCGGGGAAGCCGTCGAGATCCGTGATGAGCACGACGGTGAGCGCTTCGCCCAGCGCCCAGGGCTCGTCGCCCAGGGGCTTGTGGCCCGCGCCGTCGATGGTCCAGACGTGGCCGGGCGTCACGTCGACGGGAACCAAGCCGACGTAGACCGCCAGCATGAGCTTGTTCCACTGGGGTGGCGGGCTGGCGTCGGCGCAGAGCGTGCCGAACACCGCATGGCCGTCCACGAGCAGGCTGTCGGTGGAGGGCGGCAAATGGTCCGTGCGAAAGCTCCACACGATCAGCCGGTGGACCACCTCACCCGCTGGCTCGGGCACGAACAGCGTGTGCGTGTCCGCCGACTTCGTGGACGTGCCGCGGGCCAGGATGTCGGCGCCGGGTCCGACGTGGTGCAGGGTCGCCGCGGGGCCGATGCCCGTCTGCCAAACGATCTGGGCTCGGGTCGCGCTCAGGAGCAGGGCGATCGCAGCGGCCGTTGCCAGGGCATGGCGTCGTACCTGGCGCATGCGGAGATCCTCCCGATGAGCGATGCATTGAGGATAGGCCATGCCGAGCGTTCCGTGGAGCGGGCGCTCCTGGCGCCTCCATCCGACCAACAGGCCCCTGCTACGATGCCGGCCCGGTCCGCGGGTCGATGGCGCGGCGCGAGCACGCTCGGACGACAGATGACTCCTCCCGAAGATCAGCTTGATCCGCTCACCGAGGTCGTGCGATTGCCCTACCGGGGCTCCGAACTCCTGCAGCACCCGCTCTGGAACAAGACCAGCGGCTTCAGCGAGGAGGAGTGCGACGCGTTTGGGCTGCGTGGGCTGATCCCGCCCCACGTCGATACGCTCGAGCAGCAGGCCGAGCGCGTGCGCCTGGCGCTCGGCGGGCACGAGACGACTTCGCTCGGCACATGCTGCTGCGCCTGCTCCACGGAACGCTCGGCCTGCCTCTCCGCCCAGCTTGCCGTTGTCCGCCACCTTGGCGGCCCGGTCCTACGCAGCGCGCGCGGGCTGAGCAGTCCTTCGGGCGCCTCGCACCGCACCGCGGGCCGGTCCCCTCCCCTCAGCGCCTCACCCGTCTCGGGGACACCCCGGGTGCCACTCGGTCGGCGAGGGCGTGAACAGCCACGCTGGCCGCCGGCGTTCGGTGTGGGGGGCGGCCTTGGACTTCCCATGCACCGACCAGGGCTATGTCGCTGCGCGACTGACACGCGGACGACTCCAGACCGGCGAGTCGGGGGACGGAGGTGCGCGCCCCGCGAGCGCGGCCCTTGCGCGATCGGCCTCTCTCGCCGAGGATCGGACCGCGCTCCATACAGGGCAGGCTTCCCGGGGGGGATGAGCGCCGCGCTTCCGCGTGCCTCCCCAATACAACTGAGGAGGACCTCGCATGACAGACCTCGGCGCATTGAGGATCACCGTCAACATCGACTTTCCCAACGGCGACCGCACGGCGGTGCCGGTGGTCACCAACTCCTGCGCGGAGGATGACACCGTCGCGTCGGGCTACAGCGCGGTGGAGTGGTTTGTGAACTGCAACCTGCCGCTGGACAACGAGGAGAACCTTACGCTCACCGGCGTGACCTTCTACACCGACGCGACCAAGCGCACCCCGTACAACCCGCCCTGCTTCAACATGCCGGGCAGCAACAACGGCCGGCTCGCCTGGGCGATCGGGTTCAGCGACCAGGCCGTCGACCAGGACACGCCGCTGACGTACGTGCTGACCTTCAAGGACGACCTGTTCAACAACCTGCGCTGGGACCCGACGCTCACCATCCAGAAGCGCAACGCGACCGCCGGCGCCGGCTGAGACAGCGCCGGCCGGGAACCCATCCGGCGGGACAGACCAGACACATCCCCGCGGGGCGGTGCCGCTTGGCGCCGCCCCGCGGCGCGTTCCGGGGGAGGCGCAGCACGTGTCAAGTCAGATGGGGTCATCCGACCCGTACGGCCAGGGCTACAATCCCGCCGAGCGCTGATTCCGCCGGAGCCCGTCATTCCCCATGAGCCGCCTCGATCTGCTCTTGCTCGCCGAGGAGTCCCTGTCGTTCGCGGACGACGAGTTCCTCAGGCAGCGGCTCAAAATGATCAAGGTCTGGCCGACGTTCGATGCCGACGAGCGTGCCGCCACGGACGTCGCGCTGGGCGTGAAGGACCCCGATCTCTGGGTGGCCATGCGCTCCGGGGGCCACCTGCTGCGCCCGCCGCACCGCCCGTCCCTCGCGCTGTGCGATCTGGCGACCGTCGCCCGCGACGCCGGGTACGAGGTGGCCATCGTCGACAACATCGCCCGCTACTCGCACCGGCGCAGGATCATCGAGGGCCTCGTCAGCGACCAGCGGCCACGCCTGATCGGACTGACCACGACGTTCCTGCTGTCGGAGCGCGAGGTGGAGCAGACCGTGGCGCTGATCCGATCGCTCGCGCCCGAATCGAAGATCGTGCTGGGCGGTCCCACGGTGCGCCGCCGGGTCTCGTTGCACGGACTCGCGGACTACGCGATCTTTGGCTCCGGCGAGCAGGCCATCGTCCAGCTGCTCGGCGCCCTCGACGGAGACGTCGATCCCCTTCGGATCCCCGGCCTGGCGATCCGCAATCCCGACGGCAGCGTGACCTACGGAGAATCGTCGCGCGAACTCGCGCGCGTCGGTCGCATCGGCGAGGCCTACCGCACCCGCGGCGACGAGCTGATCCCGATCCCGGACTGGTCGCTCTACCCCCGGTCGCGCGACACCGTCTACGCCATCGAGTTCAGCCGCGGCTGCAAGTACAACTGCTTCTACTGCGCCTACGACCGGGGCAAGCTGATCCGTCCGCTCGCCGAGATCCGCGAGGAGCTGCTGCGCAACGCCGAGCTCGGCATCACCCGCTACCGCGTGGGCGATAGCAACTTCACCGACGGGCCGCCCCGCTACCGCGACTATCCGCTCGACGTGTGCAAGCTCATGATCGAGCTCGACCTCGGTCTGGAGTGGTCCTGCTACAGCCGCGTCGACGATCTGACCGACGAACTCGCCGAGCATATGCGGCGTGCGGGTTGCTGGGGCGTCTTCTTCGGGGTCGAATCCGGCGACGACCGGATCTTGAAGCTGATGCGCAAGGGACACGACCTCGCGGACGCCTTCGAGGGCCTCGCCGTCGCCCGGCGCAACGGGTTGTTCGCACACGTCAACATGATCGCCGGCTATCCGGGCGAGACGGAGGAGTCGTTTCGCAACACGCTCGACTTCGTGGTTGGCGCTCGCCCGGACTCCTTCGCCCTGGGGCAGTTCTACTTGGTCGACAAGGCACCGGTCCGCGGCCGCGCCATGGACGACTTCGCCCTCGAGGGCGAAGGCCTGCGCTGGCGGCACCGGACCATGGACTCGGACCGGGCCGCCGCGCTGGTCGCCGCCGGCATCGACGAGCTGCTCGCTGCCGGGCTCGAGCTCTCCAACGAGATGCGGATCGTCGAGTACATGGGCTGGGGCATGAGCCTGGACCAGGCGCGCCTCGCGAGCGACGCGCTCAGCCGGTGCATGCGGGGCGCCGAGAGGGAACTCGCGAGCGAGGCACAGAAGCAGGTCAAGCAGCTCTTGTGCGGCGTCGTTCCGCAATGGCTCGCCCGAGACCTGCGTGCGGCGCACACCCGCTGAAGCGTTGCGGAGGAGACCGTCGTCAGCGCTCGGCGCGCGTGACGTCTGGCACAGTCTGCCGGGGTTTCCGCGCGACGCAGGCCCGATAGGTCTCGTGACCGTAGGTGCGGGTCCCGACCAACTCGAGCTCCCGCTCCATCCGTTGGAAGAGTGTGCGGGCGTTGGCGTGTCCCTGCATGGACCCGCCGTAGGGGCGGGTCCACAACCACACCAGGGGGTTGAGGAGGGCGCGCCAGCCCGTCGCCAGCTGCAGGTCCCCGATGATCACGTGGCCCCCTGTTCTCACCGAGGCGAGCAGGTTCCGATAGGCGGCCGCCCAGTCGGGAATGATCGACAGCCCCAGCGTGCACACGCCCGCATCGAACAGCTCCTCGCGCGGCGGCTCGAACACGGTCACATCGGACTCCAGCAGCGTGACGTTGGTCCAGTGTTCGCGCTGCACACATTGGCGCGCCCGGCCCAGCATTTCCGCGGAGAAGTCCACGCCGACGATGGACCCTTCCGGGCCGATCCGTTCCAGAATGGCGGGGAACTCCCGGCCGGTTCCGCAGCAGAAGACCAGCACGCGGTCGCCCCGTGAGAGCGGAGCGGCCTGGATCGCCTGGCTCGCCGTGGCGTCAAAGTCGTGCAGCGCATTGCCCGCGAGCATCCTCGCGGCACGCATCACCCGGCGCGGAAACGACACGCGATCGTCGTATGCGGGGGGTAAGGTGTCGCCATAGAGTTTCTTGATGCGGGCCGCTGAGGTCTTCATCAGGTCTCCCGTTGGCCCCTCCACTGTGCAGCCTCAAACACCGTCCCAAGATACACCCCGTGCGTTGTGCCACGGCGTCATCCGGGCAAGATTGAGGAACTGACAGGGCCCGCACGCCGAGCAATTCGCGGAAGAGCTTGCGACGGCGTGAACCCCACGGACTCGGGATCTCCCCCTTGCAACACGGATCCGGACGATGACCCCGGCTTCGACTGACGCGAAAGCCATCTGGCGAGCGTTCGAGCGGACGGCACGGGCCGACCCCGGAGCCACCGCGCTGTCCACGCCCGGCGCCAGCGTCACCAGGGAGGAGCTCGCGACACTGGCGTCGAAGATCGCGAGCGCCATGCGGGGCGCCGGAGTGCGCGAACACAGTGTCGTCACGCTCATGCTGCCGAACTCGGTGGAGTTCGTCGCGGCCTTCTTGGCCGTCACGCAACTCCCGGCGCTCGCGGCGCTGGTCTCGACGCGCTACAAGGCCTCGGAGCTCCGGTCGATCTGGGCGGGCATTCGACCGGACGCCATCCTCGTGCCGCCGCAGCACGCCGCCGGAGTCGCTCGCCTGCTTGACATCGAGCGCCAGCACGACATGGTCGTCCCCGGCACCGATCAGGTCCTGCGCCTGCTGTGCGTCCGAAGCTCGGGGCCGGCCTCCGTTCTCGACGTGCGGGAGCGCTTCGGTCTCCGCGATCCGGGCTCGTTCCCCGCGCTGTTCAAGTTCAGCTCCGGGGCGACGGGGACACCCAAGGCGGTGCTCTGGACCGCGGCCAACGTCGGCGCGGCGGCCGCGAACGTCGTGGAGACCATGGGGCTTGACGCTTCGGACGTGGTGCTCGCCCCGGTTCCGCTGTCTCATTCCTACGGATTCGATCTGGGCATCCTGCCGCTGGTCTTCGCGGGCGCGTCGCTCGTCATCCGCGACGGATTCCGGCCGAAGACGATCCTCACGGATCTCGTTGACGAGCGCATCTCGGTCTTCCTCGGCGTGCCCGTCATGTACCGCGTGCTGAACCGAACGCGCCTGGATCAGGTCCCGGATCTGTCCTCGGTGCGCTACCACGTTTGCAGCACGGCGCCGCTCTCGGTGGCCCAGATCGAGGCGTTCCGGCGGCGATTCAACGCGCCGATCTTCCAACACTACGGGTCATCAGAGACCGGAGGGATCTGCTTGCACGTCCCCTCCGAGATCGCTTTGCGTCCCGGCTCCGTCGGCCGTGCGATGAAAAACGTCGGTGTGAGCGTCGTCGGCACGAACGGCGGGGCGCTACCTGCGGGCTGCCGCGGCGAGGTGGTCATCAGCGGGGAGGCGACCGCGGCGGGATACGTCCAGGGAGAGACCGTTCACGACAGGAATGGCTTCCAGGACGGCTTCCAGGACGGCTGCTACCGGACGGGCGACGTCGGGTTCCTCGACGCCGACGGGTTCCTCTATCTCGACGGATCGCGAGCTGGCGTGGTCAACGTCGGCGGCTGGAAGGTGTCACTCGCCGAGGTGGCGCGAGTGCTGGAGTCCCACCCCTGCGTGGTGGAGAGCGCGGTGACCGCGCAGACGAACCCGCGGCGGAAGCAGCGGGTCATCGCCGCGGTGACGCTCCACGATCCAGCCGAGGAGGCCGAGCTGATCGCGTTCTGCCAGGCCCGGCTGGCCGACTACAAGGTGCCGCGGCGCGTTCACGTTCTGGAGCAGCTGCCGAGGGCCGCTTCCGGGAGGGTCGTGTTGAGTGCCGACGACCTGCCCAGCTGACGATCGCGCTGCCGATCCCGAGCGGTGCGCAGGCCAGAGGCTCGGGCCAGAGCCGCGGACCATGGGCTCGGGCAGCACCGCCGGTTCGTCCGTTTCGGCCACCAGGCTGTCCAGGACGAAGCCGACCTCCTCCGTGCCCACGTCGCAGGCCCCGGTTATCATGAGGCTCAGGACAGTCGTCGCCGCCCCGGTACGGTTTGCTGGTGATCTCCCGGTTCATGGAGCTCGATCGCTTCCCGGGGCCGACGGCGTAGCTGGGGTCGCATCCGCCCGAGACGCCATGGTGGTCGGTGGGGCGGGATCTTTCGAAGCTCCCGGAGTGCGTGCATGCGACGAGTCGTCATCACCGGCATGGGCGCCGTCTCCTGCCTCGGCAATACGGCGGCTGAGGTGCTGGCCTCGTTGCGCGCCGGGCGCTCGGGCATCGTCTTCAACGAGTCGTACCGGACGATGGGTATGCGTAGCCACGTCGCCGGGAGCGTCGACCTCGACGCCGACCAATACCTCGATCGACGCTCCCGCCGCTTCATGTGCGATGCGGCCGTCTACACCTGGGTCGCCATGCGCGAGGCCATGCAGGACGCCGGGCTCGGGCTCGGCGAGATCTCGCATCCGAGCATCGGCGTGATCGCCTCCGCCGGCGGTTCGTCGAGCGCGAACGTCATCGAGAGCGCAGACGCGCTGCGCAGCAAGGGGCTTCGTCGGGTCAGCCCCTACGCCGCGCCACGCACCATGGGGAGCAACGTCTCCGCATGCCTCGCGACGTCGTTCCAGATCAAGGGCATGAGCTACTCGATCACATCCGCCTGCTCGTCGAGCGCGCACTGCATCGGCGCCGCCATGGAGCAGGTCCAGTGGGGCAAGCAGGACATCGTCTTCGCGGGCGGCAGCGAGGAGGAGGACTGGAGCATCGCGAGCCGGTTCGACGCCATGGGCGCCCTCTCGGTCCACTCCAACGAGTCCCCCGGCCGGGCGTCACGGCCCTACGACCGCAGCCGCGACGGCTTCGTGATCGCGGCCGGCGCAGGCATGCTCGTGGTCGAGGCGCTCGAGCATGCGCTGGCGCGCGGCGCGAAGATCTACGCTGAGCTGGTGGGCTACGGCGCCAACTCGGACGGCGCCGACATGGTGGCCCCGTCGGGCGAGGGCGCCGTCCGCTGCATGCAACTCGCACGGGCCACGGTCGATACGCCGATCGACTACGTCAACACTCACGGCACGAGCACCCCGGTCGGCGACCTCTCGGAGGTCGCGGCGATGCGCGAGGTGTTCGGCGATTCGCTGCCTCGCTTCTCATCGACCAAGTCGATGGGAGGCCACTCCCTCGGGGCCGCCGGGGCGCTGGAGGCGATCCACTGCCTGCTGATGCTCGAGCACGACTTCATCGCGCCTTCCATCAACGTGGTCGACCCGGAGCCCGAGCTCGAGGGCCTGCCGCTGGTCACCGAGCGCGTCGACCACGCGGGCCTCATCACGGTCATGACGAACAGCTTTGGCTTCGGCGGCACCAACGCGAGCCTGGTCTTCCGACGGCTGGCATCTCCGACCAGCGAGAGCACGGACAGGCCCCTGAAGTCAGCGGATGAAGCAGACGCCGAGGGCAGCAAGTGAACGGCACCGGGCTGTTCATTCGCAGGTCCGCTCCCGCCGACGCCGAGGCGATCGCGCGCCTGATGACCAACGCGTTTGGCGGCGATGACCCGCAGTCCGCGTTCGTGCCTGCGTGGTGGCACTGGAAGTACGCCTCAAACCCCGCCGGGTATCACGGGCTGGTGGCGCAGGATCGTGAGGGACGCGTCGTCGGTCACTACGGCGGCGTCCCGATGGACGTGTGTGCCGACGGCGAATGGCTGACGTTCGGACAGAACTGCGACTCGTGTTCCGACCCCTCGGTGCGCCGCGGTCTCAGGAATCCCGGTCTGTTCGTTCGTCTGGCGCAGGCCTATGCCTCGACCTTCGCCATCCTCGGCGGCGACGCCGTCATGTACGGCCTGCCCAACCGGCGCGTCTATCGCATCGCCAATCGATACATGGACTACTGGATGTTGCGCCAGCAGTGGTTGCTGGTGGCGAAGGGGGGGCCGCAGGCACCCGCGGACACCAGTGTTCGCATCGAACAGGCGACCGCGTTCGATGACGATGTGACCGCCCTCTACGAACGCCTGGCTCCGCGATACCGCTGCATGGCGCGCCGGGACGCCCGCTTCCTCAACTGGCGTTTTCGGGACGCGCCCGGAGCGCCGTACACGATCACGCTCGCCAGGGACGCGATCGACGGGACGCTCCGGGCCTATGCGGTCCACCGGCGCGCGCACATGATGGGACACGACGCCGGCGTGCTGGTGGACTGGCTCTGCGATCCCGGCGACCGCGTCGCGGCCCAGGCTGTGCAGGCCGCCGTGCGGAGCTCCCACGTCGCGCGCGGCCGGCACATGCTCGCGTTCATCTGCCCCACGTCTTCGACGTGGTTCGGCGAGTTCCAGCGCTGGGGATTCCGCGTGCTGCCGTCGCCGTACATGATGATCGGGCGCCCGTTCGTACCGCAGCTCGAGCCGCGCTACCTGCGCGAGTACTGGTACTATACGCTCGCCGACTTCGACATCTTCTGATGTCGGTTCCGTCAGGTTGGGCGAGCCATACGTCTCAGGTGTCGCGGGGATTCTGATGGGGCACTACGAGATTCGTGTGGCCTCTGCGGGCGACTGGGACGCCATCGCTGACGGATACGCGCGAGCCCAGCACCGCGACGCCCGTCTCGTGCGCCAGAAGATCGCGCACGGTATGCGAGGCAACCCGCACGGGTGCTCCAGCATGCTCGCGGTAGACACGGACGGGGGTGTCATCGGACACCTGGGCGTGTCGCACGTGCCCATGCAAGTGCAGGGCGAGCCGCACCTGTTCGGCCGCTTCAGCGCCTGCTTCATCGATCGGGCGTATCGCGCGGGGGGGGTGCACAGCCTCTTCTTCGAACTCGATCGCAGCTTTCAGGAGGAGTTCGAGCTGCCCGAACGCCTCGCCGCGGTCTTCGGTCAGTGGGACGAGGTCGACTGGTGGTTCCTGCGACACCTGCGCGGACACAAGGCCGTCGCCACGTCGATCGATCTGTGCCGCGCGGCCGGCCTCCCCGTCCCCGGCGGGTCCAGCGCGTCCGGCGGGGACGGCGGGGACGGCGGGGACGGCGGGGACGGGATCACCATCACCAACGCGCATGACGGTCCGGCCTCGGCGGCTCGGCTCGACGTTGGTGTCTGCGGTGTGCGTCGGGATGCTCGCTTCGACGCCTGGCGGGCCGCCTTTCCGGGCGCGACCGACCAAGGCTGGCAGGCGTGGCGGGCGGGCGAACTCACCGGCGTGGCCATCACGCGGGACCGCAGCGGCGAGCGGCTGATCCTCGACTGGGCGCTGGCCCCCGATGACGCGGAGACGGGCCACGCGCTCCTGCGCGCTCTGGTCGCTGACGCAGCCGCGCCGGTCCGCGCCCGCTTCTGGACGTCGGACCTGTTCACGCTCAACGTGTTTCAGGACGCCGGCTTCGTCGTCGCCGCCGGCTCCGAGGCCTACCTGTCCGTGCGCACGGTGCTGCCGCGCATCAATCACCTGTGGCTCTCGCAGGAGTGGCAAGTGACGCTGGCGGACGCGGGTGTGCGACCGCTGCCGCAGCTCACGGTCGGCGAGTCGATCGTCTACCCGCCGCCACCGGGCACGCTGGACGGCCGCGGCCGCTACGGGCACTGAACTGCCCCTCCCAGGAAGCCCGGCCTGCGCCGGGACCTCAGTCCGCGTCGGGGTCGACGTCCGGGCTGCAGCCCTCGCATCCGCCCTCCGGCTCGTCCGTCGGCGCCGGGCGCGCCAGCTCGTCGGACGGGGCGATCCCGAGCAGGGCGCGCTCGGCTGGAACGAAGGCCGCGAGGCACGCGCCCAGCGCGGAGTAGAAGCTGCCCGCGGGCGCGGTCGAGGAGAGGTCCGGCGGCTGACCGTCGGCCTTGGTACGCAGGGCGCGCGCGAAGGCCGGCAGCCACCAGGCCAGGTGCTCCTCGGCGAAGTCCCGTTCGGCGGCCGCGCAGACGCCAGCCTGCTCAGCGGCCTTCTGGCCGCCCGCCTGGAGCGCGTGCCGGCGCTTGGCGAGCAGCCAGGCCATGAACTCCAGCTCGAGCGCGACGTGGTCGACGTGCTCGGGCATGTCCCGCGACGGCTGCAGGCCGAACGCGCGGTAGAACCCCGCCACGTCGGCCATGCGCTGGCTGCGATAGACGCTGAACGTCTGCGGGCAGTAGTCGGACTCGCAGGGCGGGCACTCCTTGCTCTGCACCAGGCCGAAGACGCGCTGGTGCTCTTCACCGAGCTCGTCGCGCGGGGCCTCAGCAAAGCGCATCAGCTCGGCCAGATCGAGCCCGGATGGCGAGGTCTCCCCGGGAGCCAGCTCGTGCGGTTGGGCCTCGCCCTGGTCGGCGAGGAACCGCGCGGCGGCCACCGCCGCCTCGCACACGGCGGGCTCGCGCAGCCGTGGCCAACGTTCGGACCGCGGATCCGATGCCGCGAGCGAGAGCACCTGATAGACCTGCAAGCGGGCCTCATCCAGGGGAGTCCAGGACGGATCGCCACCGGCCTCCCGCGGGGCCGCTGCAGGCGCCGGTCCTGATGGCTTCTCAGCAGACATGCTTCATTCTCACTGGTCCGGGGTGGTGCGTCTCAGATCGAGTTGAGGTGCTCGTCAGGCCGCACGAACGTCGGCTCCTCGACGGTGGTCTTCACCACCGCCTTGCCGCTGCGGTTGTAACCGATCACGGTGTCGTTCCAGATCTCCTGCACCTTGTGGGAGCCGTCGGGCATGGTCACCTCGATCTCGGCGACCTTGGGGCCCTTCTCGATCTCCCACCGGAACAGGATCTGCTGTTGTGCGCGGAACAGCTGCATCACCGCGAGCAGCTCCCGATCGGGGCAGCAGTACTGCTCCAGGGCGTGCTCGACGCCGGGACCGAACATCTGGCCCAGGTAGTCGCGCGGCACCCAGCGCGGCGGGATGTAGAAACCGTTGGGCGAGGTGCCGAACTGGGGATACAGCGGCAGGGCCACCTTGCGCTCGCGCACCATGTAGTAGAGCGGGCTGTCGGGCGACGGTGTCCAGCTCCCGTCCTGCTCGAGGTGCACCAGGCCTTGCATGCGGATCTTGCCGACGCAGGCCGTCATGCAGCGCGTCTCGAGCGGCTCGTTGTCGGGCGAGAGCTCCTGGTCCTTGCCCTCGAGGCGCGGGTAGCAGGCCACGCACTTCTCGCTGACGCGCGTCGTCGGACGGTACATCGACTTCTTGTACGGGCAGCCCTCGACGCACTTGCGGTAGCCGCGGCAGCGCTGCTGATCGATCAGCACCACGCCGTCGTTCGGTCGCTTGTAGATGGCCTTGCGCGGGCAGGCGCCCAGGCAGCCCGGGTAGGTGCAGTGGTTGCAGATCCGCTGCATGTAGAAGAACCACACCTTGTGCTCGGGGAGCTGCGCCGAGCCCGAGTAGTCGCCGGGGGCCATCACCTCGCCCGCCGCCGTCTCCTCGTGGATGTTGGGCGCCGACCACTCCTGATCGGTGGGCAGGTAGCCGAGCACGCGCTGCCCGTCGGTCCCGCCCGGCGCACGGCCGGCCGCCTCGAAGATGGTGCGTCCCTTGAAGCTGCCGTAGGGCGAGCGCTTGGGGTCAGCCGTCCCGTTCCAGCGCTGACCGTCCGGATTGGCCTTGCGCAGCAGCGACAACAGCTTGACGTCCCAGCCCTGCGGGTAGCCGCCGTAGGGCTTGCTCTCGACGTTGTTCCACCACATGTGCTCCTGGCCCTTGGAGAAGGTCCAGGTCGACTTGCACGCCATGGTGCAGGTCTGGCACGCGATGCAGCGGTTGATGTTGAAGACGAAGGCGAACTGCCACTCGGGGAAGCCCTCCTCGTACGGGTATTCCATCTCGCGACCGAGCTGCCAGTTCCAGACCTTAGGCATGGTGATCTCCCTCGTCGGCCGCATCTGGCGGCGCGCAGTTCAGGTGTTCGGGGATGGAGGCGGCGTCCGGATCGGCCACCGGGTCGATCGTGGTGGTGAAGCGCATCACGCCCCGGCGCCGGAGCACGGCGTCGATGCGCTCGCGCACCTGCTTCCGGCCGAAGAGCTCGGACAGCCCCCAGGTCGCGAGGAAGAACGGCGTCGCGAAGATCTTCTCGATGTGGTCGGCGTCCCAGCCGAGCCCGACGTATTCCTCGATGATCCCGTCGAGCATGGCGCGCGGGTCGCCGTTCACCGGCTCCGCGGTGAGCTGCATCGGGTCTTCGGGTTCGATGGGCCGCTCTCGCGGGTGCTGCTCGTCCATGGCATCGCGGGCCGGGCCCGTGGTCGCCCCGGGGCCCTCGCCAGCCTCCGGCTCAGCGGGTGGAACCCGCCCGCCTTCGTCGTGGGTGCTCAAGACCCGCCCTCCATCATCTTGCCCGAGAGATAGTCGTGCATCAGGTCGGACTCGGCGCCGGGCGTCCTTCCGGTCGTCGCCGGCTCCCAGACACCCGTGCCGCCGATGCCACCGTCCTCGGCCTTGACGATGCGCACCAGCGTCTCCTTCGGCACCGTGTTCACGCCGTGATTGTCGACCGCGAAGCCGAACACGAAACCCATCGCGCCGGTCTTCTTGTGGAACAGCGAGTCGGTCTGGTGCATGGGGGGCAGCCAGCTTCGCGTGATGCTCTGGTGGCTGCCGTAGCGGTAGTTGCTCTGGTACCCGGTCTCGGTCGAGAGGGCCATGCCGTCCTCGCGCGTCTCGTGCGCCTTGACCGTGCGCTCCGTCGCGATCCAGCCGGTGTGCTTCATGATCGTCATCGTGTACGGCAACGACGGGTTGAGCTTGACCCGCACCATGCAGCGGAAGGCCTTGGTGCGCGGGTCGTCCGGCTTGGCGCCCACGAACGGCCGGTCGGCCGGGTTGGCGTCCACCCAGACGTAGTCGCCCTCGTTCAGATCGAGGTCGGCCGCGGCCTTCGGGTTGAGCTGGATCTGCCGGTCGCCGACCCCGGGGTCGCGCTTGTCGCGCCGCAGGGCGTCGCCGTGGTTCGTGCTCCAGATCCAGTGCCAGTCGACGGTCGACCAGGAGCTGTGCGTGGTGTGGCGGCTCTTGGGCGTGCTGCAGAAGAACCGGAAGCCGGCCTTCCAGAGCGGGTTCACCGTCTCGCGCACCTGCGACCATGGCATCTTCACGTTGCGCACGCTGCGCCGGTCGCAGTCGATGTCGTCGAGCGCGATGCCGTAGTCGACGGGCCGCACGAAAGGACTGCTGCTGACGATCACGTTGGGCAGGTAGGGGGTGGCCTCCACCGCTTCGCGGTGCACGATCAGGTTCTCGCCGTACTCGATGGCCTCGGGCAGGTCGCAGTAGGACGCGAGCCGCCCGCTGTCCGTGTAGAAGGGCACGCTGTCGTTGCGTTGCTCCCAGAACGCGACGCGCGGGTAGGTGCGGAAGAGCATCAGCGCCGCGCCGGGCTCGCCGCCGTACTCGCCGGCCGCGAGCTTGTCGACCTGGTAGCTGCCCTTGGGACCGGTGGTCGTGGTGCAGCTGTCGAGCACGCGCTGGATGTA
>QNBX01000044.1 GCA_003644265.1 Planctomycetota bacterium
GTCAACGAGCCCACCGCCGCCTGCCTGGCGTTCGGCCTCGAGAAGAAGAAGGAAGGCAAGATCGCCGTGTTCGACCTGGGCGGCGGCACCTTCGACGTGTCCATCCTCGACATCGGGGACGGCGTGTTCGAGGTGGCCTCGACCAACGGTGACACCCACCTGGGTGGCGACGACTTCGACAGCGCCCTGATCAAGCACGTGGCCGCGGAGTTCCAGGCGGAGCATGGCGTCGATCTGCGCCAGGACGTGATGGCCCTGCAGCGCCTGCGCGAGGCCTGCGAGAAGGCCAAGTGCGAGCTGTCCAGCACGGCCCAGACCGCCATCAACCTGCCCTTCGTCACCGCCGACGCCAGCGGTCCCAAGCACCTCAACATGACCCTCACGCGGGCTCGCTTCGAGGAGCTGGTGAGCGACCTCGTCAACCGTTGCCGCAAGCCCTGCCTGGACGCCCTCAAGGACGCCGGCATCTCCGCCTCCGAGGTGGACGAGGTGCTGCTGGTGGGCGGCTCCACACGCATCCCCGCGGTGCAGGCCCTGGTGAAGGCCATCTTCGGCAAGGAGGGCGGCAAGAACGTCAACCCCGACGAGGTGGTGGCCCTCGGCGCCGCCGTCCAGGGCGGCGTGCTCTCGGGCGACATCGACGACGTGGTGCTGCTGGACGTGACCCCGCTGTCCCTGGGCATCGAGACCCTGGGTGGCGTGACCACCAAGCTGATCGAGCGCAACACGACCATCCCCAGCTCCAAGAAGGAGATCTTCTCGACCGCCGCGGACAACCAGCCAGGCGTCGAGATCCACGTGCTCCAGGGCGATCGCGAGATGGCCGGCGACAACCGCACTCTGGGTCGCTTCAAGCTGGAGGGCATCCCGCCCGCCGCGCGCGGCGTGCCCCAGGTCGAGGTCACGTTCGACATCGACGCCAACGGCATCCTGAGCGTGTCGGCCAAGGACCTGGGCAGCGGCAAGGAGCAGCGCATCACGATCGAGGCCGGCTCCGCGCTGAGCGAGGACGAGATCAACACGATGCGCGCCGAGGCCGAGGCCAACGCCGAGACCGACAAGGCCGCCCGAGAGCTGATCGATCTGGCCAACCAGGCCGAGCAGACCATCTACCAGACGGACAAGGCCCTCGAGGAGCACAAGGACAAGCTGGACGAGGCCACCATCGCCGCCATCGAGTCCGCCAAGACCGAGCTGGAGCGGGCCAAGGACGGCGACGACGCCGGCGCGCTCAAGCAGGCCCTGGAGGCCTTCACGCAGGCCGCTCAGAAGCTGGGTGAGGTCATGTACAAGGCTCAGCAGGCCGAGGCGGGAGCGCAGCCCGATGCAGGGGCTGGCGCCGAGGCTGCCGGATCCGCACCGTCAGGGGCGTCGAAGGAAGCCGACGACATCATCGACGCCGACTTCGAGATCAAGAACTGATGGCCGCCCGGGTGCCCCCGGGGGGCACCCGCCCCGCGTGATTCAAGTCACCCACCTCACCCGCCGCTACCACGACCTGCTGGCCGTGGACGACATCAGCCTGCACGTCGAGCAGGGTGAGGTGCTGGGCTTTCTGGGGCCCAATGGCGCAGGCAAGAGCACCACCATCAAGATCCTGACCGGGTTCCTGCCCGCCACGAGCGGGCAGGCCCGGGTGGCCGGCTTCGACGTGGCCAGCGAGAGCCTCGAGGTGCGGCGCCAGATCGGCTATCTGCCGGAGAACGTCGCCCTGCCCCCGGACGCGCGGGTGGACGAGTACCTCGACTACCGCGGGCGGCTCAAGGGCATCGCGGCCTCCGAGCGGGGCAAGCGCCGCGACGAGGTGCTCGAGGCCGCGGGCCTGGTGCCCATGCGCCGCCGCATCCTGAGCCAGCTCTCGCGCGGCTACCGGCAGCGCGTGGGCCTGGCCGATGCGCTGCTCGGCAACCCCAACGTGCTGTTCCTGGATGAGCCCACCGGCGGGCTCGACCCGGCCCAGCGCGAAGACGTGCTGGAGCTCATCGCCGCGCTGCGCGGGCAACGCACGGTCATGCTCAGCAGCCACGTGCTGTCCGAGATCGAGGGCGTCTGCTCGCGCGTAGCCATCATCAAGGAGGGGCGCATCGTGGCCCAGGGCAGCCCCAGCGAGCTCGAAGAGAGCGCGGGGCGTCGCGGCGAGGTGCGCATCGAGCTCGACGGGCCGCGCGAGCCTCTGGGCGCCGCGCTGCGAGAGCGCGGGCTCGAGCCCCAGCCGACGTCTGATGGCGCGGGCTTCAGCGTTCAACTCGCCGAGGACAGCGACGGCCCGGCCCTGCTGGCGGGGCTCGTGAACGCCGGCCTGGCCGTGCGCCACTTCCAGCCGCTCACGCGCTCGCTGCAACAGATCTTCCTGGACCTGACGCGCTCGTGAGGACCTGCCTGCCCACCCTGTTCTGGCGCGAGGTCGAGAGCCTGTTCTTCTCGCCTCTGGCCTACATCGTGCTGACGGTGTTCTTGATCCTGAACGGGCTCGCGTTCGACATGGCCCTGAGCGCATCGGGTGGCGTGGTGAGCGACACCATCGCCTTCTACTTCGGCGACGGGCTGCTGTTCTGGTTGTGCCTCGTGATCGTGCCGCCGCTGGTGACCATGCGGCTGGTGGCGGAGGAGCGCCGCACGGGGCTGCTGGAGATGACGCTCACGGCGCCGGTGCGCGACGGAGAGGTCGTGCTGGCCAAGTTCCTGGGGGCCATGCTGTTCCAGGTCTTCCTGTGGGCGCCGACCCTGCTGTACATCGCCATCATCCGCAACTACGGCGCCTTGCCCGACCCCGGCCGGCTGATCACAAGCTATCTGGGCATCCTGTGCGTGTCGTCGCTGCTCACCGCGGTGGGGCTGTTCTTCTCGACCACCACCACCAATCAGATCGTGGCGGCGGTGGGTTCCATCACGACCTCGCTGCTGATCCTGCTGACGCCGCTGCTGGTGCAGTCGCGGCAGCTCACGGCGCTGCGCGGTGTGGTGGAGACCGTCAACGTGTTCGGACACTTCGCCAGCTCGTTCAGCCTGGGTGTGCTGGATACGTCGGTGCTGGCGTTCTATGCGGCCGGCACCGCGGGCGTGCTGGTGCTCGCCACGCGCAGCCTGGAGTTCCGCAAGTGGCGCTGACAGGGGGCGGTTTCGGACGCGGTCGCCGGCTGCTGGGCGCGGGCGAAGGCCTGGCCACCACGCTGGTCGTGCTCGCGCTGGTGGCGGCCATCATCTACGCCAGCAGCCGCTCCGCCCTGCGGCAGCGCTTCGACCTCACCGCGGGCGCGCGTTACAGCCTGAGCGAACAGTCGCTCAAGGTGCTGTCCGACCTGCCGGCGCCGGTGCGCGTGGTGACCATCTTCCGGCCGGAGCCCCAGCCCTTTCCCAACGGACTGGCCAGCGTCCAGAGCCGGGCGGGTGAGTACGTGCGCAACCTGCTGGCAGAGTACGAGGTGGCCGCCGGCGGTCAGCTCGAGCTGGTGAGCTACGATCCGCACGCCAATCAGAACGAGGTGGAGGAGCTGGTCCGGAAGCACCACATCACGCGCTACAACCTGGTGGTGCTGGAGTGCCGTGATCGCGTGCGGCTGGTGTACCTGGAGGACCTGGTCACCATCGACCGTGGCCTGGCGGACCCCGACCGTATCCAGCCTGCCGAGCTGCGCGCGTACCACGGCGAGAGCCCGCTGACCTCGGCGCTGCTCTCGGTCACGGACGAGCAGCCACCCCGTGCCTACGCCCTGGTGGGGCACGGCGAAGGCGACATCTCCGACTTCGATTCCTTCGGCTTTGGTGTGCTGGCGGAGGCCCTGCGAGGTCAGGGCTTCGAGCTGGACACGTTGGAGCTCAAGCCCGAGCTGGGCCTGCCCGAAGACGCGGAGCTGCTGTTGCTGCTCTCGCCCCGACGCCCCTTGGGGCAGGCCAGCGTGGAGGCCCTGCGCGACTTCCATCTGCGCGGCGGCGGGCTGTTTCTCGCGCTCGACGCGTGGTGGGCCGAGGCCGCCTTCGATCACTTCGTCGCGGACCTGGGCGTGTTGCGCGAGCGCGCGCTGGTCACCCGCGACGACCCCATGCTGGAGGCCACCAGCCGGCGCACCCTGCTGCCCGCGCGACGCTTCAATGCCGATCACGTGATCTCGGCGCCCATGGCGCGGCAGGGTTTCTTTGCCAACGTATCGACCCACGGCGGCTTGCGTCGCGCCCCGGACACACCGGCGCACATCGGCACGCCCGTCCTGCTGCGCAGCGATGACGACGTGTTCGGCGACCTGGTGGGAGCCGATGGCTCGCCCGGCAACTACATGCTGGACGAAGGCAGCGAGGTGCGCGCCGCCCGTGATCTGGTCATCGCGGTGGAGGGCGCGCCCGGACGCGTGACCGTCAGCGGCGGCACGGCCTGGCTCACCAACAGCTTCCTGGGAGTGGCCCAGGGCGGTCCCGGCAACATGGACCTGGCGCTCAACTGCATGAACTGGCTGGTGCAGCGAGAGCGCGCGGTGGAGGCACGTAGCCAGGACGCCTACGAGTCCATCGTCAAGATGTACGAGGACGAGACGTCGTCCGTCCGACTCTATATCGTGATCCTGATGCCGCTCGGTGGCGCGCTGTTGGGTTTGCTGGTGTGGCTCGCGCGGCGCCGCTGAGGAGTACGACATGAAGAGTCGCATCGCCACGCTGTTGCTGCTGGCCGCGCTGGCGGCGGTGCTCTACAGCCTCGGTCGCAGCGAAGACCTGCGCGTCCAGCCGGTGGCGGCCGGGGGCCCGCTCTACCCGGGCCTGGAGCCGGCCGCGGTCAACTTCGTGAGCATGCGCTTTCGCACCGGCCACGTGGTCGACATCGAGCGCGAAGCCGGCGGCCCCTGGCGCATCACCTACCCGCCCGAGGCCAGGGAGTTGGCCCAGGCCGAGTTCGTCGAGTCGGTCATCCGCAAGCTGTCGCTGGCGAGCGTCATCCCGCTGGAGGCCCAGGGCGCACAGGTCAATCCGGCCGACGTGGGTCTGGCGCAGCCGCAGTTCTCGATCACCTTCGGCATCGGCGAGCACCGCACCACGCTGCTGATCGGCGACAAGGACGTGTTCGGCAAGGGGCTCTACGCCCGGCGCGAGGGCGACGATCAGATCGTCCTGACCACGCCCAACCTGCGCACCATGGTGGAGCAGTTCCGGGCCGAGGACTACGTCGACAAGCACCTGCTGCGAGGCCTGCGCGGCAACCTCAACCGGGTGCGCATCGAGCGTCCCGAGGGCGTGCTGCTGGATGCCACCCTGACGGGCGGGCGCTGGAGCATCGCCGAGCCGGTGCCTTCCAAGGGCGACGACGCGCGCATCATGAGCCTGGTGCGCTCGCTGCAGTTCAGCCGCCAGGTGCTGGTGGCCGCCGTGGCACCCGAGGACGCCGACCTGGCGCAGCTCGGCTTGCCCAACGCCGATCAAGTGGCGCGTGGCGACTGGGCCGATTCCACCCTGATCGAGCTCTACGCTCCGGGCGAGCCGCCCGCGCGCCTGTTCGTTGAGCGCGACTGGGCTGGCCGCAGCGACGGCATGTACGTCATCCGTGAAGACCTCTACAAGCTGCTCGAGGCCGAGCGCAACCAGTTCAACCTGATGAGCAACGAGCCCGACTTCTTCCGGGAGCGACGGCTGGTGCCGCCGGTGCAGGAGCGCGCCCAGCGCTTCGCCCTGCTGCGCGACGGCGAGGCGCTGCTCGACATCCGCCGTGACAGCCGCGGAGGTTGGGCCTTCGCCGCGCCGCAACGCCTGGTCGGGCTGGGCGTCGACAGCCACCGCATCGAGGGGCGCAGCTCGCTCTCCGATTTCTTGCAGCGGGTAGACGGTCTGGAGGCCAGCGGCTTCTGCGAGCCGCCGCTCGGTGAGCCCGAGGCCGTGATCGAGGTCAGCTTCGATCAGGCCGGTGTGCTCCGTGTCGAGCGACTGGAGCTGTTCGACCTGCAGCAGGACGTGCTCCGCGCGCGCGCCACCTGGCGTCCCGGCGAGGGGCTGCTGCTGGCGCCGGACGTGGCCGCGTTGTTCGGCGACTTCGTGCCGGACAGCCTGCGTTCGCTGACGCCCTTGAACGTGCCGCTCGAGCGCTGGACCCGGCTGGAGCTGCAGTCCGTGGGTGCCGAGGTGCTGAGCGTGTCACGCGCGGCGGACGGTCACTGGACCGGGGACGACGAATGGGGCCGTCGCTATGGCCTGGGCCACGATCTGGTGAGCGGCCTGCGCGGCTACTCCTGGAGCCCGACGCCTGCGGAGGCCGTGTATCCCTGGGTGGCGCGCTTCCTCGACGGGTCGGGCGAGGTCTTGGCGCAGGTGTCGTTCCGACGCCCCATGCCAGACGAGCCCCAGGAGATCCTGGGCGTGTCCAGCCACCGGGCCCTGGTCTCCGGGCTCGAGCACGCCGAGCTGGTGTTGCCCGACTTCTGGCTGCAGCGGCTGGAGGCGCTGCTGGCACCCCCGGGCCGACCGGCCATGCAGACCGTCCCGGTCAAGTCGCTGGGGCCGCCGGCGCCGGGAGGCTGAGCAGCTCACCCCGCTGAGCCAGCCGGTCCGCGTAGGCGGCGATGGCCTGCGGATAGGTGCGGCACTCGGCCTCGAACACGCGCGCGGCCAGGCTCGAGACGTCATCGTCGCCGCGCACGGGCACCCGCGCCTGCGCCAGCAGCGGTCCCTGGTCGTAGCGATCGTCCACGACATGCACGCTGCAGCCGCTCACGCCCTCGCTCGCAGCCAACACGGCCGCGTGCACATGCTCGCCGTACATGCCCTGCCCGCCGTAGGCCGGCAGCAGCGACGGGTGGATGTTGAGCATGCGCCCTTCCCAGCCCGCGGGCACCGGCATGTGCACCAGGTAGCCGGCCATGATCACCAGCTGGGCCTTCGCTGCTGCGATCATCTCGGCCTGACGCTGATCAAAGTCCGCACGCTGCGCAAAGTCGCGCGGCCGCAGCACCTCGACCGGCAGGCCGAGGTCGGCCGCGCGCTGCACACCTCCTGCGCTGCGTCGGCTGCTCAGCACAAGGCAGATCTCGGCGTCGAGCTGCCCCTGCGCCATGGCCTGCGCCAGATTGACCAGCGTGCGCCCGCCTCCGGAGAGCAACACCGCCAGGCGCAGCGTCACCGCCGAGGCACCGTGAAGCTGACGCGGTTGCTGAGCCAGCCGTCGCCGGGCCCGAAGGCCTGCGCGGCCTGCAGGTGCAGTCGGACGCCGCCCAGCTCCCACGGCAGGGGCGGGATCTCGAAGCCCACCGAGCCGGCGCCGGGTGCGGGCCCCTGCACCACCAGGAACAGGCTCGCAGGGTCCAACAGCAGCGGCGCGTTCCAGCCGGGCAGGTTCAGCTCGTCGATGCCCAGCGAGCCGACAATGAAGTAGTAGGTGGCCGGATAGACCCAGATGACGAACTCCCCACCTCCGGCCAGCGTGCTTGGGGGCGTCAGCTCGAGCTGTGGGCCATCGGCCAGGCCGGCGTTGCCATCCAGGATGGTCAGGCCGCCCTGGGCGCCGATGGCCAGCTCCGGCCGGCCGTCCCCGTCCCGGTCGGGCAGGGCCACCAGCACCGAGGCGGGCGCTCGGACGTCGCGCTTGGCCATGTACTGTCCCAGCTCGCCGCCCATCAGATAGAAGTGATGGTCGAGGGAGATGGCGCCGACCTCGGGCAACCCGCTCTGGTCGAGGTCGCCCAGCGCCACGACGTGCAGCATGGAGCTGAGCGCGCCGTCGGTCTGGCTGCCCTCACGGCGCCATTCGACCGCGCCGTTGAGCGCCAGCACGGCGTTCACGGCGTTGTCGAAGGAACCCACCGCGATGTCGTGCAGCCCCGTGTTCAGCAGGTCGCCGACGCCGGCCAGCGAGGTCACGTTGCAGCACACGTCGTCGGCCTGCCAGAGGCGCGCGCCGTCGGCGCCGGAGAGGCACAGCAGGCAGGCCAGGGGCGCGTTCCACTGACCCACCGCCAGGTCGCGGATGCCGTCGCCGTCGACGTCGTCCAGCAGCATGGCCACGGCGCCGGGACCGTCCAGCGGCACGTCCCAGAGCAGCGCGCCGCTGGCGCCGTCCAGCGCGCGGGCGAAGGGCGTCTGATCGCCGCCCACCGCGAGCAGTTCGGCCGCGCCGTCGCCGTTGAGGTCGGTCGTAGGCAGCAGGTCGTAGACCACGTCGCCTGCGTCATGGCTCCAGATCGTGCTGCCGTCCGCGCCCGAGAGCAGCAGGGCCTGGTCCAGGCCCTGACCTGCGGCTACGGCGACATCGGGCTGCCCGTCGCCGTTCAGGTCCTCGAGCCAGCGTACGCTGAGGATGTTGACCAGTTGGGTGTCCGCATGCGCGGAGAGCTCGCGGATCCACCGGGGGCTGCCGGTGCTCGTGCGTCGGCAGACCACCCGGCCCAGAGGAGTGCTCTCTCCCGTGAGCAGCTGGTCGCGCAGAACGGCCAGGCAGCGCGGGCTGCGGAAGCCGCCGGGCGAGGCGTGTCGCCAGAGCAGCTCTCCCGTGACGCCGTCCCAGGCCGCCAGGGGCTGCTCGCCCGGGAGCGAGCCGGTGACCACGTCCGCGACGCCGTCCGCGTTGATGTCGCCCAGGTCCGCGGCGGCCCGCACGGTGCCGCCGGACGGGCTCTGGGCCAGGACTTGCGCCTCAAGGGCCACCGGGAAGCCGAACGTCAGCGGCGGGGGCGCCGCTAGCATGGCCTCGATGGTGGCGGGCACGAGATCGTCGCTGCCCAGGGCGGGCAGGCACAGCAGCACCGGGAGCAGGGCGGAGCAGAGCATGGGCGACGGAGCCGGGCGGATGCGGATAAAGGAGCCAGGAGCAAGTCTAGCCCATGTCGGAGGGGGCCACGATCCGGCGCCCCACGCGCACGAGCGTGGCGCCCTCCTGCACCGCCACCGGGAAGTCCTCGCTCATGCCCATGGAGAGCTGCCTCAGAGTGGTCGGCGCGTGTTCCCGGGCCAGCGCCGCCAGCTCTGCGAATGTTGGTCGCGCCCGTGCGGGGTCCGTGCTGCGGGGGGCCATGGTCATGAGTCCGGTGACTCGCGCGTGCTGGAGGCCGTCGGCCGCCTGCAACAGCTCGGGCAGCGCGTCAGGGGGCAGCCCGTGCTTGGAGGGCTCCCCGCTGACGTTGAACTGCAGCAGGCACTCTGGCCGCCGTCCCAGTTCGCCCGCTACGCGCTCAATGCGCTCAAGCAGCGCCAGCGAGTCCACGCCGTGAAACACGTCGAACAGGGCCACGGCTCGACGCGCCTTGTTGCCCTGGAGGTGGCCCACCAGGTGCCAGCGGAATGAGCGCTCATGCCCGGCCATGCGTTCTGCGGCAGTTTGCACCCGGCTCTCGCCCACGTCGGACACGCCCAGGCGAGCCAGGCCGTCAAAGATGCTGGGAGGGGCGGCCTTGGTGACCACCACCAGCCGCACGCTGGTCGGGTCCCGGCCCGCTGCCCGGGCCGCCTGCGCGATCTCCGCCTGCACATGACCCAGGCGAGCGGCGAGCGGGGCGTCGGCCTCTGAGGTGGTGTCCACGGGAGGATCATAGTCTCCTGGATTCCGCGCTGCCGTGGCGGGCTGGCCGCGATCGCCGCGGCTTGCTAGTGTCCGGCCATGCGACGCTCACGGCTGCTGCTGATTCCGGTCCTGATCTCCACCGTTCTCGCGCTGTCCGGTTCGCCGGTCGAGGCGCGGGACGCCCCGCTTGGCCCGCGCTGGACGGTGCCCATGGCTGAGCTGCGCGACGCCTCTGTGGTGGCGCTGCACGACGGGGGCGACCTGCTGCTGGTGGAGGACAGCCGGCACGGCCTCACGGCCCTCGACGCGGAGACCGGCGACGTGCGCTGGTTCGTGCTCACCGCGGGCTACCTGGACCAGCCGCCGGTGCGACACGAAGAGCTGCTGGTGCTCACCTCGGGCGACTGGCTGTTGGTGGTAGACGCCGTCAACGGACGCCGGCTGGTGCAGCGCGTGCTCGACGCGGTGCCGCCGCTGGCGCCCATCGCCTCGGAGCCCATGCTCTACCTGGCCCAGACCCTGTCCGGGCGCGTGTCGGCCATCCATCTGGACGACGGCCGGGAGCGTTGGCATATCGACCTGCCGGGCGGCGTGGTGCAGCCCCTGCGCCGTGTGGGGAGCACCGGCCCGCTGGTGGCCGCTTGCGGTGACGGCACCCTGCGCGGCCTGCCCACCGGGCCCGGCGTGCCTGCGGGTGAGTCGTGGGTGGCGCACACCGGCTGGCTGGCGGGCCCGCTGGTGGTCGGTTCAGACTGGATGCTGAGCGTGGGGCTCGACCGGCGCGTGATGATGCGCCACGGGGCTGGCGGCAAGCTGATCTGGCAGGCGCTCCTCGACTCGGACCCGACGGGCAGCGCGTGCGTGGCCGCGGGCGTCCTGGCGGTGTCGGCCCAGTCCGGTGCTCGAGTCTTCGATCGGGCGACGGGAGAGCTCAGCTGGACGGCAGACGGCGAAGCGCTGGTCGGTTCCACCGGCGAGGCGCTGTGCCTGGAGGACGGCGCGGGTGGGTTGCTCTTGCGGCGCGCCTCCGACGGTGCGCTGATCGCGTCGGGTCTGGCTGGCAACGTCCAGGTCACCGCGGGGGGGCTGTTCGTCGTGGACGACGGACGGGTCACCCGGCTGGACGCTGACTGAGTCACGTCAGGTCGCCCTGCCTCGAAGCCCGCAGCTGAGTCGGCTCACCGAGCCGGCCTGACGACGCGTCGCCCAGCGGGACGCTCAGAGGTGCAGCGGGGTCTGCGCCAAGGCGTTCAGCACGCGCGCCGTGGGAGACGCGTCGAGCAGCGCTTCGTCGCTGAAGTGCAGACCCTCGGGGCCCAGCCGCGCACGCAGCGGGTGCGGGTTGGCCGGGAGCAGCAGCTGCCCACGAGCGTGAACGGCTGCCTCGCGCAGGCGCCTCAGCAGGGTGTGTCGCAGGGTCAGTCGGCGCGGGCGCCGCAAGCACGGGCCCAGCAGGCGCAGGCCCTCAGTGGCCAGGCTGTCGTCGGTCAGCAGCTCGCGCAGGCCGTGGGCGCTCAGCAGCGACCCGCTTCCGAGGGGCGAGAGCTCCGACTCCAGCAGGCTGGCGGCGCGAGCCAGGGTGGCCTCCAGCTGCCGGCAGGCGCCGCGCCGCACGCGCGCCAGGTGGCTGCTGCTGAGCGGCGGGCGCCCCTCCTCCAACCAGGCGCGCACCGCGTTGCGGGGCACGCTGCGGTCGAAGTTGGTCTCGTCCTGCACGCAGTCCAGCCCCAGGGCCTGCCGCGCCCTCTGCAGGTCCTGTCGCCCCGGCGCTGACGGCCCCGCCAAGAGCGGCCGCAGCAGCGCCACCCTCGGCGCCAGCGGCCTCACGCTGGGGATGCCCGCCAGCGCCCGCAGCCCCCGGTGCCCGCGCGCGAGGTGCAGCACCTGGGTCTCGGCCGCGTCGTCGCCGTGATGGGCGCACAGGACCCAGGGGCAGCCCGCCTGCTGGGCCGCCACGCCCAGGCTGTCCAGCCGCCGTCGTCGCGCGGCGGTCTCGCTGGCGCCGCGGTCCGCGCCTTCCGGCGGGGCGCTCAGGCTGCGGCAGGGCAGTCCCAGCTCACGGGCCAGCCCGACGACGAAGTGGGCGTCGCGGTCGGCGCGCGGGCGCAGGCCGTGGTTCACGTGGGCCACGACCAGGCGCTCGGGCGACAGCTTGTTCAGCAGCCCCAGCAGCGCCACCGAGTCCGAGCCCCCGGAGACCGCCACCAGCAGGCGCTCGCCCGGTCGGGTCAGCGCGCCGAGCGTGCGCCGCAGCTGATCGAGGAGGGGCGCCACGACCTCAAGCGTCATCAGCACCAAGCCCCGGCTTTCTCGCGGCCATGGGCAACGGATACACTGCGCCGCCCTTCACTCGCGCCCCCAAGAACACGTCGTCAGGAGAGTCATCATGGCTATCAAGATCGGGATCAACGGCTTTGGACGCATCGGTCGCACCGTGCTGCGCATCATGCACTCTCGTCCGGACTTTGAAGTCGTCGCCATCAACGACCTGGCGTCGCCCGACGCCCTGGCGCATCTGTTCAAGTACGACACGGTCATGGGTGTGATGGACGCCGAGGTCTCGGCCAGCGAGGGCTGCATGATCGTCGGCGATCACAAGATCCAGATCACCGCCGAGCGCGATCCAGCCAACCTGCCCTGGAAGCAGCTGGGGGTCGACTTCGTGGTGGAGGCCACGGGCATCTTCCGCACGCGCGAGGCCATCGCCAAGCACCTGACGGCCGGTGCGCCCAAGGTGCTGCTGACCGTGCCGCCCAAGGACGCCATCGACGCCATGGTGGTGCTGGGCGTCAACGACGGCGACCTCAAGGCCGAGCACCAGATCATCTCCAACGCGTCGTGCACCACCAACTGCCTGGCCCCCGTGGCCAAGGTGCTGCTGGATCAGTTCGGCCTGCGCCGCGGCCTGATGACCACCACGCACGCCTACACCAACGACCAGCGCATCGCCGACCAGATCCACAGCGATCTGCGACGCGCGCGCGCGGCCGCCCAGAACATCATCCCCACCACCACCGGCGCGGCGAAGGCCGTGGGCAAGGTCATTCCGGAGCTGGCCGGCAAGCTGGACGGCATGGCCATGCGCGTGCCGGTGATCAACGGCTCGGTGGTGGACCTGGTGGCCGAGCTCGACCAGGACGCCGACGTGGCCGCGATCAACGCCGCCATGGCCGCCGCCGCCAGCTCGGGTCCGCTCAAGGGCATCCTGGAGTACACCGAGGCGCCGATCGTCTCCAGCGACATCATCGGCAACCCGCACAGCTCCGTCTTCGACGCCGGCAGCACGATGGTGCTGGGTGGCAACCTGGTGAAGATCGTGTCCTGGTACGACAACGAGTGGGGCTACAGCAACCGCGTGGTCGACCTGATGGCAGCGGCCCACGCCCTGTCATGAGCTGGCGCAGCGTCGATCAGCTGGACGTCGCGGGTCACACCGTGCTGGTGCGGCTCGACCTGAACGTACCGCTCAAGCAGGGTGTCATCGGAGACGACCTGCGCATCCGCGCGGCCCTGCCCACGGTGCGTTCGATCATCGAGCGCGACGGGCGCGCGGTCTGCATGAGCCACCTCGGTCGGCCCAAGGGCGTGGACGACGCCCTGCGCCTGGCCCCGGTGGCCGAGCGCATGGGCGAGCTGCTCGATCGGCAGGTGGCGGCCCTCGACCAGACCGTGGGTGCGGACGTGGCGGCGCAGCTGTCCGAGCTGCCCGAGGGCGGACTGGCGCTGCTCGAGAACCTGCGCTTCGATCCGGGCGAGAAGGCCAACGACCCGGGCTTCGCCGCGGCCCTCGCCGGGCTGGGTGATCGCTACGTCAACGACGCCTTCGGCACGGCGCACCGCGCGCACGCGTCGGTGGTGGGCGTGCCGGCGTTGTTGGGCAAGCAACACTGCGCGGCCGGGTTCCTGCTGGGCAAGGAGCTGACGGCCTTCTCGAAGGTGCTGGACCAGCCGAAGCGCCCGGTGCTGGCCATCCTCGGAGGGGCCAAGGTCTCGGACAAACTGGCCGTGGTCCGCCACCTGCTCGAGCGCGTCGACGTGCTGCTGGTGGGCGGCGCCATGGCCTATACGTTCCTGAAGGCGCGCGGCGACCAGGTGGGTGCCAGCCGCGTCGAGGACGACATGCTCGACGAGGCCCGCGCCGTCATGGCGGCCGCGACGGAGCGAGGGGTCGAGCTGCTGCTGCCGGAGGACCACGTGGTGGCGGACTCCTTTGAGAGCGATGATGCCCGGGCCGCCGACGGCCAGCTGCCGGATGGATGCCTGGGGCTGGACATCGGCGCGGACACCTCGGCGCGCTACGCGGCGGCCATCGCCTCGGCTGGCACCGTGGTCTGGAACGGCCCCATGGGCGTGTTTGAGCGTCCCGCGTACGCAGCCGGCACCCGCGCGGTGGCCGAGGCCGTGGCCGCCTGCTCCGGCTACACGGTGGTGGGGGGCGGAGACAGCGCGGCGGCCGTGGCGGCCTTCGGGCTGGCCGAGCGCATCGACCATGTGTCCACCGGCGGCGGCGCGTCGCTCGCGCTGCTGGAGGGCAAGTCGCTGCCCGGCCTGGCGGCCCTCTCGCTGGACTGATGCCACGCCGCTGGAAGCCTCGCTCGTCGGGTGCGAGGATGGAGCCATGAGCCTGCCCGCGGTCAAGATCGCCCCGTCGCTGCTGTCCGCCGACTTTGCGCACCTGGCTCGGGATGTGGCAGCGGTGGAGGCCGCCGGCGCCGACTGGTTGCACGTGGACGTCATGGACGGCCACTTTGTGCCCAACCTCACCATCGGCCCGCCGGTGGTGGCGGCGCTCAAGCGGGTGGCCACCCGGCCGCTCGACGTGCACATCATGATCCGCAACCCGCTCGAGTTCGCCGAGCGCTACGTGGCTGCGGGCGCAGACGTGCTCAGCTGTCATGTCGAGACCGAGCCCGCGGCCCTGGCGGCCATCCGCGACGCGGGCGCCCTGGCCGGCCTGGCCATCAACCCGGACACCGACGTGGGGCTGCTGCGCGAGCATCTGGGTCAGTTCGACCTGGCCCTGGTCATGAGCGTGCAGCCGGGTTTCGGCGGCCAGAGCTTCCGCCCCGAGGTGCTCTCCAAGGTGGAGGCCCTGCGTGCCTGGGGCTTCGAGGGCGACATCGAGGTGGACGGCGGCATCGCGCCCGCCACCATCGGCGACGCCGCCGCCGCGGGCGCCAACGTGTTCGTGGCCGGCTCCGCAGTGTTCAAGTCGGACGACTGGTCCGCCACCATCGCCGTCATGCGCGAGGCCGCGCTGTCTGCCCACGCCACCCGGGCCTGAGGAGAGAAGCATGGGTTCGTTGCCCTGGCTACGTCATCGCAAGAAGGACATCCCTGGCGACCTCTGGGTGCGCTGCGCCAGCTGCAACGCCACCATCTTCGGCAAGGACCTGGACGACCAGCTCAAGGTCTGCCCCAAGTGCGGGCACCACTTCCCCATCAGCTCGCACACGCGCATCGCCTTCACGCTCGACCCCGCCAGCTGGCAGGAGTTCGACGCCGGCATGGAGACGGTGGACACGCTCGGCTTCATCGACAACAAGCCGTATCCCGAGAAGCTGGCGGCCGCGGCGGCGCGCACGGGTCTCAAGGAGGCCATGCGTTACGGGCTGGGCTGCATCGAGCAGCTGCCGATCGTCTTCGGGGTGCTCGAGTTTCGCTTCATGGGCGGCTCCATGGGCGTGGTGGTGGGCGAGAAGGTCACGCGCGCCATCGAGTTGGCCCGCGACCGCGGTCTGCCGCTGGTGCTGGTGGCCGCCTCCGGCGGTGCGCGCATGCATGAGGGCATCCTCTCGCTGATGCAGATGGCCAAGACCTGCGCCGCGCTGGCGAGCCTGCGCGAGGCCGGCGGCCTGTTCATCTCGGTCTGCACGCACCCCACCACCGGCGGCGTCACCGCCAGCTGGGCCATGGCCGCCGACCTGATCGTGGCGGAGCCCGGGGCTCTGATCGGCTTTGCCGGCCCGCGCGTGATCGAGGGCACCATCAAGAAGAAGTTGCCCCCCGGCTTCCAGATGTCGGAGTTCCTGTTGGAGAAGGGACAGATCGACATGATCGTGCCGCGCACGGAGATGCGCGCCACCCTCGCCAGGCTGCTGCGCTACCTGCCTGTGGGGGGCGCGCCCGCCCTTGCGTCCGGGCAGACCAGCGAGTAGGGTCCGCCGATCCAACGGGTTCCCCAGTAGCTCAGTTGGCCAGAGCATCTGACTGTTAATCAGAGGGTCGTTGGTTCGAGTCCAACCTGGGGAGCCAACCTGCTTTGACCGGCAGGCATGGCAGGGCCCGTGTCGGGCCCGTGGGCGTGTCGGTGCCAGCTGGTGCCGTCATCCCTGCGCCCTGGCGCAGCCGGTCACGAACACCTCGCTGGCGCCTCCCATGGTCCACCTCGACAGGATCTACACGCGCGGCGGCGACGGCGGGCAGACCAGCCTGGGTGACGGCTCGCGCGTACCCAAGACCGACGCGCGCATCGAGGCCTACGGCACGGTCGACGAGCTCAACACGGTGCTGGGGCTGGCGCTTGAGGCCGGCCCGGACGCGGACCAGCGGGGGCGCCTGACGGCCATCCAGGACGACCTGCTGGATGTGGGCGCTGAGCTGTGCCTGCCCGGCCAGCAGCAGCGTCTTGCGGACGGTCGCACCGAGCGGCTCGAGCGCTGGATCGACCAGCTCAACGAGGACCTCGCGCCGCTCACCAGTTTTGTGCTGCCTGGGGCGCGTCCGCCCAGCGGAGCCTTGCACCTGGCGCGCACGGTGTGCCGTCGCTGTGAGCGGCGTGTGCTGGGCTTGCTGGCCGCGGAGCCCGACGGCGTTCACGCGCGCGTGCCCAGCTATCTCAACCGCCTCTCGGACCTGCTGTTCGTGGAGGCGCGTGTGGCAGCCGGCGCGGCCGAACGCACCTGGACCCCCGGCGGCGCGGACGCGCCCAACGCCCCGAGCGGAGCACCTGAGGCATGAACGCCGCGCTCTGGGGATCCGTCTTGGGCGGGCTGGGCGTGGCCCTCGGTGCCTTCGGCGCCCACGGCCTCAAGCAGCGCGTGGCCGCCGACATGCTGGCCGTGTGGGAGACCGGCGTGCGCTACCAGCTGGTGCACGCCCTGGCCCTGCTCGCCGTGGCGGCCCTGGCTCGCGGCGGCTTCTCGGGAGCCGCCCGCGCCACGCCCTGGATGCTGGCCGGCACGCTGCTGTTCAGCGGCTCGCTCTACGCCCTGACCCTGGGCGCGCCCTCCAAGCTGGGGCTGCTGACCCCGATCGGCGGCGTGGCCCTGATCGTGGGTTGGGTCATGCTGGCCCTCTCCGTGCGCGGGAGCTGATCAGAGTGGCCAAGGACATCGCCTTCCGGCTGCTGGCCAGCGACCCCAGCGGCGCCCGCCGCGCGCGCTTCGAGACCAGCCACGGTGTGGTGGAGACGCCGAGCTTCATGCCCGTGGGCACCCAGGGCACGGTCAAGGCGGTGCTGCCGCGCGACCTCGAGCAGATCGGTCCGCGCGTCATCCTGGCCAACACCTATCACATGAGCCTGGGCGAGCGCACCGAGCTGGTGGAGCGGCGCGGGGGCCTGCACGCGTTCATGGCCTGGCCCCGCAGCATCCTCACGGACTCCGGCGGCTTCCAGGTGTTCAGCCTGCCGGAGCGCGAGGTCAGCGAGGACGGTGTGACCTTCGCCACGGGCAAGGGCAAGCCGCGTATGCTGCTCGACCCCGAGGGCTCCATGGACATCCAGCGCCGCCTGGGCGCGGACATCGTGATGGCCTTCGACGAGTGCTGCGCGCACGACGCCCCGGCGCGCTATCTGCGCCAGAGCGTCGACCGCACCACGCGCTGGGCCGAGCGCTGCCGCGCGAGCAAGCTGGCGCCGCATCAGTTCCTGTTCGGCATCGTGCAGGGCGGGCTGGACGAGGGTCTGCGCCGGCGCAGCGCCGCGGCCATCCGCGACCTGGACTTCGACGGCTACGCCATCGGCGGCGTGAGCGTGGGCGAGGGCCACGAGCGCATGTGCGCGGTCACGGGCTGGACGGCGCCGCTGCTGCCGGAGGACCGCCCTCGCTATCTGATGGGGGTGGGGCTGCCCGAGGACATCCTCGAGGCGGTGGAGCGCGGCATGGACATGTTCGACTGTGTCATCCCCACGCGCTACGCCCGCGGCGGCACGCTGTTCACGCGCAAAGGCATGCTGCGCATCGGCGACAAGCTGCACCGCCATGACACGGCGGCGCTCGACGGCAAGTGCGGCTGCTACACCTGCGCGCACTACGACCGCATGACCTTGCGGCATCTGCACTACTGCCATGAGCCGGTGTTCGAGACCCTGGCCTCGATCCACAACCTGCAGTTCTATGAGGACCTGATGGCCTCCTGCCGGCACGAGATCGAGCGGCGGCGCTTCGTGCCCTGGAAGACGGCCTTTCTGCGCCGCTACGGGGCCGCCCGGAGCTGACCCGGCCTCGGCCGGGTTTCGCGCCCGATTCCGCCGGGCTTCGGATTGGGGGCCACGCACAGGGCCGGACCGGAGCGCGATCGCGTCGCGCCTGAGAGGCCTCCGGACGTCAACGCCGGACGCCTCACTCGCGTCATCTCCGGCGATTGACCGGAGAGCTTAAACTCCAAACCGCAGCTGGCCGATCAGTCTTCGGACAGCCCGATCGATCCCTGCGGAGTCCGCCATGCAACTCGTCAACAAGATCACCCTGGCCCTGTTTGCCGCGCTGTGCCTGCCCGCCTGCAGCATGAGCATCGCGAGCAGCGTGAGCGAACACGGCGGCGTGCTGTACCTGGATGATGTGGCTCTGGAGTTCGAGCGCGAGATCGAACTGACGGGGGTGCTGGACAGCAGCGAACTGCGCCTCAGCACGCACATGGGCAGCATCGCTGTGACGGGCACCACGGATGGCGAGGTGGCGCTGGTGTTGGTGCTGCACACGGAGTTCGAGGGCGATGGGGAGGTCTCGTTGAGCGCTGGGGCGTTGAAGGCGAGCTCACTGCAAGGCGGCAAGCTGCTGGTGGATTCCATCCGCGGGACGATCCCGATGGGAACCAGCCTGCACGTGCAGTCGGGTACGGGCCGCATCGTCATCCGCGACATGGACGCCCAGGCCGACCTCGATGTGGACTCCGGTACGGGCAACGTGTTTGTGAGTGGAGGCGCTGTCCACGCGCTCAAGGTGTCTACCGGCACCGGGGATGTGCGCCTGGACAACCTGCGCGCCGAGACCGTTCGCCTGAGCTCGGGCACAGGCCGGATGGCCATCGAGCACTGCCATATCGGGTCGATCCGGGGCGAGAGCGGCACCGGCGAGTTCGTCTTCCGCAACAGTGAGGTCGACCGCGCTGACCTGACCTCCGGGACCGGCGATGTGCGCCTGCTCGACACCCTGGTGAGCAAACTGGAGAGCAGCCTGGGCACCGGTGACGTCTTCATGGAGCGCAGCCAAGACGACTGAAGGGCCAGGAAATGGTCCTCCTCCACGGCTCTGCGGCATTGATCAGCCTGTCACGATGAGCTGACATCTGCGACTTGCCTTGCGTCATCACCGCGTTATGATCTCGTGATGACCGTCGCGACCCACTCCCTTCCCAGCCTGTTGCGGGTGCTCTCAGACGAGACCCGGCTGCGCATCCTGCGCCTGGCGGCCCAGGCTGAGCTGTCCGTAGGCGAGATCGCACGCTGTCTGGCCATGGGTCAGAGCCGGGTCAGCAACCACCTCAAGATCCTGCGCGAGGTGGGCCTGGTGGGCGAGCGCCACGAGGGCAGCTACACCTTCTGCCGGCTCGAGGTGCCGCGCGGGGCGGTGGGTCAACTCTGGGACGCCCTGGCCCCGGCGCTCGACAGCGTGGAGGCGCGCGACGCCGATCAGGCCCGCTTGGCGGTGGTGCTGGCCGAGCGCAGCGACAGCCGCTCGTTCTTCGACCGCATCGCCGGCGATTGGGACGTCATCGGCAGCGACTTCAAGCTGGGTACGGGGCGCCTCTCGGCGGCGTCGTGCCTGGTGGATCGCGCGCTCACCGTGGCCGATGTGGGCTGCGGTACGGGCTACCTCGCCGCGGCGCTCGGTCGACGCGTCGGACGGCTGGTGTGCGTCGACAACTCGCCCGCCATGCTGGACCACGCGCGCGCCAACCTGGCGGGTGCAAGCGCCCAGGTTGAATACCGCCTGGGCGTCATCGAAGAGTTGCCCATCGCCGATCAGGAGGTGGACGCAGCCTTCGCCCACATGGTGTTGCATCATCTGTCCGACACGCGCGCCGGCCTGGCCGAGATGGTGCGCATCGTGCGCCCCGGTGGGCTGGTGTGCTGCGTCGACTTGCTGCCCCACCGAGAGTGCTGGATGCGCGCTGAGATGGCTGATACGCGCCTCGGGCTCGACCCCGCCGTGCTCGAAGACGACCTGCTGGCCAGCGGCCTGGTGCAGGTCGAACACGAGATCCTCGCAGACCGCTATCTGGTCGATGCGCCGGGTGGCCGGCGTGTCGAACTCCCCCTTCATCTCGTCCGCGGACGCAAACCTGCGTGACCCGCGGCGCCTTTTTACCGGAGAATACCGACGTGAGCGATACGACGACCATGACCGAAGACCACAAGGTCGCCGACATGTCCCTGGCCGATTGGGGCCGCAGGGAGATCATGTTGGCCGAGAAGGAGATGCCAGGCCTGATGTACTTCCGCGAGAAGCACAAGGCCGCGCAACCGCTCAAGGGCGCGCGCATCGCCGGCTGCCTGCACATGACCATCCAGACCGCCGTGCTGATGGAGACGCTGATCGACCTCGGCGCCGAGCTGCGCTGGAGCAGCTGCAACATCTTCAGCACCCAGGATCACGCGGCCGCCGCCATGGTCGCCGCCGGCATCCCCACCTTCGCCTGGAAGGGTGAGACCCAGGAGGAGGCCGACTGGTGCATCGAGCAGACCATCGTCTGGCCCGGCGACGTGGGCCCGAACATGGTGCTCGACGACGGCGGTGACCTGACCGCCATGCTGCACGAGGAGCGCTTCTCCAAGTACATGTCGGAGGTGCGCGGCATCACCGAGGAGACCACCACGGGCGTGCACGCCCTGGTCAAGATGTTCAACGAGGGCAAGCTGCTGCGCCCGGCCATCAACGTCAACGACTCGGTCACCAAGTCGAAGTTCGACAACCTCTACGGCTGCCGTGAGTCCCTGGCGGACGGCATCAAGCGCGCCACCGACGTGATGGTGGCCGGCAAGGTCGTCGTCGTCGCCGGCTACGGCGACGTGGGCAAGGGCTGCGCCCGCGCCATGGGTAACTTCGGTGCGCGCGTGATCATCACCGAGATCGACCCCATCTGCGCGCTGCAGGCCGCCATGGAGGGCTACGAGGTCACCACCATGGAGCAGGCGCTGCTCGAGGGCGACATCTTCGTTACCACCACGGGCTGCCGCGACATCATCACCGCCCAGCACATGTCGGACATGAAGGACGAGGCCATTGTCTGCAACATCGGTCACTTCGACATCGAGATCGATGTGGCGGGTCTGGTGGCCACCCAGGGCATCCAGAAGCTGGAGATCAAGCCGCAGGTGGACCGCTACACCTTCGTGGACGGTCACTCCATCATCTTGCTGGCCGAGGGCCGCCTGGTGAACCTGGGCTGCGCCACGGGCCACCCGTCGTTCGTCATGAGCAACTCCTTCAGCAACCAGGTGCTGGCGCAGATCGAGCTCTGGAACGACTCCGACAAGTACGAGGTGGGCGTCTTCGTGCTGCCCAAGCAGTTGGACGAAGAGGTGGCTCGCGCGCACCTCGAGAAGCTGGGCGTCAACCTGACCGTCATGACGCAGGTGCAGTCGGACTACCTGGGCCTGCCGCTGGAGGGGCCCTACAAGCCCGACCACTACCGCTACTGATCGCCAACGCGTTTGATGCGGCATGGGGGGCGGCGCGGTCACGCGTCGCCCCCCGTGCGTTGGGTCCCTCGGAGCGCTATCCTGGGCGCTTCCCATCGCTTGAGTAAGGAGCCTCCGTGCCCAGCACCCAGGAAGTATTCGCCGCGCTGAAAGCCGTCCGCGTGGACGCAGTTGATAAGGATGTGGTCGCCGCCGGGTTCGTGAAGGACCTGGTCATCTCAGGCGGCGCCGTCTCATTCGAGCTCAAGGTCTCGCTGCCCAAGCCGCCGGCGCCAGCCGAGGTCGAGGCCTGGCGCGCCGCCAGCGAGCAGGCCGTCAAGGCCCTGCCGGGCGTGACCTCTGCGCACGTCAAGGCTCAAGGCGCCAGCGCCAAAGCGCCGGGAGCGCGCGACGTCATGCCGCAGGTTCGGCATGTGGTGGCCGTGGCCAGCGGCAAGGGTGGCGTGGGCAAGTCCACCACGGCGGCAAACGTCGCCCTGGCCCTGGCGCGCAAGGGGCTGCGCGTGGGCCTGCTGGACGCCGACATCTACGGCCCCTCCATGCCCACCATGTTGGGCGTGAATGAGAAGCCGGTGGCCGTGGACGACAAGCGCATCCGGCCCGTGCAAGCCCACGGCATGTCGATCATGTCGATCGGCTTCCTGGTGGATCCCGACACGCCCATGGTCTGGCGCGGCCCCATGGTGCACGGCGCCCTGTCGCAGTTCCTGGAGCAGGTCGACTGGGGCGAACTCGACTACGTCATCGTCGACATGCCGCCCGGTACCGGTGACGCCCAGCTCACGCTGACCCAGCGCGCGCCGCTCTCGGGCGCCGTGATCGTGAGCACGCCCCAGCAGGTCTCGCTGATCGACGCGCGCAAGGGGCTCAAGATGTTCGAGCAGGTGCGCGTGCCGGTGCTCGGCCTGATCGAGAACATGAGCTACCTGGTCGCCGACGGTGTGGACGGCGAGCTCGACCTGTTCGGTCGCGGCTCGGTGGCCAGGGCCGCCGCCGAACTCAAGGTGCCGTTCCTGGGCGAGGTGCCGCTGCAGCCGGCGGTCTCCGCCAGCGGCGACGCCGGCACGCCGATCGTGTCGGCCGACCCCGAATGCGCTGCCGCCCGGGCCTACATGGCCGTGGCCGAGGCCATCCACGCGGCCCTGGACGGAGCGGAAGAAGCCAAGCGCGGCCTGGGCTCCATGGCCTGGCAGGCGTGAGCGCGCTCCCGTCCGGGCTGACGCCCACCGGCCTGTCCCAGGACGGACCGGACCTGCTGGTCGTGGCCTGGAGCGACGGTCGCTGCACCCGCCACCCCGTGCGCCGGCTGCGGCTGGCGTGCCGTTGTGCCCAGTGCATCGACGAATGGAGCGGGGAGGCCCTGCTCAACCCGGACAGCGTGCCCGCGGGCGTGCGCCCGTTGCAAATCGACCCGGTGGGCCTCTACGGTCTGCAGTTCCAATGGAGCGACGGCCACTCCACCGGGATCTACACCTTTGAGACCTTGTGGGACACGGCCGAGCCCACCAGCGGCGACATCCCTGTGGCCGACACCAGCGCAGACGGAGAGCGTGGATCATGAGTGAGTTGTCCCAGGTCGACCCCGAGA
The DNA here is from genome assembly GCA_003644265.1 of Planctomycetota bacterium. Next base: position 22,918 of record QNBX01000044.1, read on the forward strand.
TCTACACGGCGATCGAGGCTGAGTCCCGCCGGCAGCACGACGATCTGGAGCTGATCGCCTCCGAGAACACGACCTCGCTGGCGGTGCGTGAGGCGGTGGGTTCGGTGCTCACCAACAAGTACGCCGAGGGCTATCCCGGCCGACGCTACTACGGCGGCTGCGAGCACGTCGACGTGGTGGAGCGCCTGGCGCGCGAGCGGGCCAAGGCGCTCTTCGGCGCCGAGCGGGCCAACGTCCAACCGCACTCGGGAAGCCAGGCCAACATGGCCGTGCTGATGTCGCTGCTGGAGCCCGGTGACTCGTTCATGGCCATGGACCTGGCCCACGGCGGGCACCTGACCCACGGACACCCGCTCAACTTCTCCGGCCGCCTGTACACGCCGGTCTTCTACGGCGTCGAGCGTGAGACCGAGCGCATCGACATGGACGTGGTCGGGGCCCTCGCGCGGGAGCAGCGCCCGAAGCTGATCCTGGCCGGCGCCAGCGCCTACTCGCGACACATCGACTTTGCGGCCTTCGCGGCCCTGGCCGAGGAGATCGGCGCGGTGCTCATGGTCGACATGGCGCACATCGCGGGCCTGGTGGCGGCGGGTGTACACCCCAGCCCGGTCCCGCACGCCGACGTGGTCACGCTGACCACCCACAAGAGCCTGCGCGGCCCGCGCGGCGGCATGATCCTGTCCCGCGCCGGCAAGATGAAGTCGGTCAACAGCCGGGTCTTCCCGGGCATCCAGGGCGGGCCGCTCATGCACGTCATCGCCGGCAAGGCGGTGGCGCTGAAGGAGGCCAGCCAGCCGTCCTTCCGCGAGTACCAGCAGCGCGTGGTCGACAGCGCCGCGGCCATGTCGACGCGCCTCGCTGAGCGCGGCCAGCGGCTGGTGTCGGGCGGCACGGACAACCACCTGCTCATGCTGGACGTGGGCGCGGGTGGCCTGTCGGGCGCCGACGCGGAGGCCGCGCTGGGGCGCGCACGCATCACCGTCAACAAGAACATGATCCCCTTCGACACGCGACCGCCCATGCAGGCCAGCGGTATCCGCCTGGGCACGCCGGCGCTGTGCACGCGTGGCTTCGACGCCGAGGCCTGTCGCCGCGTGGCCGATCTGATCGCGGACGTGCTCGAGGCGCCCAGCGACGAGTCGGTCATCGCCGACGTGCGGCGCCGCGTGGCCGAGCTGGCCGACGCACATCCCGTCGCGGCGCTGGCGTGACCCGCCAGCGCGAGGGCTGAGCGGTGGTGGGGTCCGGCGACACCTACGTGATCGACATCGAGACCGTGGGCACGCCCTGGTCGTCGCTGGATGAGAAGACCCGCGAGTACCTGCTCGGGCGCGTGTCCGGCGACGGCGAGCGCGAGTCCGTGCCGCACCGCCTCGGTCTGTCTCCTGGCACGGGCCGCGTGATCGTGATCGGCATGCTGAACGTGTCCAACGGCAAGGGCGGCGTGTTCGTCGAGGGCCGCGCGCACGGCTGGACGGCGGACGGCCCCGAGGGCTTCAAGCGCTTCGACGGCGACGAGACCGAGCTGCTGCAGGAGTTCTGGCGCATGCTCGGCAGCAACGCCCGCCGCATCGTCAGCTTCAACGGGCGCGGCTTCGACGGCCCCTTCCTGATGCTGCGCTCAGCCATGCACGACGTGCGGCCCAGCCTGAATCTGGTGGGCTACCGCTTCTCGCTCGATCCGCACTGCGACCTGGCCGAGGTGCTGAGCTTCTACGGCGCCACGCGCGAGCGCTTCAGCCTCGACTACTGGTGCCGGCGCTTCGACATCACCTCGCCCAAGCAGGAGGGGCTCGACGGCTCACAGGTGCAGCAGGTCTACGAGGACGGAGGCATCGATCAGATCGTCGAGTACTGCGTGCGCGACGTCATGGCCACCGCCGCGCTGTACGCGCGGCTGGAGCCCACGCTCGTGTCGGTGCTCAGCAGCCGGCGCTGAAGCAAGGCACCCGTGAGGTGCGACTGGCGCGATCGGACGAGCATCGCCGTCACCGGGCTACGCAAGCCGGAGCACAAGTCGAAGGACCTGCGCCCGCCCCCGGGAGCTTCGGCAGCGCCTCGATTTGCCTGTATCAGAGCCGCTCCGAGGCCCTCTTGTGTCATGAGGCCCGCGCCGAGGTTCAGCAGCCCTGGATCGAGGCGTGGACTCTGCGCCCATCCCATCGAAACCCCACGCGCTGAAGTGCTCGCGGCCTGTCCACGGCGCTGCCTCGCGACCAAGTCCCCCACGTCCCCTGGTGTCTCAGATGGACTTCTCTGGCTTTGACCTGAGCGCGCCCGCACCCGCGCACTTCAAGTCGGCCCTTGTGATTGCGCCTCTGCTGCTGGCCGCCAGCTTCATGGCGCTGGGTCTGTTCAGCGATCGTCTCAAGCACGCCAGGCGCAGACAGCTGATCAGCTTGAGTGGGCCGCTTGCGCTGCCGTTCTTGCTCATGACGCTGCTGGGTCTCTGCACGACTTCCATCGTGGCCAGCGGCGATGTGGTCCAGTGGATCGAGGCAGGTGAGCCCGATGCGATCGGGAATCCCGTGAACTGGGCGCGCGTCGAGACCTGCCTTGAGCACCTGCGAGCCGCGGGAGTGACCGCACCCGAACTGGGTCCGTTCCAGGCCTGCGTGCGTGCGGAGATCGACAGCGCCAGCGCGCGGGGTGAGTTCAACACGCTCTTCGCCCTTCCGGTGCTGCGCATGGGGCTCGAGCGCGGTAGTGATCTGGAGGCTTGGCGGAATCCATATCGCGAGAGCCGCTTGATGGATGCGGGCGCCGTCAGGCACATCGGGAGCGCCTTCGACGAGATTGCTCTGCGCGTGCTGGATGCACGGCGCCCGCTCTCAGCCGCCGAGAGGAACCGCATCGCCAAGCGCGTGGTGTCGTCGATTGAAGCGCCCTCGGGATTCAGGCCAATCGAGAGCTGCCTCAGAACACAGCAGGTCCTGGATCTCCTCGGTCGCGGCTCCTTGGGCCAGCCCCTTGGCGAACGTGCCCAGGCCGCCATGCGTGTCAGCTGGACGCTCGACAGCCGTGGGAGCCAAGGCGCGTTCGTGAGTGACGTCGTGCGCCAGCTCCGCAAGGACGGAACGACCTCCGGGTGCTTCATGGGGGGGCCGTCAAGCTCAAGCATGGCGATTCTGGCGATGGCCCGCTGGGGCGTTCCCGACGGCATCGACCTCTCTTGTCTGGAGCGCTTCCTCACGGCCCAGTGCAGGACGAAGGCTGGCCTGGGCGTGACCACCGACAGAGCCCTGGCCGCCACGGCGCTTGCGCACCTGCGCAGCCTGCCCGAGTTCGTGGGCCGAGCGCCGGTCTCGATGGTGCGCGCTGGCCGGGACATTCTTGTCGAGTGGTACGGGCTGTTCTTGTCGCTGCTGCTCGTGGCCCTCTGGGCCGTGTTGGGCATCCGGCGAACTCGCGCCGCCCGTTCATCCGTGCCGGGAGGGGCGCGGAGATTCTCTGCTGGCCGCGCAAATGGCCGATTCAGACAAGTCCTTTCTCAATAGAACGCTTCCTACATGTGATTCGAACAACATCGTTCGCTCGAATCGCTTTGAAATCCGCCTTGAAATCGACGAGGAGACCGAATGAACCACTGGAAAATCGCATGGACTCTGATTGCACTCACGCTCCCGATCGTAGCTGCGGCCGGGAGCGACGGTTGCCCGCGGGACGTCAATGATGATGGAGTCATTGACATCGACGATGCACTGGAGGTGTACGACATCTCCAACCTCTGCGGGAACTACACCAACGACGAGTGCGCGAGCCTCTTCTCGGTCTACCCCGAATTCCTCGGCAGCTACGACGTCAACGATGACGGAGTGGTAAACATCAGCGATGCGTACGACGTCTACTTCAACCAGGGGGCGTGCACGCCCAGCCTGCACCACTCTTACGTCGGGACCCTGTGCGGTCCGGCGAGCGTGCCCTGCGTCGTGGGCGATGACGAGCTGCTCGACGGCCCCGCCACCCGCAACAAAGCGCCGTCGCTCGCGATCGATGGACTGGCCGACCCTCACATTCTATTTTCAAGGGCGGAACAAGGCTATTTTGGTTACTTCGCGCACCAGCACGGTCAAGCGTGGTTCCGGGAGCAGCTGCCGAGTCCGGTGGCTGTGGGAACCATAGCGGTGGATCTCGAGACCGAGGTGCCGATCATCGCCGCCGGCGACGGCGGCTTTGGAATCACGAGTTGGAGTCGAGGCGGGGGAGCCTGGACCCTGCTCGATAGCTTCGCGCCGGGAGGCGTAGACCCCTCCCTGATCCGCGATTCCGATGACACCCTCCATCTGGCCTACGGGTCCTCGGCGCTGGGCAGCGGCATCCGTTACGGGGTCGACGATGGAACGGGATGGAAGATGCAAAGTCTGGCTGGGTGGGGCGACTACCTGCGGCTCGCCGTCTCCGATTGGGGGACTGCCCACCTGACCGAGTGGAACATCAACCAACAATTCCGGTGGGAGCTGCAGTGGCGCATTCCGGGGCAGGTGGTCGAAACCGTGTTCGCGCTAGATAGCAACACGCTCAGTCAGGCAAGGAGTCACAAGATCGCGATCAGCGGGGGCAGTCCCGACGTGCCGGACGGCACTCCCCACCTGCTCTTCGAGCACAGCGGCGACTCCGCGTTCGAGGAACTGAGCACCATCAAGTACGCCACTCGCACCGCCGCCGACACGTGGTCGCTGATCGACATCGCCCAGGACGCCGCTCAGGACTGCCCCGGTCCCCCGACGTTCAATGGTCAGGTTTGCAACTACGAGTTTGTCCGCCACCATGCGATCGCGATCGTCAGCACCCACGCCGGTGAGGTGCGTCACTTTTACACCCGAGCCCACCACGACGGGGTCAAGACCGCGATGGGAAGCGGTTGGGGCGCCGATCCGTTCTATTGGGAGGTGACGAGCGAGCACATCAGCTCCGACCTGTACATCGGCTGGATCGATGCGGAGGGAACTCCCCAGTCGGAGGTGGCCGTGCCCGGCAGCCTTGGTATCGCAGGGTCGGCAGCAGTCGACTTCCTGGGCAGGATCCATCTCGCGCTCTACGAGACGGTGGTTGGGCACCAGCCGGAGGTTCGATACCTGCGCCTCGAGCCGTAGCGGCGGCAAACTCCTGGGGGCTCCGCTCCACCTCGGGCGACGAGCGGCCCGGCGCCGGGGGAGTCACGGCCCCCGCGGCGCCGCTCCTCAGCCCTGCTTGGCCTGACGCTCCGCCAGACGCATGGGGCTGATCCAGCCGATGGAGCGCAGCACGCTCA
>QNBX01000045.1 GCA_003644265.1 Planctomycetota bacterium
CGCTCGCCAGGTCCACCCACGGATCTGAGCTCAGACCCGCAGGCGGCAGGCTCTCCGGCGATCTCGCGCCCCCGACTCACCCCTCAAAACGTGAGGAGAGCCCTTTTTTTCCCCGGACGGCCGACGACGGTCGCTCTTGCGCCGCTTCACCGGCACCGCCTTGGCCTTGCGCTTCGGGGGCTTTCTGCGCGTCTCCCGCGGCAGCACGCGATCCTTGTTGCCCGGCAGCTCCCGCAGCAGCTTGATCACGTCGTCCGCCAGCAACAAGTCCTTCTCCAGCGCCTCGATGCGACGCTTCAGCTTCACCGGATCCTCGTCCGGCGGCAGGCTCTGTTTCACCATCCCGGGCCTCCGTCTGGGCTGTTTCAGCAGTCCCGCCAGCATACCCGCCGTCGCCTGCTGCGACAGCTGCCACAGGCGCAGACGACTCACCCCCAGACGCGCCGCCACCTCCTCCCGACTCGACTTGCCCAGCCACGCCTCCAGCAGCGCAGAGCAGGTCCGATGCGCCAGGGTCCGCTGCTCCTCGCTGGCCGACTCCCACAGCGCGCGCACCGGCACCGGCATCTTCGGGATCCGGTGAAAGACCGTCCGCTTGCGGCCCCGACGGGGGGCCTTGATCACGGTCGGGGAGCTCTCCTCCGGCAGCGCCGGCGACGACGTCTCGGCCTGGGAAACACGGGGGTTCTGAGAGGCTCTCAGCTCGCTGTCCTTGCTCATCACGGCTCTCCGTTGGGTCATCATCGGGCGCCGACGCCTCCGGCGACGGCATGCCCATCTGCGCCAGCGGCACGCGCGCCACCGGCTCTCCATCCGTCTCCAGCACCAGCTGCCCGCCCTCCCCATGCAGCGACACGCTGCGCCCACCGATGCGGCCAAACAGGTACACCGGCTGACGCAATGGATCCCCCAGCGCCAGCCCCAGCTCGTCGTCGCTCAGCGACCCCGACAGCGTCGCCCGCAGCGCGTCCTCCGCACCAAAGAAACGGTCCGCAGGCACACACCCGTCGATGCCCTGGTGCGGGCGGAAGAAGTTGTAGTGAGCGATCCAGTGGCCCAGACGCCGCTGAGCCTCCGACAGATCGTCGGGGCGCACCCGCTCCCACAGCTCCTCGCTGATCGTCTTCCACAAACGCTCGCACTTGCCCACCGTCTGCGGGTGACGCGCAGCCGCCAGCACATGGCCGATGCCCAGGTGCTCCAGGCGCTTGCGGAAAGCGCTCTTGCCGCGCCAGCTGTGATACTGAGGACCCCGGTCCGTGAGGATCTCCGTCGGCTTGCCGTAGCGCAGCAGACCCTCCTCCAGCGCCTCGAGCACCAGCTCGTTGCGCTGATGCGCCAGCAGACGCCAGGCCACGATGTAGCGGCTGTGATCGTCCAGGAACAGCGTCAGATACACACGCCGCCCCGGACGCGCCAGCACGTAGCTCGTGATGTCGCTCTGCCACAGCTGACCCGGCCGCGCCCGCTCGAAACGACGCGGCAGCGGGCGACGCTTGCGAGCCCGCGGAGGGTCGGGATCGTGCAGCCCGTGGTCCTTCAGCACACGACGCACCGCGCCCGTCGAGACCGACAGGCCCAGGAAACGACGCAGCAGATCACGGATGCGCCTCAGCCCCGCGCGAGGCTGCTCGCGCTTGGCAGCCACGATCGCAGCCTCCGTGCTCGCCGCGATGCGGCGACCCGGACCACGACGCGGCTGCAGCCCTTGTGCCTCGGAGGGAGCAGGACGCGACGACGTGCCGCCGCCCAGAGCCTCGCCAGGCTGCGACCCTCCAGAGGGCCCCGCGGGGCCCTCCGACCCGGCCCCGTCCACCAGCGCACGCCCACCGCCCTGCGCCAGACGACGACGCCACTTGCACAGCGTCGAGACGCTCACACCCCAGCGCTTGGCAAACATCTGCTGCGTCACACCCGAGCGCTCAAACGCAGCCACCGCAGCAAGGCGCTCCTCCGGCGTGTGGCGACGACCCTTGGCACCCCGCGCGTTGCGGGGATTTCTGCGAGCCGCCAGGCCCGCATCGCCGTGCGCCGCGTACTGACGGCGCCACTTGCACAAACTCGCCGTCGAGAGGCCCTGGCCTGCGCAGAAGATGCGCATCTCCTTGTCCGACGCCTCGTAGGCGCGGATCAGGGCGAGCTTGTCTCCCGCGCTGTAACGACGCGACACACGACGGGGCGCTGGTGCGACGCCGGTCGGGGGCGCCTCGCCCCTCCGGGGCTCACCGCCCCCGACCGCTCCGGCTCGTGATCGCTGCTGAAAGGACTCCATGATGGCCTCCTTCTGACCAGGATTCCTGGCCGCTGGGAGGCAATGACGGCGGGCTGAGCTGACTCGTCAAACCGGAAGGAGTTTTCCTACACCCCACACAGCGGCGCGAAGGAGCGCTCGCCTATGCGTCCCCGGAGACGCCGCATCTCCGTGCGGCGTGCGCTGGCTGCGTGTGGACTTCAGGTCGCGACGTGAACGTAAGCTGCCGGTCCAGCACGAGTTACGTGTGCGACTGACTCTCAGCATCTCCAATCTCAGAAAGGTCGCGGAGCACGCGTGCCATGCACGCGCCGACTCGACGAGGCACACTCGGCGTAAGGCCAAGTGCCCCATTCAAGAAGAATGCCGAGACGCCCTATCCCTACCGCTCCGCTGGCCCGCGGAGTGAGGCAGCGCACGCGCGGTGCTCCGGCCACACGCCGCCCCCCGCCCCACGCAGCGCGCCCCCCCGCCCGGCGCTACTGCACCACGATGTCCGTGAGCCGGAAGCGGCAGTCGTCGAAGACCAGCGTGACGCCGTTGCCGTCGTTCTTGGCGTCGAAGGAGAAGCTGCCCTTGACGACCGAGCCGGGGATGTCGAGCTGCTCGATCAGCAGCGCGCCGCTGCCGGGCACGATCTCGTAGGTGGTGACGTTGAAGCCGGAGCCCACCGAGTAGAAGCCCGACCAGCCGCCGCCCGTGAAGTCGTAGCTGCCGGGGGCCGTGACGCCCTGCATGATCACGGCCACCGTGGCCTGGCTGCCGCTGAGGGGGTTGGTGAAGACGCCGAAGAGCTGCAGCTCGTCGTTGGCGGCCTTCCACTCCACGAAGGGCGCCTCGGTCACCGTGGGCGTCCCGCCCTTGCGCCCGAACACGAGGTACTCGCCCGTGCCCTTGTCCTTGGACGCCAGCTTGTCCAGCTTCTTGAGCAGTCCGTAGGCCTTGATGGTGATCTTGATGCGCCCGAAGGGGCTGGTCTCCGGCTGGAAGCCGCCCAGCACGTCGGACAGCTTGGCGTTGAGCTTGGTGCCCTTCTTGACCAGGCCGGCGGGCCCCAGCGTGGGCACCACGAACCAGTGCTCCTGCTGACGCTCCACGGCGTCGTTTCGCAGGCCCAGCACCGCGCCGAAGACCAGGCCGGAGAGGGTCTGGTCGGGGCTGATTCCGTCGAACTCGCTGACGTAGGCCTTGCTCAACTTCTTGGCGCCTTTGTTCAGGAACTTGAGGTCGAACTTGGGGCCCTTGGAGTTCTTGGCGAAGGTCTTCAGCGCCACCAGTACGGCCTTCTGCTGCTTCTTCTGCAGCTTGTCGAGCGTGCCGCCGAAGTCGTTGTCGCGGCGCTGCTCCAGCTCGGCGATGAGCGCGTCGGAGTGGGTCGTGAACGGGGCGGCCTGCAGGCTCGCCGAGAAGAGCGGGACGGCCAGCAGGGACAACAGCAACGCGCGCAGCATGGTGAGCAGCTCGGGGGAGGTCAGGGCCACGGGAAGCGGCTCGCGCGTGTCGCGAGGCGCCCGCGGGCCCGGGTCTCGTTGAGCCTACCTCCCGCTCGCATGATGTGCAGGGCGCGACCTGGCGCCGCTAGACCCCGCGCCGCCGCCCGCGCCGCCGCCCGCGCCGCCGCCCGCGCCGCCGCTCGTCACCGCCGCTCGTCACCGCCGCCCGTCACCGCCGCCCGTCACCGCCGCGCTCAGCCATCCGCCGCGGCCGCCTGGTCCAGGCCCTTGCCCAGCTCGGCAAACAGCTCGCTCACGACCTCCTCCATGTGTCGGTCTGAGGAGAGCACGTACTGATCCCAGCCGCCGGCGTGGGCCGCCCACATGACCCGGCCGGACTCGACGTCGATGGCGCGGGCCTCGAGCACCACGAACTTCCACCAGACGGGCGGCAAGGCCAGCCAGCCCTCGGTCATGGAGGCCCGGGCGATGACGATGTGGTCCGCCGACACCAGCGAGCCCAGCATCTGCTGCAGTTGCAGGTTGTCGAACAGATCGCTGGTGGACAGCTCGAGCTCGTTGATGGCGTCATCGACCGACGCGCGCTCGACCACCGAGTAGAGCTTCTGCCCCACCAGGTAGCGGGTCAGCTTGTCGGAGAGCAGGTCCTCGTCGAAGCTGAACTGCTGCGAGTAGCCCAGCACCAGGAACGAGCCCTCGGCCTTCTTGGCGTCGATCACGGCCACCACGGCCACGGTCTTGGGGATCGTGAAGTCCTTGGAGATCGTCGCGTGGTACTGCGACTCGCAGCCCGTGCCCAGAGCGGCGGCCAGGAGCGCGATCAGCAAGCAACGGGTTCCCATCAGGCAGCCCTCCTCAGGTCAGGAGGAGGTCATGATGCCACAGGGCCAGCGCGGCGCCGCGAGCAGCCCGCGGGGAACGTCATCCGGCCCGGATGACGTTCCCGGCGGATGGCTGCTAGACCCCGCGGCGCCGCCACGCGAACCATTTGCCCATCAGCGTCTTGACCCAGGGTTTGGGGCGCGTGCGGTTGTAGAGGTCGCCCACCCGGCGGATGGCCTCGGCCTCGGTCGGGTAGGGGTGGATCACGCCGCCCAGCTTGCCCAGGCCCATGCCGGCGGCCATGGCCACCGAGAGCTCGGAGATCTGCTCGCCGGCGTGGCGGCCCACGATGGTGGCGCCCAGGATGGTGTCCTTGCCCACGGGCACGAGCACGCGCACGTAGCCCGCGGTGTGCCCCTCCAGGATGGAGCGATCGACGTCGGAAAGCTCCAGCGTGTAGGTCTCGGTCTCGAGGCCGCGTTGCTTGGCGCCGGCTTCGTCGAGGCCCACGTGGGCCACCTCGGGGTCGGTGTAGGTGCACCAGGGCACGGTCATGGCCGAGGCCTTGCCGCGCGGCCCAGGGAAGAGCGCGTTGCGCAGCACCAGCCGCGCGCCGAAGTCGGCCGTGTGCGTGAACTGCCAGCGGCTGGCCACGTCGCCGGCGGCAAACACGGCGGGGTTGGTGCTCTGCATGTGGTCGTCCACCAGCACGCCCTTGCGCGCATCGAAGCGCACGCCCGCGTCCTCGAGCCCCATGCCCTGCACGTTGGGCGCGCGGCCCACGGCCACCAGCAGCGCGTCGGCCAGCAGCTCGGAGCTCTCGCCCTCGTGCTCCAGGTGCAGGACTTTCTCGTCGCCGCGGGCTTCCACCGACACGGTGCGCGCGTTGAGCGCCAGGGTCACGCCGTCCTTGCGCAGGGCGTCCTGCAGCAGGGCGGCGGCGTCGGCCTCCTCGCGCGGCAGCACGCGCGCGCCCATCTCGATCAGGGTCACCTCGCTGCCGAAGCGCGCGAAGGCCTGAGCCATCTCGCAGCCGATGGGACCGGCCCCCAGCACCGCCAGCCGAGGCGGCAGCTCGGTCAGCGAGAAGAGCGTCTCGTTGGTGAGGTGCTCCACCGTGCCGAGCCCGGGGATGGGCGGCGCGCTGGCCCGGGCGCCGGTGGCGATCACCGCGCGCACGAACGCCAGGCTGTGCTCCCCCACCTGCACGCGGTCGCTGCCGCTGAAGCGGGCGTCACCCAGGAACACATCGATGCCCAGGTCGCGCATGCGCGCCGCGCTGTCGTTGGGCGCGATGCCGGCGCGCAGCCTGCGCATGCGCGCCATCACGGCGGCAAAGTCCACCGTCACGCCGTCCGGCACGCGCACGCCGAACTCCGCGGCGTCGCGCACGTCGGCGGCCCGGCGCGCGGCGGAGATGAGCCCCTTGCTGGGCACGCAGCCCACGTTGAGGCAGTCGCCGCCCAGGAGCTGCCGCTCGATCAGCGCCACCTTGGCGCCCAGGCCCGCGGCCCCGGCGGCCGAGACCAGGCCCGCCGTGCCGGCGCCGATCACCACCAGGTCGTAGCGCTGTGCCGGCGTGGGGTTGACCCAGTCGGCCGGATGCACGTGAGAGGCCAGGGTGCGGTCGTGCTCGTCGGTGGGCAGCAGCGGCGGCGGCGCGTCAGGCAACGTGGTCATGGCATACGGCTCAGGTCGGCAACCGGAAGTAGAGGAACGTCAGGCACCGGCGTTCGCGCGGTCGCCCTCCGGCTGCACCGCGTCCGGCTGCGCGGCATCGGGCTGCACCGCCTCGGCCAGGGCCCGCTTGGCGATGCGCGTGACCAGCACGCAGACCACCACCGCGAAGGCCAGGCCCGCCCAGAAGAGCACCTGCTGGCCGGTCTCGACGCCGTCGCCTGCGCCCCCCGCCGCCTCGGCCGCGGCGGCCCCGGCGTACACGTACATGATGGTGCCGGGAGCCATGCCCACCGACGCCAGGGCGTAGTCTCGGAACGACACGCCCGTGAGGCCGTAGGCGTAGTTCAGCAGGTTGAACGGAAAGACCGGCGAGAGCCGCGTCAGCAGCACGATGCGGAAGCCCTGCTGCCCCACCGCCCGGTCGATGGCCGCGAACTTGACGTTGCCCGCGATGCGCGCGGCGACCTTGTCGCGCGCCAGGTGCCGCCCCACCAGGAAGGCCGCGCAGGCACCCAGGGTGGCGCCCACGAAGACCGTGACCGCGCCAAGCCCCACGCCGAACACGGCGCCGGCGCCCAGGGTCAACACGGAGGCCGGAGCAAAGAGCACCGTGGCCAGCACGTAGATGAAGACCGTGGCCAGCGGCCCCCAGGCCCCCAGGCCGTCCACCCAGCCGATGGCCCCGTCGAGCCAGGCCTGCACCGGCAGCAGCTTGACGGCCGCCACCAACGCCAGCACCACCAGCAACAGGATCAGGTTGCGGCGTGACCGGGGAGCGGGAGCCGCCTCGGCGGCGGGCTCCGTGCAGCCAGCAGCTGCCGGCGTGCTGGCCGAGCCGTCCACGGGAGCGTCCCCGGTGTGGACGGGACGCTCGGGCGGCACGTCGGCGGCGACATCAGCGGAGGTCATGCACAGCTCCGGAGGGCGCCTCCCCAATGGACGACCAGCGCCCCTCGATTGCAACCATTCCGCACCCGGGCGCGGCCCCGTCAGCTCAGAGCGACTTCTTGGCGAAGTACCAGTCGGTCAGCTTGAGCGACTCATCCGCGACGCGCTCGTCGGCCGCCGCGGCGGTGGCGGGCGGCGGAATGATCACGTCATCGCCCGGCTTCCAGCCGGCCGGCGTGGCCACGCCGTGCACGTCGCTGGTCTGCATGGCGTCGATCAGCTGCATGATCTCGTCGATGTTGCGGCCCGCGCTGAGCGGGTAGTAGATCATGGCCCGCAGCACATGCTCAGGGTCGATGAAGAAGACCGTGCGCACGGTGGCGGTGACGGCCACCGGCTCGTGCACCATGCCGTAGGCCTGCGCCACCTTCTGGTCGAGGTCGGCGATGACGGGAAAGCCCACCTTCACACCCTGGGTCTGCTCGATGTTGCGCATCCAGGCGATGTGCGAGAAGACGCTGTCGATCGAGTTACCGATCAGCTTCACGTTGCGCTTGGCAAACTCATCGGCGCGGCTGGCAAAGCCCACGAACTCCGTGGTGCAGACCGGCGTGAAGTCCGCCGGGTGGCTGAACAGCAGGCACCAGCTGTCGCCCTTCCATTCGTGGAAGCTGAGCGGGCCGTGGGTGGTGCTGGCCTCGAAGTCGGGGGCGATGTCGCCCAGGCGCAGAATCGAAGCGGTGGGCGTGGGCGCGTTGTCCATGGGTGCCTTCCTGTCGGTGAGCGCGCTCCTGCCCGGCCCGTCGTCAGGCGCGGCGCGTCCGGTGCGCTGCCCGAGTCTACGCAGGACCCGCGCGACACGCACGGAGCTTGCCCGACGGCGCGCGGCAACGAGCGGCGGACAATGCCCTCAGCTGCGAGCCGTTGGCCCGGGCCGGCGCCGGCGCCAGCCTCAGGCCGCGCTGATCGTCTCGGCGGCGGCCTCGGCGCTGGCCGTGGGGGCCAGCAGGTCCTCGCCCGGGGTCGCGCCCTCGCCCTCGCCGCTGGGCAGTCCGGGCTCCTCGATCACGCGCCGGGTGGGCTCGCGGCAGGCATCCAGCATGAGCATGACGAGGCAACCGGCGGCCACGCCCAGGGGCGCACCGGCCGGGCCGATGCGCGGCAGCAGCGCCAGCAGGCCGCCCAGCGACAGCGCGCCCGCCAGCACCAGAGTGCCCCAGCGCACGCCCTTGCCCAGCTCGCTGGCGTGGCGCATGGAGCGCGCCGAGAGCGCCGCCGTGGCCGCCACCAGCAAGGTCATGCCGCGGGCCAGGTCGGCCACCGGCATGCTGCCGAACATGAGGTCACCGCCCAGGGCCGTGCCCGAGAAGGCCGAGCGCGCGCCGTGTCCCACCACCAACGGCCAGGGCGCGGGCACGCCGGGGAAGACGCTCATCAGGCCGGCCACCAGCCCGCCCGGTCCGTGCACCCAGCCCAGGGCCAGGGGCCCGGCCACAAACCAGGCACCCAGCGCGGCCCAGCAGCCCAGGCGCAGGGCCTTGAAGCCCCGGCGACCGTCGGCGCGGTCGAGCGCCTCGGCCACCAGCACCGCGGCCGGCACCAGCGGGATCACCATCAGCAGAGCCGACAGGCCGGCCCACTCGGTGGCGCTGCCCAGGGCGACCCAGGCCGAGGGCATGCCCAACCAGCCGAAGGCCAGGGGCGCCATGGCCGGCAGGCCGAAGACCATCAGCGCCAGACCCACCGAGCGCGGCGAGACGAAGGGGAATTGTTCGGGCGCGCGCTCCTCGATGTCGCCCGCCTTGGCCAGCAGGCTCGCCAGCGCCGACTGCAGCAGCCCGCCCATCAGGATGCCGCCGGCCAGGGCCAGCAGGTCCGGCGGCGCGCCGATCAGGTCGGGGCGGCTGGCGATCAGCACGCCCGCCATGACCGCTGGCAGGCCCGTCATGATCACCACCAGCTTGCCGCGCGGTGTGCGCACGCCGGCCATGTCCGTGCGCAGCAGCGGGCCGCTCAGCACGAACGTGCCCAGCACCAGCCCCATCAGCGCCGAGACGCCGCCGCGCGCCGAGTCCAGCAGGTCGGAGATGGTGTGGAACTCGTTCATGGTCGACACGGCCCAGATGGCCCCGCCGATGGGCAGCAGGAACGGCAGCAGCTTGCGCAGCGCGGCCGTACTCAACACGGCGATGACCACCAGGCCTCCCAGCCCGACCGTCAGGCTGCGGGTCCCCAGGGTCAGCAGCAGCACCGGCACGGCCAGCTGCACCGTGAGCACGCTGCCTCCCTCCAGCAGGCGCGGACCCAGGGGGAAGCGCTTGATGTCCTTGCCGCCCCGGTCCGGGCAGGTTCGCTCAGCGACCGCGATGACCCAGGCGTGGATCAGCACCACGATCAGCGCCGGCACGGCGTGGGTTCCCAACGCCACCGGGCTGGCCCCGTGTGAGAGGAGCAAGGCCGAGAGGGCCAGGACGACGGCGGCGATCAGGCAGCGAGAGCTGGACGACATGGGCATGGCACGCAACGAAGGAGGACGGCCCCCCTATCGACCGGGGGCGCACCGGCGCTGAACCCGGCTCCGTGCCAGGCCCCTCCCTGGGTGCCCCTGCGGCCCGAATCGAGGGGCTCAAGTGGGGTCGCGCGGAGCCTCGGGCGGGCGCCGAGCCAACTGCGCCTGCAGGTCGGCCACCACGGCCTCCCAGCCCTCGCCGCGCAGCAGCTCGGCCAGGCCGGCCTCGCGCAGCATGGCGGCGTGTTCGCGACGGGCCAGCGCGTCCGTGTCGAGCGGCTGCGGCGTGGGGCGCGGCCCGGCCAGCACCTGCTGGTAGACCTGACACAAGCGCGCCAGGTGTGTCGCGGCGTCCAGGCTGGCGGGCGCCGCGGCCGCCGCCATGCGCGCGCGGCGGGCCGGGTCGTCGGCCAGCGCGAGCAGCTCCCGCGCCAGGGCCTCGGCGTCGCCCCGCGGCACCAGCGCCACGCGCTCCGTGGCGCGATCGGCGTGGGCGCCCAGGTCGCTGGCCACGATGGGCAGCGTCAGGGCTGCCGCCTCGTCCAACGTAAACGCGTAGCTCTCGGCGCACAGGCTGGGCAGCACCACCACGTCCAGCGGCGCGCCCGACAGATCGCTGGGTGTGTAGGCGCCGTGCCGCACGACCCGACGCGAACCGGCGGCGGCGCGTAGGGCCGCCTCACTCTGGTCGTCGGGAGCCTGGCCCCAGAGATGCAGCTCCACCCGCGCGGGGTCGGGCAGCAGGGACTGAGCGCGCAGCAACACCTGGGCGCCCTTGAGCGGATGCAGGTGCCCGAAGGTGCCCACGCGCAGGGGGCGCTCCGGGCTGGCCACGTCGCTGCCCAGCGGGCGGCTGGCGGGTGCGGGTCGCAGGCCGCGAGCCGGTGGCAGGGCGATCACGTCGCGCTGCAGCCCCAACCAGTCCATGACGCGCCGACCGTGGCCCGCGGTGGGCGCCAGCACGGCCGCGGCGAGCTGCACCTCGGCGCGCAGGTCGGCTACGAACACCGACAACGAGGCGTCGATCTCGGCGTCGCCCTGAAAGCTCCAGCGCGGCGCGCAGTGGCGGCAGGCGTCGGGCGACGGGCGCTCGCTGCAGAAGCGCTCGTCCGGCGTCACGCGGTGGTAGCGCGGGCAGCTCGCGAACAGGTCGTGCAGGCTCAGCACGGCGGGCACGCCGCGCCGCGCCGCCACGGCCACCAGGTTCGTGCTCAGCCGCGCCCAGTGGTGCACGTGCAGCAGCTCGGGCTCAAAGGCGTCCAGCCACTCACCGTAGGCCCGCTCGACGTGGGGCTCGTGCAGCTTGTCCCAGCGCTCGAAGAACAGGTCGCTGCGGTGCACCCGCGTGATCGGCACCGTTCCGCGCTCGTCTCGCCGCAGCTCGAAGCGGGGCCGCCACTCGATCGAGCCGCTGAAGATCTCGAGCTCGTGCCCGGCCGCGGCCAGGTCCGCCGCCAGCCGCGCCACCAAGCCCTCGGTGCCCCCCACCAGCTCGGGCGGTTGGCCGTGGACCACCAGCCCGAGGCGGCTCACCTCTTGGGTTTCCGCCCGTTGGGGTTGCGGCCGCTGGACGCCATGAGGTCCTCATAGGTGGCCTCCATGACCTCGGCGTCGTCCTCGATGGTGCGTGGCGGGTCCATGGCCACGCCCCAGGTGCGCAGGGTGGTCGGGTTGGTGAGGATGGCGGCCATGTGCTGGGTCAGCGCCGCCACATCGCCCGCCGGGAACAGCCGGCCACTGCGACCGTCCTGCACCAGCTCGGCCATGCCGCCCTGCCCCGAGGCGATCACCGGCACCCCCGCGGCGTGGGCCTCCTGGATCACCACGGGCGAGTTCTCCAGCCACAGCGAGGGCATGATCAGACAATCGATCAGCTCAAAGGCGGAGCCGATGGAGTCGCGGCCCAGGGCGCCGTGGAAGGTCACGTCGCAGCCCTCGCACAGTTCGCGCAGCATGCGGCCGTAGTCGCCGTAGTGCGCGTCACTGCCGAACACGTGCAGGCGACAGGCCTGAGGTGGCAGCTTGGCCATGGCCTGCATCAGGATGTGCCCGCCCTTGTGCGGCGCCAGCGTGCCCACGTAGCCGAAGTGCACCTTGCCGTCCGCGCGCTCGGGACGTTCGATGCCCTCGAAGGGCGAGGTGTCGATGCCGTAGCGCGAGACGCGCAGCTTGGCGCGCGGGATGCCCCACTGCGCTACCCGATCCGCCACCGTGGCCGAGGGCGACAGGAACAAATCGACCTGCTCGATCAGCAGGTTCACCTTGCGGATGCGGTGCTTCAGCTCCTCGCTGAGGTCGGAGCTGGAGCCGGCCTGGGCCTCGTTGTCGGGGTTCTTGGACTTGCGCTTCTGCAGCCACTTGCTGCGATCCTGGGCCCAGTACACCAGCGGCGCGAGATCGACACCGGACAGCTCACGCGTCACCTGCAGCAGCCGGATGACGGCCTTCTCGGGCGTGCCCTGGCTGAAGTTGAAGTCCTGCAGGCAGGTCTCGCAGTCGGGCAGGTTGGGCCCGCCGCAGAGCGCGCCGTTGGGCAGCAGCAGCTGACCGAAGCGCACACAGAAGAGCCAGAAGTCGTTCAGCGTCATGACCACGCGCGCGCCCGCCGCGCGGCTGATGCGCGGGATGCCCAGCGACAGCAGCATCAGGTGCTGCACGTGCACCACGTCGGGTTTGTAGCTGTCGAGCACGCGCTGAAAAGCGCCCTCTGCCCGGGGGTTGGCGAAGGTCTCGCTGAACTCCTCGTGCTCGAGGTTGTTGACCATGACGTGGCAGGTCAGCCCGTCCACCGTGCGCTTCATCAGCGAGTAGCTGCGGCGCGAGAGCATCTTCTCGCTGCAGAACACCTCCACCTCGTGGCCGCGAGCCTTGAGCGCCCGGGCCAGGTTGTAGGTGTAGACCTCCGTGCCCGCCGAGTGATCGGGGAGGAAGAAGTGCACGGGCATGAGGATCTTCAAGAGCGTCTCCGTGCGTATCGGGCGGCCACGTCCGCGTCGACCTGGGCGCCGGCGAGGCCGGCCAGGACGCCGCGCAGCTTGGCCGCTGCGGCCGACGCCCTCCCGAGGAAGAGCGCCCGCAGCAACGCCAAGGGCCAGAGCATGAGATCAAACACAAGCAGCGCCGCCCAGCCCGAGACCGAGCCGTGCTTGCGCAGGAAGCGCACCGAGTTCACGGCGGTCATGTATTTGCGGCCCGCGCTGTAGCCCCCGCCGGTGCTGGCGGAGAGCCCGTGAAACGCCACCGCCGTGCCCACGGCCAGCACGGAGTAGCCCTCCTGGCGCATGCGCAGGCACCAATCGGCGTCCTCCAGATAGCAGAAGAAGGCCTCGTCCATGCCGCCCGTGGCGGCCCAGGCGGCGCGCGAGACCAGCAGGCAGGTCCCTGGCACGTAATCGACCGACTCGGTGCGCCCGCGGGCCGCGACGTAGGCCCGGCCGTGACCCAGCAGGCGGGTCACGTTGAGGCGCGAGCCGATGGCGCCACCGCAGGCCCAGACCACGTCGGGACGGTCCTTGTAGAGCAGACAGGGCCCCACGGCCCCCACCGGGGCATCCCCGGCCGCCTGCCACTCCCGGGCCGCCTGCACCAGCCGCGACAGGGTCGCAGGGGGCAGCGCCAGGTCGCTGTTGATCAGGCAGACCCAGTCGGCCCCCAGCTCGTTGAAGGCCCGCTGCATGGCGCGGTTGTTACCGCCCGCGTAGCCCAGGTTGGAGCCCAGGCGCAGCGTCTCCAGGCCCGGGTCATGGGCCAACTCGGCCTCCAGCACCCCGTCCTGGCTGCCGTTATCGGCCAGCAGCGGAACCAGCTCCAGCCCCTCGCTGGCCCGCAGCGAGGCCAGGGCCTCACGCGTCTCATCGCCCCCGTTCCAGTTGAGCACGATCGCCACCACCCGCTCGCCGCTCGCCCGCTGAGGGCCGTCGGCCGCCTGGTCCTGCGCGTGCTGCCCGGCCTCACGGCCCGACGCCTGCCCCTCGGGTGCGCCGCCCGGCGGTTGCCCCGGCACAGCTTGCGGCAGTTCGGGGGCCTGGCTCATGGGCGGCGTGGGGCTCGGGTGCGGTCAGTCGTCGCGGGGGCGACGAGTGGGAGAGGAGGGCAGCAGGAGCCTCGCAAGCATCCACCATCCGGCCAGCAGCCGGTCGAGGTTCCGATTGAGTCTAGCCTCCAACACAGATGGTGCTGCCACGCTGCTCACGCTGAGGGGCTCGGAGCGCAGCAGGTCGCGGTCGGCCAGCACCCGCTGCCCTGCCAGGCGGCGGCGCCAGGAGAGCGCCGCGGGCACCAGGGCCAGGGAGGCCAGACGCCCTCTCAGCCACGGCAGGGCCACGCGGCGCTTGAGGGCGAAGGCCAGCCAGGCCAGGTCGTAGGCCAGGCGCCCGGGCAGGCTCAGCCACCAGGCCGAGGCGCTGTAGCTCTTGAGCACCAAGTAGGGCCGGTTGCGCCCGTGCAGGTAGGCGCGGCGGCGCGGGTAGGCCGTGTCGCCGGGGCGGAAGCTGATGCCGGCCGTGCCCGCGTGGTGCTCGACCACGGCGCCCGGGTCGAACACCAGGCGCAGCCCGCGCACGCGCAGCCGGTAGCTCAGGTCGTGGTCCTCGAACAGGATGAAGAAGCGCTCGTCCCAGCCGCCGGCGTCGAGGGCAGCCGCGCGGTCGATCAGCAGCGCCATGGAGATCACGGCGTCCACGTCGTGCGCGGCGCCTTCGGTGGCTGAGGCGGTCGCGGCGGTTGCGTTGGCTGAGGCGGTCGCGGCGGTCGCGGCCAGATCCTCGGTCGGCGGCAGGCGCTGCAGCAGGTTGGGCAGACACATGATGCCGGCGTAGTGCATGCGGCCGCCGTCGTAGTGCACCACCGACGGATCCGAAGCCAGCACGGCTCGGGGCATGACCACCGCCACGCCGGGCTGGCGCGCGTGGGCCAGCAGGCGTGTGAGGCAGTCGGAGCGCGGCACCACGTCGCCATCCAGCGCCAGCACCCAGGGCGTGGCGGCCTCGCGCAGCCCGACGTTGCGCGCGCCGCAGGGGCCGTCGTTCACGCCGCGCCGGATGACCCGCGGTGCCAGGCGGTGACGCTCGGCGCGCACCGGGCCGTCGTCGGCGCTGTCGTTGTCGATCACCAGCACCTCGGCCAGCAGCTGCTCGGCGCCGTCCAGCTCGGCCAGCGCGTCGAGCAGGCGCTCGATGGTGTCGCCATCGTCATAGATCACGATGGCCACGGTGACCTGCGGCGCGCGGGGCGATGGCGCGGCGGGCGCGGACGCGCTGACTTGCGGCGTGCGGGACGACAGCCTGCCGTCCTGCGGTCCGGAGGCTGCGGCCGGAGCCTCGCCCGATGCCTGCCCCGCTGTGGCGCGCGCCGCGTTCACCGCCTCAACGCCCGGGCAGGCGGAAGTCCGGCGCCGTGACCACACGGCGCCGCGCCAGACAGTAGGGCAGGTTGGCCAGGGCGCCCAGCGTGGCGCGCAGCACGATCAGCCTGGCACCCGGCGTGTCTCGCAGGGCCACGGCCAGCCCCATGGTGCCCGTCGCCTCCAGCTCGCGCTCGGCCGCGCTGCCGGTGGCGCCGCCTCCCGCTGAACCGCCCCCGCTCCCGCCGCGTGCCTTGCCCGCCATGCCCAGCGCCATGCCGAACACGTCGCGCCAGCGGCAGCTCTTGAACGCGTACAGCCAGAAGTTGCGCACGTGATAGTAGAGCGAGCGCGCGCCGGCCTTCATGCCGAAGGGCGTGCTGTGCTGAATCACAGGAGCGGGGTCCTGCAAGATGCGATAGCCCAGCCCCAGCACGCGGGCGGACAGATCGCGCTCGTTGCCGTAGATGAAGAAACGCTCGTCGTACCAGCCGGCGCGCTCGATCACGGCGCGCCGCGCCAGGGTACCGCAGCCGCGGAAGGTCGAGGCGTAGTACGGACCGCGCGCGAGCTCGGCCTCGATGTAGGCCTGCGGCATGCCCGGCTCGACCACGCGGCTGCTGACCATGGCGGTGCTCGCGGGCTCGCTCAACAGGCGTCGCTCCAGCAGCTGCAGCCACTCGGCGCTGGCCTCCACGTCGTCATCCATGATGGCGATGGCGTCACCGCTGGCCAGCTTGAAGCCGATGTTGAAGGTCTCGCAGGCGCCGCGCGTGTCGTTCTGCATGGAGATCACCCGAACACGCGGATGCTCGGCCGCCAGCCGCGCCACGGTGTCGTCGCTCGACGCGTTGTCGATCACGATGATCTCGTCGGGCGGGCGCGTGCCGCGCTCCAGCGCCGCCACGTTGGCCGCCACCGCGTCGCTGCGGTTCCAGGATGAGATCACGGCGGAGATACGCAGGCGCGGGTTCGACATCAGGCCTCCGGCAAGACGCCCAGCGTGCGGGCCAGCGCGCGCACGCCCGCCCGGGCCGCGGCCACGTCGTCTGGCGCCAGGCGCAGGAAGCCCTCGGCGTGGGTCACGTCGGGCAGATCGACGTTGACCGTGCGGGCCCGGTTGCGCGCGTCGCACTTGGCCACGATGTCGATCGACCCGATCTGGCTGGCAAAGACCGTCAGCGCCTCGCGCTTGGCGGCGTGCACGCTGGTGATGTCCAGCAGGAAGCTGGCCATGTGCTCGGCGTTGACCTCGTACAGCAGCAGGGTCAGGTCGTCGCGCCCCGCAAAGGCCACCCCCACCGCGTCCATGGTCGCCACGTGGTCGGGGTGCATCTCAAAGGGCGAGGGCGCATACACCACCACCGGCTGCACGCGCTCGGCCACGCGCCGGATGCGCGCCGCCACGCCCGGGTCATCGGCCACCGCACCATCCACCGCGGCCAGGCAGATCACCTCGGGAGATCCCAGCCGCGACACGGCCTTGCGTGATTCCGACAGGCGCACCTCCGCATCGCCCCCGGCCTCACCGCCCGACACCAGGGCCACGTACACCGCGTCGCCGCGCCGGGAGTGCAGGGCGATGGCGCCCCCGCAGCCGATGATCTCGTCATCGGGATGGGGCGCCACCACGAGCACCGGACCCGGGGGGATGCGGGACAGGTCGTGCAGCGGCGGAAAGGTCTGAGCGGGACCGGACACGGAGCGGCGATCATGGCACCCGGGGGGCGGCGGGAAAAGCGGCGGCCTCGGACGAAGCTGCTGGTCTCAGCTGCCCGCGGCATCGGGGAGCAGGTCGTGACGGGCGCTGCGGGGCTGGGGCGAGGAGCTGCTCGCTTGGCTCAGGCGTGTTGCCGCGAGGTTGCAGTCATCCGGGATGGCCCCGATGATGCGGCCATGGTCTCCCTGGGTCCGGCTGCCGTGCTCGCGTTGTGCGCCCCGCTGATGCACGCGTGCATGGGCGAGCTGCCGGCGGAGTTGCCGGCGGAGCTCGCGGCGCCGGGGTCGCTGCTGGTCCTGGACGCGGACGCCGGTGAGGCGCAGGACGATGGCGAGCGGCGCGGGGTCGTGTTTGTTGCCGCGCCGGACGGGCAGGGCGGCTGGGAGGCGCCGACGCTGCTGGCCACGGATGTGCGCTGGCTGGAGCCGGTGGCGCTGGTGACCCTGAGCGACCGCAGCCTGCTGGTGGTGGAGTCGCGCTGGCCGCACGATCGAGCAGACGCTGCGCCTGAGACGCCAGGCCGCGGCGCCTTGTTTCGCATCGCCCCTGGCGCGCCGGGGGGCGTCGAGCTGTGGTGGTCGGACCCGCGCCTGCGACGGCCGATCGCGGCGGTGCTGGCCCCCGACGGCACGCTCTACGTCAGCGATCGAGACGCCGACCCGCTGGGCCTGGGCGCTCCCACCGGAGCGGTCTTCGCGCTGCGTCCGGGGCCGGATGGCGGGCGCCCCAGCGAGCCGGCCCGCATCGCCGCCGCGGGGCCCGAACTGGTCACGCCCGGGCCCCTGCTGGCCCTGCCCGACGGGCGCGTGCTGCTGATGGACGCCGACCGCAACCCCCTGGGCCTGGACCTGCCCTCCGGGATCCCGCGCACGGCGGGAGAGCTGTACGAGCTGCGTGACGGCGCGCTCATCAGCCGCGCCCAACCCACGCTCACGGTGAGCCCCATCGGCATGCTGCTGCGCGCTCCCCACGACCTGTTCATCATCGACGCCAACGCCGGCGATCGGCCGCCGCACCTGGGCGACGGCGCCGTGTTCCGGCTCGACACGTCCGACCTGGGCGGCCCGCTGCACACCGTGGTGAGCAGCACCACCCTGGGACGTCGCCACGCGCTGGCGGATCCGGCCGGAGGCGACGTGCTGCCCGACGGCCGGCTGCTCATCGTCGACGCCAACCTGGACCCGCTGCACCTGGGCCCCGATGGCACGGGCAAGGGTGTCTATGGCACGGGCCCGGGCGCCGTGATGTGGCTCGACCCCGAGCAGCAGACCCTGGCGCTGGCCCTGGCCAGCGAGCGCTTCGTCATGCCGCTGGACGTGCACGTGGTGCGGCCGTGACTCAGGCCCCCGCGCCCCCCACGCCCAGGCCGCGCGCGCGCCGTCGCTCCCGGCTGGGGCTGGCGCTGGTGCTGCTGGCCTTGGGGCTGCTGGCGGCCGAACTGGCCCTGCGCGGCATGGGGTCGCGGGTGGCCAAGGGCCCGGCGACGGGAGAGCTACAGAAGGCCTTCGCCGCCGCCGGCCTGCTGCGCACCGACCCACGCCCCGGCCTGCACTACAGCAACTCACCCAAGCGGCGGGTCGAACTGAGCGGCCGGCGCACCACCCACGACGGGCGCGGCCGCCGCGTGACGCCGGGCCCGTTCGCGCAGGACGCGCCAGCCGTGGTCTTTCTGGGAGACTCCACCACCTACGGTCTGGGCGTGGAGGACCATGAGACCCTGCCCGCGCAGGTGGCTGCGCTGCTGGACGGCGCCATCCGCCCGCTGAACCTGGGTGTTCCCGGCTACAACACGGCCCAGGAGCTGGCGCTCTACCGCAGCGAGCGCGAGCAGCTCGACGACGCGCCGCTGGTGGTGCTGCTCTACTTCCCCAACGACAGCATCGACGCCTGGTTCTGGGACGAGGCCCACGGCGTGCTCTACTACGATGGCCTGCCGCTGCCCGCCGCCCTCAAGCGCAGCCTTCGCAAGAGTGCGCTGTACCGCGCCGTGGCGTCAGCCCACGCCCGCTCGCAGAAGGCCGCGGGGCGGCTCGAATCCGAGCGTCCACAGAACATGGACAAGTCCATGGCCGCCCTGGCGCAGTTGGCCCAGGCCTGCCGGGACGACGGGCGCCAGCTACTGGTGGCACACCTGCCGGCGTTCGTGAGCCTCGACCCGTACCTGGGCGCGGGGCAAGTGGCGCGCCTTGAGGCCCAGTGCCGCGAACTCGGCCTGCCGTTCATCGACCTGCTGGACGCCTACCTGGCCGAGCGCGAGGCCACGCTGGCCGCCAAGGCGCGCCGACGCAAGCCCATCCCGGACTCGGCGCGCAGGCACTACCTCGAGCGTTTCTGGGTGCTGGAGGGGGTGGACAGTCACCCCAACGTGGAGGGGTATGGCATCGCGGCGGAGGCCTTGGCCCGGGCGGTGGCGCAGCAGCTCGGGGGCTGAGGGGCGTGCGCGGCGTGAGGACTGCTGTGGGTCCGCTCGCTCTGGGCGCAGGGCTCAGCGGCGGTGTGCTGCGGCGATCACGCGGGTGTACACGTCGTTGACGCGCTCGGCGTGTTGGCCGGGGGTGAGCAGGTCGGTGTGGCTGGCGGCGCGCCAGGACTCGAGCTGGCGTGGATCGTCGGCGGCGGCGAGCAGCGCGGCGGCCAGCGCCTGGGGGTTGGCGGCGGGGACGACCGTGCCGGCGGCCCCCACGCCCTCGGGCAAGGCGCCGCGATCGCTGCAGATCACGGGCAGGCCCAGGGCGCGGGCCTCGGCCAGCACCAGACCGAAGGTCTCCTCGGCCCGGCTGGGGAAGACGGCCAGATCGACACGCGGCGCCAGCTGCGCCAGATCGGCGGGTTCGTAGCGGCCGCCAAAGCTGACGTCAAGGCCCTCGGCGGCGTCGATCAGCTGCTCGGCGAAGTCGGCGTCGATGGGCTCGCCCAGCACCACCAGGGCCAGGCGCGGGTCGGCGGCCAGGCGCAGGGCGGCCAGCAGGTCCAACAGCCCCTTGGCCGGCGCCAGGTGTCCCCAGCTGGCCAGGACCAGGCGCCCGTCGGCGCGCACCCGGGGCTCGCAGGGCGTGCCCTTCAGCCGCGCCGGCGCGTGGGGCAGCAGCACCAGTCGCGCCGCGTCCACCAGGCCGCTATCCAGCCAGCGCTGGCGCACGCTGGAGCTGGGCACGATGGCGGCGCCCCAGGCCGCGGCCTCGGCGGCGGCGGTGCGGGCGCGCGCCTCGCGCTCGATGCGCAGGGCCTCGCCCCCCGCCGGGAAATCGGGCAACACGCAGGCGTCGCAGCGCGCGCTGGGAAGGGGGAAGTGCTCGGCGCAGCTCTCGCCGTCGGGGCGCGACAGGAAGAAGCGCGCGCAGACTGTGGTGAAGTCGTGCAGCGTGATCACCACGGGCAGTCCGGCGGCGGACACGCGCGCGGCCAGGTCGCCCGACAGGTTGAGCGTGTGGTGCAGGTGCACCACGTCCGGGCGCTCGTTGACGATCAGCTCGACCACCTGCTGAGCCACGCGCGGGCTGCGATGGTCCATGGAGTAGTTCTCGCCCGGGCGTCGCAGCACGCGACACACGGGCACGTGGTTCACCGCCTCCAGACGCAGCTCGCCGTCGGGGTGGCGCGCGTCGCTGCCGGCGACGATGAAGGCGGCGTCGCCGCGGGCGGCCTGGGCCGCGCTCAGGACCTGCACGCAGGTCTCGGTGCCGCCGCGGAACTCGGGCGGGTACTGGTGCACCACGTGCACGATCTTCAACGCCGCGCTCCCCAGGCCTGGGCCGGCCTGCGCTTGCGACGCAGGCCCTGCTGACGTGAGCCGCTCCAGCGCGCGGCGCCGCGTGCAACGATCGGGATCAAATCAGCACCTGGTAGGCCTCGGCGCGTCGATCGCTACGCCCGTCGTTGTTCGGTAGCAGGATGGAGCGGTAGGTGTTGAGCCCCTCGATGGCGCCCAGGATGTCGGTGTGCGCCAACTGGCTGGGGTAGCAGCGCACGGCGGCGCGCTTGATCTCGTACACGTCGGTCACGTCGAGCACGAACTGCGCCGGCTGCGGCGACCAGACCTCGTAGCCCACCAGGGTCAGCCCCCCCACGCGCTGCGCCGCGCGCCGCGTGGCTCGGCCGATGAAGTGATGGTCGGCGTGGGTCTCGGCCTCGTGCGGCGCGTAGACCACGTCGGGCGAGAGGCGCTGCAGGGCGTCGACCATATGCTCCACCACCGCGTCCAGGTCGGCGGGCGTCACGGCGCAGCCATCGGGGAAGCCCCAGAACTCCCGCGCAGCGATGCCCAGCAGATCGCAGGCGGCCTCGGCCTCAGCCCGGCGCGTGGCCACGTAGGCAGCGGGGTCGGCCTGACCGGACACATCGCCGTGCACGCCGTTGGTGACGAACACCGCGGCCAACTCGTCGCCGCGGGCCGCGTGCATGGCCAGGGCGCCGCCCGGGCCGGCCGACTCATCGTCCGGATGCGGCGCCACCACCAGCACGCGCCCTTCCCAGGGCGGCTCGCTGAGCACCCGGGCAGGTTCGGGCGGCGGCAGGGGCGCGGGGTCAGCCATGATGCGCGAGTCTAGCAGTCCGTGCCGAGCGCCACGCAGCGTGGCATGCGCAGGCAACCCCGCGTCGAGAAGACGTGCTCCGCCACCAGACGCGGGTACGCCGCAGCCTCGCCTTGCGCCCTGCGCCCTCGCTCAGTGCTCGATCTTCTTGATGCGCAACAGCTTGCCCGCCAGCAACGCCAGGCCGAAGACCACGCCGCTGAACAGGGCGCCCATCTTGGCCTCGCCCTGCAAGAGCGGGTCGGTGTAGGCCTGGGCGGACACGAACAGCGCCACGGTCAGGCCCAGGCCCGCCACCAAGCCGGCCAGGCCCAGGGTCTTCATGTCCATGCCTGTGGGCAGGGGGAAACCCAGCTTGCAGCCCACCCACGAG
Source organism: Planctomycetota bacterium (assembly GCA_003644265.1). The sequence continues at coordinate 21,571 of QNBX01000045.1, forward strand.
CACAGAAAGATGCCGACCGTCTTGCCCACCAGCAGCGAGATCAGGATCACCCAGGTGAGCGCGCCCAGGTTGGAGAACTCCACGCCCGCGTTGGCGAAGGCGAAGGCGAACAGCCCCAGGTCGACGGGCAGCTTGAGCCTGTGCTCAAAGCGCTCCAACGGCGTGTCGCCGTGGGCGGGGTCGGCGCCGGGCACGTCCTCGCCCTCGGCGATCAGGCCCATCTGTGGGCGCTCGCCCGGCAGGAACGGCACGATGAACACCAACGCCAGGGCCGGGTGCAGGTGCGCCTGGATCAGGCCCAGCCAGGCCAGTCCGCCGCCCAGCACGATGTAGAGCGGCCAGCTCTGCAGCTTGGCCTTGCGCAGGCCGAACGACACGAGCATGCCGGCCAGGGTGCACAGCAGCCAGATGGGCGCCACGGGGTGGGCCGGGTCCGGATAGGCCACGGCGATGATGCCCAGACCGATGGCGTCGTCGGCCACCGCCAGCAACAGCAGGAAGTTCACGGCGGGGTGACGGGCGCCAAACACCAGCCGCGCCGCCAGCCATGCCAGCGCGATGTCGGTGGCGGTGGGCACACCCCAGCCATTGGCCACGGCGGCATAGTTGTCGGCGCCGTCGTAGAACAGGTGCACCAGCAGGAAGAACACGCCCACCGGACCGAGCACGCCGCCCAACGTCCCGAGCAGCGGATTGACGGCCTTGCTGGGAGGGTTGAGCGAACCGCCGGGCAGCACGGCGTCGGTGATCTCCTTGGCGGCGATGCCGAAGAAGAACACCATGAACACGTCGTTCACCAGGAAGTGCAAGTTGATGTCGTGGCCCAGCAGTTGCCACGGCAGCAGCTGATACTCGAGCAGGTGGTGGTACGCCTCGGGCGCGGCGTTGGCCACGCCGAGCGCCACGAACACGCCCGCGATGAGCGGGAGGCTGTACTCCTGAATGGTGCTGAGGATGCCCTTGCTACCGTGGGACACGGGTCGTGTTCCTTCCGCTGGGGGCCGGCATCTGCCGTCCCGGTTGGTCGCTCAGTAGATGTCCGAATCGCCCATGGTGACGATCCAGTTGTCCTGTGCCCACTCCAGGTCGAAGTGGTCGCTGTAGATCATGATGCAGAGGCTGAAGGGGCTGTCGGATCGGGTCAGACCCAGGCCGGACAGGGTCGCAAAGTGCGGCGCGCGGGGCGTGGCCCAGCCTTCGACCCGGAGCCCACCGGCGGCCAGGGTCTCTCCCGCCACGTGGCCCAGCAGGGCCGCGACCGCCTCACGATCGCCGCCCGGACCGATCCAGTCCACCAGCGCCGCCAGCGGCTGACCCATCCAGCCCAGGCGGTAGATCAGGGCCCCCAGCATCTGCCCGCCGCGCCAGGCGCTGACCGCGCGGTAGGGACGCCCGGGCCAGTCACGGAAGCGCCAGGTCAGGTAGGCCTCGTCCTTCCAGATGCCGAGGGGCAGCTGGTCGAGATGGCGCTCGAACAGCTCGGCCATGGCGCCGAGGTCGGAGCCGTCGGACTCGCGCAGCTCGACGCCGCGGCCCTCCTGCGCCAGCCCGTCCAGCCAGGCCTGATCGAGCTCGCGTGAGAGCTTCGGCATGGGCACGTGCACCGGGCGGTAACCGATGATGCGCGTGCCCACCGGGAAGGCCTGCTCGTTGGGCAGGCCCCACATGTACTCGTTGGTGTAGTCCGCGTTGGTCTGGCCGAAGATCTCGCAGTAGTCCCGGGCGATGGTGACGAACACGCTGTTCTTGCGCAGGCTGCCGCGCCAGGCCCGCGCCACGCAGGTGTCCACCGCCTGGGCCGAGCGCAGGCGCTGCCCCTTGACCGCGCAGAAGGCAGGGATGGCGGAGTAGTTGGCGATGATGGCGCCGTCTGTATCGGTGGCCACCAGGATCTCGTGGCCGGCCGGGTTGTTCAGGTAGATGTGCTCCCAGTGTTCGAGCGTGCGCGGCACATAGCTCGGGTTGCCCTCGGCGAAGACGGCGTTGAACAGGTCCAGAATGGCGGGGCCGTCCCCGTCCTGGTAGCGACGAACGCTGAAGTCACTCACGCCGCCCAGACCTCTCGCACGGAGGACCAGACGGCGGCGCGGGCCTCACGCGGCGCACCGGAGCGGCGTAGCTTGAGCACTTCTTCGAGGCCGCGCACGCTGGTCATGACCCGCGCCAGCAGCGCGCCGCGCCAGCCGAACGTCTTGCGGTAGTAGGCCATGCGGTTCTTGTGCCAGATGGCGCCGAAGGCCGGAAACTGGCTGGTGGACTTGCCCTCGTGGTGCACGATCGAGACCTCGCCCAGATAGGCCACGCGCCAGCCCAACGCGGCCATACGACGGCACAGGTCCACGTCGTTGAAGAACAGCCACAGCTCGGGGTCGAGGCCCGTCAGCACCCGCCACAGGTCGCGCCGCACCAGCAGGGCGGCGCCCGGCGGCTGGTCGACATCGCGGTTGCTCAGGTGGTCGAAGTCGGCCATGAAGTACCGCGGGATCTCACGGTTGCCTGGGAACCAGCGCTCGAAGCAGGTGTCGAAGAACACGGCTGTGGGCAGGCCGGGAAAGGCCTTGCACGAGCGCTGCACGCGGCCGTCGGCGTGCACCAGACGCGGGGCGCAGGCTCCGTGCCGCGGGTGCTCGTCCAGGAAGCGCACCAGCGTCTCGAGCACGCCCGGCGCGACCTCCGTGTCGGAGTTGAGCAGCAGAAGGTAATCACCACGAGCCCGCTCGGCGCCGATGTTGTTGCCGATGGCGTAGCCGTCATTGACCGGGTTGCGCACCAGCCGCACCTGATCGGCGTAGCGCTCGGCCACCATGTCGGCGCTGCCGTCGTGGCTGTCGTTGTCCACCACGATCACGTCGTCCCAAGCCAGGCCGCCGGCGCCGCGCAGGGAGTCCAGGCAGGCGCTCAGCAGCTCGCGTGTGTTCCAGCTCAGCACCACGATGGAGAGGCGCGGCGCCGCGGGGCCTGGCGACGAGCCAGGCGTCATGCGTGGACGAGGTCGACCGAAGCCAGCTCGGCGTCGATGGCCTGGACGCCACCCACCTTCTCGATGCTGAACATGCCGCGCACATGAAGCGTGCGCCGGTCCAGGAAGCGCACGAAGTAGGTCGTGTCGACCAGCCCGGCCCAGACCGCCTCGGGAATCTGGAAGCGGGCGCTCACGTCCAAGCGACCCGCGGCAAACACGAAGCCCGCGTCCGAGGAGATCTCCGCCAGATAGGCGCCGCTGCCCGGCACCTCGAGCTCCGGCGCCGACGTCTGCGGGCCCAGGGCGACGGGCTCGGCGAACAGGTGACCGCTGCCCGGCAGCAGCTTGCCCAGCCCCAGCAGGAAGCGCGCCTTCCATTGCCCCAGCAGGCTGTAGCGACGGCGGAAGAACAGCAGCCGCGAGACGTCGTAGCGCTCCCAGCTGGCGTCCTGCGCCTGCCCGGCGCTGCGGTTGAAGAAGTGCACCATCTCGGCGCGCGGCACGTAGTCGCAGCGGAAGCCCTTGCGCTGCAGGCGCAGGCACAGGTCGCTGTCTTCGTAGTAGAAGGGATAGCGCGGGTCAAAGGGCCCCAGCTCGCGCGCCAGCGAGGTCGGCATGAGCGCACAGAAGCCCGAGAGCTGGCTCACCGAACGCGGCCCCGTGGCGGTCCACTGAGCGATGGCCCGACGGCTGCGCGCGCGCGCGTGCCGGGCGCCCCACCAGGAGCAGGCCCGGGCCAGCACTTCGCTGGCCAGGTCGCACATCGACGGCAGCTCCGTGGGCGGCAGCTGAAAGAAGCGCCGGGCGTCCAGGAAGGCCTTGGGTCCGGCCATGCCGCAGGTGGGGTTGGCCTCCAGGTGCTCGACCAGCGCGGCCAGGGCGCCGGCGAAGGCCATCACGTCGGGGTTGACGATCAGCACGTAGCGGCCGCTGGCGCGCTCGCAGGCCAGGTTCATGCCGGCCGCATAGCCGCCGTTCTGCGCCGAGCGGATCACGGTCACGTCGGACTGTGCCTCGAGCGCGTCGAGTTGCGGGCCGTCGGCGTCTCCCGAGGCGTTGTCGACCACGATGAACTGCAGCCCCTCGCCGCGCTCCAGGCCGGGCAGGCGTTGCTTGCGCAGATTGCCCACCAGTGCGTGGGCCATGCGGCCGCTGTTCCAGTTGACGATGAGGACGGAGACAACGGGCGCGACGGTCATGACCGAGGGTCCGGTTGGGGGCGAGTGGTGCCGGAGCGGGCCCCAGGCGGCGGCGGGCAGCGGGCGACCCGAGATCATAGACCCACGCTCCCTCGCCCTCCACACGTTCGTGCCCGACGCCCTGAAGCTGGCCAGCGTGGGCCTTTAGCGGCCCGCCCGGCGATCCCGTCCCAGCAGGCGCCGGAACCACCCGGCCTTGGGCTGGCTGGGCGCCCCGGACGGAGGGCTCACCTGCTCGAGCAACTCCGGATCGTCAGCGCCCGCGTCGCTGTGCAGACGCGTGGCCGCCGCGGCCACCTGACCCAGGGTCTGCATGATCAGCTCACCGGGGTTGAGGCGCACGCCGGTCTCCTGCGAGAGCCGCGCCACAACGCGCATGGACAGCAACGAGTGCCCACCGAGGTCGAAGAAGTTGTCGAGCAGCGAGACCGACTCGACGCTCAACAGCTCCTGCCAGATCCTGGCCAGGCTCTGCTCCATCTCTGTGCTGGGAGGGACGAGGTCACGGGCCGGCCGCGCCTGGACCGATTCCGGCTGGGGCAGGGCGCCGCGGTTCAGCTTGCCGTTGGGTGTGCGCGGCAGGGCCTGCAGCGGCACGAACAGACCCGGCAGCATGTACCCGGGCAGGCGCTCGCGCAGCGCCGCCAGCAGCTCCGAGGGCTCGGGCGGCGCGTCGTCCTCCAGCACCAGATAGGCCACCAGCCGCGTGTCGCCCGGACCGAAGGTGTGCGCCGCGGCGGCGGACTCGCGCACGTTCGTCAGGGCCTCCAGCGCGGCCTCGACCTCGCCCAACTCGATGCGGTGACCCTGCACCTTGACCTGCTGGTCGAGCCGCCCCAGGAACTCGAGCGTGCCGTCGTTCCGGCGCCGCACCAGATCACCGGTGCGATAGAGCCGGGGCGCGGCGCCCGGGGACGCCGTCTGCTCGGAGCGCGGATCGGGCGACGCGACGTCGGTGTTCCCGTCGGCGTTCCCGTCGGCGAACGGATCGGCAACGAAGCGATCGGCCGTGAGTTCGGGGCGACGCCAGTAACCGCGCGCCACGCCCGCTCCAGCGATGCAGAGCTCGCCCGGCACCCCACGCGGGAGTGGCTCGAGCCGTTCGTCCAACACGTACAGTTGCGTGTTGGCGATGGGCGGGCCGATGGCCACGGGCTCGTCGCCGGGCATGACCTGCTGCACGGCGGACCAGACGCAGGTCTCCGTCGGGCCGTACATGTTGAACAGCGCGCCGCAGCGCGGCAGCAGCTCGTCCGCCAAGGCGCGCGACCAGGCCTCCCCGCCGCACAGGATCCGGAGGCGGTGATCGCCGGGCCAGCCGGCCTCGAGCAGCAGGCGCCAGGTGGCGGGCGTGGCCTGACACAGCGTAGCCCGCGAGCGGCTCAGCAGATCCTCCAGAGCCATCCCGTCGGCCAGGGCCGCGGCCGAAGCCAGCTCCACGCGCGCACCCACCGTGAGCGGACCGAACAGCTCCAGCAGCGCGATGTCGAAGGAGAGCGTCGTCACCGACACCAGCACGTCGTCCGTGCCGATTCCGGGCATCTGCTGCATGGACTGCAGGAAGTTCACCGCCGCGGCGTGGGGCACCTCGACCCCCTTGGGCTTACCGGTCGAGCCCGACGTGTAGATCATGTAGGCCAGGTCTTGGGGCCCGGGCTGAGTCTCGTCGTCGTCGTTGATTGCGGGCGCATGGGCCCCGTCGTCGTCCAGCTGGTCGACGCACAGCGCGTGTGCGGAGGTCAACGCACCGATGCGCTGCACCAGGCTCGATTGCGTCACCAGCCCATGCACCTCGGCGTCGTCCAGGATGAAGGCCAGGCGCTGCTCGGGCAGCTCGGGGTCGAGCGGCACGTAGGCCGCGCCCGCGCCCAGCACACCGAGCAAGGCCTGCATGACGGGCAGTCCCCGCTCCAGGCACACGGCCACGCGCGCGCCGCGCCCCACGCCGCGCGCGCGCAGGCGCAGGCTCAGCTCGTGCGCGCGGTCCAACAGCTCGGCGTAGGTGAGCGACTCCCCCTCGCAGGTGATAGCCGTGGCCTCAGGCGTGCGCGCGGCCTGGGCGCGCACCAGACCGTGCAGGGTCGCGCCCGCGTCGCGCTCGACAAACGTCTGGTTGCCTTCGGCCAGCACCCGCCCGCGCTCCTCGTCACCCAGCAGCGGGATGCGCGAGAGCGGACGTCCGGGATCAGCGGCGGCGCCCTTGAGCAGCACGGCCAAGTGCTGCAGCAGACCGTCGATGGTGGCGTCGTCGAAGAGCACGCTCTTGAACTCAGCCATCA
>QNBX01000046.1 GCA_003644265.1 Planctomycetota bacterium
CCGAGGCCTCGTCGGCCTACTGCACCGGCTGCGGCAACCCGCTGGCCGCCGACGCCCGCTTCTGCGCAGGCTGCGGCCACCAACGCGAGGACTGAGGGCCGCGCAGCTCAGCGCTCAGGCGGGGCGATCCGCAAGCCGGGACGCAACGGCGCTCGCTGCACCCTGTGCGGCGAGCCCTGTCCGGCGAGCCCGGGTCAGCGCCCGCCCGGCCGACGCCCCAGCTTCTCGAGGTAGCCCAGCTCCCCCATCTGCTTGAGCTTCTCGTCGTCCAGGCCGACCTCCTCGGCGCGGAGCGGGAGCTGGGGCAGGGCCCGCAGGGCGGCCATGAGCTCGGAGCGCATGGCCGCCGCGCGCTCAGGCTGCTCGGCGGACAGATCGTGCTGCTCGGTTGGGTCGGCCGTGAGGTCAAACAGGCTCACGCGCTCCATATCGTGGTGCACGATCAGCTTCCAGCGGCCAGTCACCCAGGCGCTCTCGCGGTCGCCGCGCTGCCCCTTCAGCAGCCGGTCCAGGTTGGCGCGCACGGCCAGCGCCGGCCGCGGCTCCAGGGACTCGCCCGCCAGGGCCGGCAGGAACGAGCGGCCCTGCCAGAACGGCAAGGGATCCACGCCGATGAGGTCTGCCAGCGTGGGCCCGATGTCCAGCACCTGCACCCGCTGCGACACGCGGCCGCCCTGATCGGTGAGGCCGGGCACGCGCACCATCAACGGCACGTGTACCAGCTCCTGGTAGAGCGACTGATCGTGGCCCGTGAGCCCGTGCTCGAGAAACTCCTCGCCGTGATCAGACACCAGCAAGAAGGCGGTGTCGTCCCACAGGCGCTGGGCCTTGAGCATGGCCACCAAGCGCGAGATGGCGAGGTCGGCGCGCAAGATGTCGCCGTCGTAGAGCGACCACAGGGTCTGCATCTGCGCCAGCACCTCGGGCTCGAGCGTGGCCATGCGCGCGAGGTCGCCCTCGCGGGGCTCGCCGCGATAGCGTCGCCGCAGCAGACCGCGGTACTCGGACTCGAGCTTGTTCAGCGCGTCGATCTCGGCCGCGTCCAGATCGTGCCAGCCCTGCGCTGCCTTGGCGCTGGGGGGCGCGCCCTGGTAGGGCGAGTGGGGCTCCACGGCGTGCACGTACAGGAACAACGGCTTGCTGCCGTCATAGCCGCGCAGCATGTCCATCAGCGGGCGCCCGGTGTGCAGGCCGGCGGCCCGCATCTCGTCGGTCATGTCCGTGAGCGTCGGGCGCTGAAAGAACTCGTCGTAGCCCTGGTCGAGGCCGGCGCCCGTGCCGCCCAGTCCGTTGGTGACGAAGCCCATGGTGTGGTAGCCGAGCCCCTGCATGAACTCCACCAGGGTCTGGGCCGACTCGCTCAGCTTGTGAAATCCGCTCAGCACGCCGTGGCTGGACGGGTAGGTGGAGGTGAACAGGCTCACCGTGGACGGCAGGGTCCAGGGCGCCTGGCTCATGGCGCGCTCGAACACGACGGACTCGGCGGAGAGCGCGTCCAGAAAGGGCGTGGTCGTGCGCTCGTGTCCGTAGAGCGACATGCGATCGGCGCGCAGCGTGTCCACCAGGTAGAGCACGATGTGCGGCAAGCGGCCGTCCGGCGTGCTGTCCGGCGCCGCGGCCGCGCGGCGCGCACCGCCGGCCTGATCTGAGGCGCCGGTATCCCCCGGCGAGGAGGGGCCGCAGGCGCCGATCAGCAGGGTCAACGCGAGGACAGGCATGACGCGCGGCATGGGGCGGACTCGCGGGCAGGTGGGCGACAGGCGAGGGATGATAGCAGCCCGTCACGCCACTCCCTCAGGCGCCGCCCGCGCACCCATCGCAGCGCTCAAGCCCGAAGCCCGAAGCCCGACATCCGACATCCGACATCCGACATCCGACATCCGACATCCGACATCCGACATCCGACGCCCGACGCCCGACGCCCGACGCCCGACGCCCGACGCTCGCCGCTCGCCACTCAACGCGCACGCTCACGCGCACGCTCACGCGAACGCGCTCAGTCGCTGGGCAGCTCGTCCTCCAGCGCCGGCGCGGGCCCGCCATCCCCCGCGACCTTCTCGACCTTGACGTACTCGGCGATGTCGGCCAGGGCGATCACGCCCTCGTACAGCTTGTTGCGCGCCGAGTCCTCCAGGAACTCGATGCCCTCGAACCGGCCCTGGGCTTCCAGCTCCTTGCCGGGGGCGCGCTTGGCGATCAGCTCGGCCATGTCGGTGCTGATCGGGATCACCTCGTAGATGCCGACGCGGCCCTTGGTGCCGCGGCCGCCGCAGGTGGCGCAGTCGTTGTTGCCCATGGGCGCGCGGTAGAGCGTGGCGCCCGGCGTGAGGCCGTAGCGCAAGGCGGGCTCCTCGGGCAGCTCGTACGACTCCTTGCACTCGCTGCACAGGCGGCGAGCCAGGCGCTGGGCCTCGAGCATGCGCAGCGCCGGCCCCAGCAGGAACGGCTCGATGCCCATGTCGGTCAGGCGGTTGATGACCTGCAGCGCCGAGTTGGTGTGCAGCGTCGAGAGCACCAGGTGACCGGTGAGCGCCGCGCGCAGACAGATGTCGGCGGTCTCCTGGTCACGCACCTCGCCGACCATGATCTTGTCGGGGTCCTGTCGCAGAAACGCGCGCAGGGCCGACGCAAACGTCAGGCCCACCTTGGCGTGTACGTGCACCTGATTCAGGCCGAAGAACTTGTACTCGACCGGATCCTCCACCGTGACGATGTTCTCGGTGGGCGTGTTGATGCGCTGCAGCACCGTGTACAGCGTGGTCGACTTGCCCGAGCCGGTGGGCCCGGTCACGAACATGAGCCCGTGGGGCGACTCGGCCGCCTCGATGAAGGCCTTGGACTGCTGCGGGGAGAAGCCCAGCGCGTCCATGTTGTCGGGGATCGAGTCCTTCTCCAGCAGCCGCAGCACCATCTTCTCGCCGAACACCGTGGGCACGGTGCTCACGCGCAGGTCGATGCGCGCGTCGCCCGTCTTGAGCGCGATGGCGCCGTCCTGCGGGATGCGCTTCTCGGAGATATCCATCTTGGCCAGGATCTTCAGGCGCGAGACGGTGGGGATGAACAAGGAGCGCGGCGGCGGCGAGACCTCGCGCATGGTGCCGTCCACGCGGTAGCGCACGCGCATGGCGTCCTCGTAGGGCTCGATGTGGATATCGGACGCGCCGTCCTCCACCGCGCTGGAGAGGATCGCGTTGACGATGCGGATGACCTGGCTGTCCTTGCCCACCGGGATGGGCTGCGAGAGATCCACCACCACCTCGGGCGCAGACTCATCCATCAGGTTGTCGCCGGACGCTTCGTCGTCGCCCTCCATGCCGATCTCGGCCACGACGTCGTGCTCGCCGAACAGCTCCGAGATGAGCATGTTGAGCAGCGCGACCGTGGCCACCACGGGCTGCACGATGCAGCCGGTGCGCATGCGCACCTCCTCCAGCGTGCCGAAGTCGCCGGGGTCGACCAGCGCCAGCTCCAGCACGCCGTCCGCCATGGACAGCGGCATGACGTGGTGGCTGCGGCAGACGGACTCGCTGACGGAGCGCGCGATGGGGATGCTCAGCTCGACCTGCTCGGGCAGGCTGCAGCGGCGGACCGACTTGCCGTCCAGGTGGTCCACCACCCAGACGACGTCTTCAGGCGGCGCCTCGGCCGTATCGGGGTCATCGCCAGCCTCACCGTCGTCCGACTCGCCGGCGTCGGCGCCGGCGTCGGCGTCGGCGTCGGCACTGGCCGACCCGGGCGCCTCCACCGGCTGGCCCACCAGCTCGGCCGCCTGCTCGTCATCCACGGCCGGCATGAGCTCGCCGTCGGCGCCCACCACCTCGACCTCGACGCCCACCCAGTCCAGGTCGAGGTGCTTGGCGTGGACCTGCGCCACCTCATCCCCGCTGACCAGGTTGCCCAGCACCAGCGCCTCCTCCACACACTTGGGGAACTGCTTGCGCGCCGCCGTGACGTCGGACAGCTGCTCCTCATCCAGGAGCTCGGCTTCGATCAGCAGGTGCAGGATCAGGGCGTTGTCGCCTGCGAGGCTCTGGGCCATGGTCTCTCGCCGTCTGGGGTGGGCCTGGGGGGAGCCTGCCCCGGACAGAGCGCTCCTCGCCGGCTCCCTCTTCGGCAGGCCGGGTCCGCGGGCTGGAGGCTGATCATGGGCATGGAGAGGGACCTCCGGGTTGGCCCGGGAACGTTCGGAGGAGCGGCGCGGCCAGAGCCTGCGCAGCCGGCGGGGGTGTGGCCCTGCGGCTCGGCAGCAGGCTGCTAGACTCGGCGCCTGCGCTGCGCCCTCGGCCGCACCCGAGCCGGCACGCCTCGACCACGGGAGTCCCCATGACCAGCATCCACGTGAACGGGCGGCCCGCATCGCTCGAGGGCCTGCCCGACGACACGCCGCTGCTCTGGGCCCTGCGCGATCACCTGGGCCTGACGGGCACCCGCTTCGGCTGCGGCAAGTCGCAGTGCGGCGCCTGCACCGTGCACGTGGACGGCAAGCCGGTGCGCAGCTGCCAGTACCCCATCGGCACCCTGGACGGCAAATCGGTCACCACTATCGAGGGCATCAGCGAGGACGGCAGCCACCCCGTGCAGCGGGCCTGGGCGCAGCACGCGGTGCCGCAGTGCGGCTACTGTCAGTCAGGGCAGATCATGAGCGCCTGCGCGCTGCTGGAGGGCGGCGCCACGCCGGACGACGACGCCATCGACACGGCCATGAGCGGCAACATCTGCCGCTGCGGTACCTACACGCGCATCCGCGCCGCCATCAAGACCGCCGCCGGAGCGGGCTCATGAGCGACGCGCACGGAGCCGGGCACGAGGCCGGACACAGGGCCGGGCACGGAGCTGAACATGAGCTCGCACGTGCGGCCGCCAGCCAGGCCGAGCCAGACGCGAGACACGGGGTGGACGCGTCCCCGCGGGACACGACGACCATCGTCTCGCTGGACGCCAACGACCCCACCCGGCGCCAGCTGCTGGGCACGGCCCTGGCCGGCTTCAGCGGGCTGGTCCTGGCCACGCAGCTGCTGCCCGGCTGCGCTGCGGCCAAGCCGGCCGCTGCGACGACGGGCGACGACGAGCTCGTGGGCGACCCCTCCCTGACCTGGGAGCCCGACCTGTTCCTGGCCCTGGACGGCACGGGCGCGGTGACCATCGTGGCTCACCGCTCCGAGATGGGCACGGGCATCCGCACCGCCCTGCCCATGGCCCTGGCCGACGAGCTGGGCGCCGACTGGTCGCGGGTGGGCATCGTCCAGGCCCCGGGCGACGCCGCCTACGGCAGCCAGAACACGGACGGCAGCCGCTCGGTGCGCCGCTTCCTGGAGCCCCTGCGTCGCGTGGGCGCCAGCGCGCGCACCCTGCTGGAGCGCGCCGCCGCCAGGCGCTGGGGGGTCGACCCCTCCGACGTGCGCGCCGAGGCGCACTTCGTGCGACACGCTCCGAGCGGGCGCCGGCTGCCCTTCGGCGCGCTGGTGGCGGACGCCGCGGCGCTGCCCGTGCCGGCGGCCGAGGACGTGCTGCTGCGCGGCCCCGACGAGTGGCGCTACATGGCCAAGGGCGTGCCCTCCGTCGACCTGGCTGACATGCTCACGGGGCACGCGCGCTTTGGCCTGGACGCCTCGCCGCCGGGCACCCTCACCGCCGTGGTGGAGCGCAGCCCGGTTTTGGGCGGCCGCCTGGTGCGCTACGACCGCGAGGCCGCGCTGGCCGTCCCCGGCGTGACCCACGTGCTGGAGCTCGAGGCGTTCAGCGCACCGCACGCCTTCCAGCCCCTGGGCGGCGTGGCGGTGGTGGCCCACAACACCTGGGCCGCCATGCAGGGCCGCGCGGCGCTCAACGTGCTCTGGGACGACGGCTTCAACAGCGACTACGACAGCCCCGGCGAGCGCGCCGAGTTGGTGGCCGCCGTCAGCTCGCCCGCGCGCGTGGTGCGCGACCGCGGCGACGTGGAGGCCGCGCTGGCCGGCGCCAGCACCACGCTCTCGGCCACCTACGAGACGCCCCTGCTCGCCCACGCGCCCATGGAGCCGCCCTGCGCCCTGGCGCACGTGACGGACGACGGCGCGACCTGCTGGGCCCCCACCCAGAACCCCCAGGCGGCCCAGGGGCAGGTGGCCGCCAGCCTGGGCCTGGACCCGGCCCGCGTCACGGTGCACGTGACGCTGCTGGGCGGCGGCTTCGGCCGCAAGAGCAAGCCCGACATGCTGGCCGAGGCCGCCCTGCTGTCACGCCAGACCGGCACGCCCGTCAAGCTGGTCTGGACGCGCGAAGACGACATCCGCCACGACTACTACCACGCCTGCTCGGCGCTGCACTGCGAGGCCGGCCTCGACGCCGACGGCCGGCCCGTGGCCTGGCTGCAGCGCTCGGCGTTCCCGTCCATCTCCAGCAGCTTTGCGCCGGGGGTGCGCCAGGGTAGCGCGGGCGAGCTGGGCCTGGGCTTCATCGACGTGCCCATCGACGTGCCCCACCTGCGGGTCGAGAACGGCGAGGCCACGGCGCAGCTGCGCATCGGCTGGCTGCGCGCGGTCTGCAACGTCTTCCATGCCTTTGGCGTGCAGTCCTTCGCAGACGAAGTGGCCCACGCCCGCGGCCTCGACCCGCTGCAGAACCTGCTGGAGCTGATGGGCCCGGCGCGGCTGCTCGACCCGGCCGACGACGGCGCCGAGTACGGCAACTACGGCGAGCCCCTCGAGCGCTACCCCATCGACACGGGCCGGCTGGAGGCGGTCACGCGCCTGGTGGCCGAGCGCGCCGGATGGGGACGCGAGCTGCCGCGCGGACGCGGGCTCGGCATCGCCAGCCACCGCAGCTTCCTGAGCTACGTGGGGGTGGTGGTCGAGGTGGACGTCTCGCGCGAGGGGCGGCTCTCGATCCCGCGCGTGGACGTGGCCATCGACTGCGGCCTGGCCCTGGACCCTGATCGCGTGCGAGCCCAGATGGAGGGGTCCATGGTCTTCGGAACCAGCCTGGCCAGCAGCGGCGCCATCACGGCCAAGGACGGGCGCATCGAACAGTCCAACTTCCACGACTACCCGGTGGCGCGCATGGGTGACGCCCCCCGCGCGATCCACGTGCACCTGCTGCAGAACAAGACGCTGCCCCCGGGCGGCGTGGGTGAGCCGGGCGTACCGCCGGTGGCGCCGGCGCTGTGCAACGCGATCTTCGCGGCCACTGGTCAGCGCGTGCGCCGGCTGCCGTTGTCGCTGCACGATTTGTCCTGGAGCTGAGCGCCGACCGTGCGCCAGGCGCGCTCGTTGCGCTCGTTGCGCTCATTGCGCTAGTTGCGCTTGGCGCGCGAGGGCTCGACCACCACCACGCCCGGGCCCTCGACCGCCTGCGCGGATGGACGCGGGGGCAGCACGCGCACGCGCTTGAACTCGTCCTCGTCCAGCAGGGCCTTGAGCGCGTTGACCACCGCGTCCAGCCGCAGCCGCGCCACCTCCACCGTCATCATGCGCGTGCGTCGCTCGGCCACGCCCGCGCTGCCGGGACGCAGCACTTCCAGGAGGGCATCCAGCGCCTGCTCGAGCCTGCCGATCTCCTCGTCGAGGGCGGCCAACTGCAGGGTGTACGACGCGGCGCGCTCGTACAGCCCGGAGGCCACGACCGCCCGCAGCTTCTCGGCCGCCGCGGCACGCTCCATCTGCAGCCTCGCCTTGCGCACACGCATGCGTCCGGCCAGCTCCCCCGCCAGCAGCGGCGAGGGGTTGGCGCGCTTCTTCAGCAGCTCCACGTCGCCCACCCCTGGCTCGTGGTGCAGGGTCAGGCGCAGCTCGTCCTCGTCCTCCATGAACTCGACCAGGGCGGCGATGCGCTCGTTGACATCAACCGGCAGGGTGGCGCTGACGGCATAGAAGGGGATGCGCTCGGCCTCGCCCATGACCTCGCCGCCGCCGAAGCCGAAGTCGAAACCGAAGCCGATGACCGAGCCCACCGTTCCGGTGATGCCTCCCACCAGCCGGAAGGGCGTGTTGGCGATGGCCCGAGCGATCAGGCGGCCCAGGGTGGCCACGGCCACGCGGCTGGCCTCGGCCGTGCTCATGCCGTCGGCCTTCAGCTCGAACGCCAGCGGCACGGTGATCACGCCGTCCTCGTCGCGCAGCACGAACAGCACCGTGCCCAGGGGAGAGGGCAGCTTGAGGAAGCGGGAGATGGGACCGTCGGGCGGCTCCTCCACGTCGAGATCGGTGAACATGGTGCGCGAGTCGACATCGAGCTCGCCGTCGTCACGGAAGTGCAGGTCGACGCGGCTGTCCATGATGCCGTCGTTGATGGTCACCTTGGACTCGGCGGCGGGGCCCGCCAGGGCGGTCAGGTCGAGCGCCGAGGACTGCATGTGCACGCGCCCCACCGGGCCGGGGTAGAGCGACATGACCGCCTCCAACTCGAGCTCCTCGAACACGGGGCGCGGCCGGGCCCAGGGCTCGTCGACCACGCCGCCTTGCAACAGCAGGTCGACGCTCAGCTCCCGTTTCTCGGTCAGCAGACGTGAGGAGAGGCCGCGCAGCTCGAGGTCGAGGCCCACCAGCGGAATGACCAGCGGCGGCGTGGTGGTGCGGTCGGCCCAGGTCACGTCGATGCCGGCCACGACCAGGCGCTTGATGCTGCGCTCGGGGCCGGGGCCGTAGTCGCCCTGGAAGCTCGGCTGCCCATGGCCGGGGCCGTAGTCGCCCTGGATGGTCGGCTGCTCATGGCCGGGGCGGGCAGGCTGGGCGTCCGCCTCCGGCGTGGGCGCGGGTGGCAGCACCAGGTGCGCCAACTCCACGCCGCGCGCCGTCTTCTGCCCGTGGAGCACAGGCCGCAGCAGTTCCAGCGAGCTCAGCTTGAGCGCGCCATCGGAGCCCAGGGCACGACTCACCTGGGCATGCATGGAGTCGAGCCCCAGCAGCACCTCGCCGTCCTCACCGTCACGGAAGGCCAGCTCGCTCAGCGAGAGCTCGAGCGGTACGCCCCCGCTGGTGTCAAAGTGCAGCGGGCCGCGCCGACGCCCCAGGTACGTGCCGGTCAACTCGAACTCGAGGCGCCCGTCCAGCAGCTCGCTGGCGTCCAGCACGCCGTCCAGTTCAGGCGCCAAGGCCGCCAGCTCGGGCCCGCGCAGGCCCGCCAGCTCCAACTTCAGCGCACCACGAGGCTCCACCGCAAAGGGCGCGAGGTCGGCGTACAGCGACAGCCTGTCGAGCAGCGGAGGCAGCGAGGCCGACAGCTCCAGCCCGAAGGCCGGCGCATCCAGTTCGTCGTCGTCCAGGATCAGGGGCCCATCGTTGGTCAGGGTCAGGTCGGTCAAGGCCAGCGCTGCACGGCCCGCATCGATCAGGTCGACGCGCTCCACACCCAGGGACAGGCGCGTGAGCTGTACGTCGACCAGCTGCCGGTGATCCTCACCGCTGCGCATCAGCGCCGGGAGCAGGCGCTCACCGGGCGCCCGCGGCAGCAAGCGCAGGCCGGACACTTCCAGACTGCCGTCGGCATGGCGCTCCACGCGGGTCACGACGCCCTCGAGCGCCAGCTCATCGATGACGTAGACGCCTGCCTGTGGATCGATGCGACTGGCGCTGAGCCCCAGGCGATCCCAGCTCAGCAGGGACTGCTGGCCCTGGCTCAGCGAGACGTCCGACAACCAGGCCGCCAGGGCCGTGCCGCCCTGCTCGCCCGGATCGAGCGCCAGCGTCAGGTGCCCGTCCATGCTGCCGGCTTGCAGGGCGGGCTCCGCAAAGGGCGTCAAGTAGGGCGCGAGCAGCTCGAACTCGAGCCCGCGCCCCGACAGGTCCAGCTCGGCCCGCGGCGTGCTGGGCGAGGGCAGCAGGCGGCCGCTGACCGACACCGCCATACCCGTCTCCACTCGCTGCAGCGTCAGGTCCACGGACAGTGGTCCGGGCTCGGGTCCCAGCAAGAGCCCGGACAGTTCGACGTCGAGCACCAGCCGGGCGTCCATGGGCTCGTCGCGCAACTCATCGACGAGGTGCAAGCTGGCGTCGTTGAGCGCGATGCGGTCGCAGCGCAGAGCGGGCAGGACCAGCGCGGGCGCGACGGCAGCGGCGGGTTGTTGCGCGGGCTCGGCCTGCGCGGGCTCGCTGTCCGCGGCCGCCACGGGCGGCAGCAGCAGGCCAGGCAGGTACCGGCGTCCCTGTTCATCGCGCCGCACGGCCAACCGCAGACCCGACAGCTCGAGCGCCTCCAGCGCCGGCTGCCCGTCCACCAGCGACAGCCCCTCGATCAGCAACTCATCCAGACCCAGCTGCTCCTGACCGGCGTTCACCAGGGTCAGCTCGCTCAAGCGGGCGTCGGCCTGCAGCGCGTGCAGCTCTCCACGTGCGCTGGCCGACAGCTTCCATGAGAGCGAGCCGTCGCTCAGATCCAGTCGGGGCCCGGGCATATCCGTGTGCACCAGCCCGCTCGAGTCCAGCCCGCTGGCAGACAGGCCCAGCTCGAGCTGCACTCCCGTCACAGCGCCCTCCGACGCCGGCTGCACCGCGCCGGTGAGCGTGAGCTGCTCCACCAGCCCGGGCACGGACAGGCCCAGGGTGAGCGCGTCCACAGACGGCAGTCCGGTGGGCGGCCACACGAAGCGGTTCAGCTCCAGCGCGCACTCGGACAGTCGCAGCGGCGGCTTGCCGAGTCCGGCCCAGGAGAGGCGGTTGTCCTCGAACACAGCGCGCTGCACGGACAGGTGCGGGCGCGGCGGAGGCGCGAGCGGGGCCTGCGCCGCGCGCAGGGAGCCCAGCGGCGGCAGGGCGCGCCGGCCGCTCGTCGCTGCCGGCGCGGGCGCGGCGACGGGCGCGGAGGGCGGCACGAGGTCGAGCCCGGGCAGGCGCAGGCCCCCGTCGGCCAATTGCTCGGCGCGGAGCCTCAGGCCCGCCACGCGCAGGCTGTCGGCCGCGATGACGCCGCCATCAGCGGAGAGCGCCAGACCCGCCAGGCTCAGCTCACCCAGGGCCATCAGCGGGGTACCGCCCTCGCTCAGGACCAGCTCCGACAGGCGCACATCGGCGCCTAGCCCCCCGTCAGCCGCGGGAGACCAGGCCCCGTCCAGTCCAAGCGACAGCTCGGCGTCGCGCAGGCGGTGCACCACGCCGACCGCGGCCAGCGGCGTCGTCAGGGCGTCAGGCCGCAGGCCGCTGGCCAGCAGGTGCAGCTCGAACGGCCCGCCGCCCGCTGCCGCCACGGCCTGCGCCTCCACGCGCAGGCGCTCGCACACACCGGGCGCGGAGAGCTCGAGCGCGAGCTGCGCAGGCCGCGATGACGCGTCCGGCCCCAGCTCCAGCTTGGAGAGCTGCAGCTCGAGCTGCTCCAGCGTCAGCACCGTGGCGGGCACGCTGGACTCGTCCACCAGGCTCAGCCGGTGCTCATGCAGCGCCAGCGTCCCCAGGCGCATGGTCAGCGCGGACGCAGCGTCCGACGTGGGCTGCGGCTCTTCGGCGCCTTCCGGTGGCGACCTCAGGCGCAGACCCGGCAGGCGCACGGCGCCGTCGGCCTCGAGCGTGGCGCCGGCGTGCAAGCCCACCAGCTCGACCCGCGGCAGCAGCAGCTCAACGGGTGACACCAGGTCCGCCTCGGCCACCAGGCTCTGCAGGCTCAACAGCTCCTGAGCGCCCGCGGCCACGCGCAGCTCGGACAGCGTCAGGTCGAGCTCAGGCGTCGCGCCGCTGAGCAGGCGCAGCTCGCCAGACAGGCCCAGCTCGAGCGCGGGACCCAGGGGCTCCAGACCCAGCTGCGCCAGCAACCCGGCGATGGGCCGCAGATCCAGACCCGCCATGCGAATTGCGAGCTCGGCATCGAGACGCGTCTCCGACAGGCGCCCCGTGACCTCCAGCGACAAGCGGTCCAGCAGCCCGGTCGAGGCCAGCAGCAGCGAGAGCCGCGTGGGCCGATCCGCCGCGCCCAGATCGGACAGTCGCAGGTCCAGGTCGAGCCGCGTGGTCAGGGGCGGGTCGAGGAAGTTGTCGGTGTAGGTGAACTGGACCTGTTGGGCGCGCACGGCGTCCAGCTGCAGATTGGGCGGCAGCACGAAGGGCAGCACCCAGCCCGGCTGCGTGTGCTCGTCCTGGGGCGGCTGGTCCGCGTCATCGGACGCCTCGCCGAAGTCCCAGTCGGGCAGCACCAGCTCGCCGCGGCGATCGCGCTCCAGGTTGGCGTCCAGGCCGTCCAGCTCCACCCGCCGCAGCACGATCTCACCGAACGCGAGGGACAACACGGCCAGGTCGACGCGCGCGTACTCGACGTGCACGCGCGGGCCCTGGCCCAGGCTCGGCACCAGCTCGATGTGCGCCAGCTCCACGTCGGCGCCCGTGAGCGAGAGCTCCATACGCTCGAAGGACAAACGGTAGCCGAAGTCCTCGGCGTACGCATTGGCCAGCCAGGGCAGGAACCAGGGCAGGCACAGACGCCCCAGAATCAGCAACACCGCCAGCGTCCAGGCCAGACGCTTGAGCCAGCGCTTGAGGAATCCGGTCACGGCGCGTCTCCCGCGGCCTCGACGTGGCGCGCCAGGGCGGCCCGCCGTTCGACCCGGGAGCCCAGGGGGTTGTAGTCCTGCGGATGCAGACCGCGCAGCAGCAGCCAGTCGAAGGCCCGCACACGCGAGGCCGGCGAGGTGTCATCCAGGTACAGCAGGTTCTCGGCCAACAGGCGTGCGCGCAGGTCAGACAGGCCGTCGGCCGCGTCGAGGAGGCCCAGCACCAGCGGCAGGTTGCGGCCGACCTCGCCGGTGTGCCGCAGCAGCAAGGCCTCCAGCACGGGCTCGTCGACCTCGCTCTCGACGCGTCGGGCGGCGGCGGTCAGGCTCTCCTGCTCACACAGCCAGGCCAACTCCTCGATGGTGGGGTCGTAGCCCTGCGGAATGCGCTGACTCAAGCCGTCAGCCACTTCATGCAGCAGGTCGGGGCGCCCGGTCAGAGCCAGGTCGCGGGTGGCGCCCGCGTCGGCGATGGCGGCCACGTGCAGCAACGCCGCGCGCCGCGCCTCGTCCGACTTCAGGCCCGCCAGGGCCGCGATCACGCCGGTCTGATCCGGCACGCCGGCGCGCACCTGCTCCAGCATGCGGCGCAGTCCGGTCAGGTGCGCCGAGGCCTGGCTGCGGGCCCGATCGACCTGCACCCGGTGGGCCAGATCGCCCGAGCGCGGCGGCGCCACGGACAGCTCGAACATGAGCATGCCGCAGCCGTTCTCCAGCGGCAGCTGGATCAGCACCGACTCGCCACCACGCATGGGCGCGGCCGCGATCAGGGCCTGCTGCCAGCTCTCGTGCGCCCCGGCGGCCCCATCCTCGAGCAGCGCCAGATGCAGCGCCAGCGCGCCATCGTCCGGCGGCCTGTGGACGAGCAGGATCAGGCGCTCGTCGGGACGCTGCTCCGTGCGCACCGCGATCGTCGCGGTCATGCCCAGGTCGAGCGCGCCGCGCACGGAGCCCAGCTGCACCAGCTCGCGTGCCTGAGCGAGCCGTCCCGACTCACGCCCGATGCGCCCGCCGCGCAACATGGGCAAGGTGGAGCGCAACGGATCCTTGGTCAGGGGCATGGCCGTCACGCGCGCCACGGATGTGAGCGGCAGCATGCCGCCATCGGGCACACCTGCGCCGGCCAGCACGCTGACCACCACCACCAGACTCTGGTCGACGGGCGCCTCCGAGGGCTCCGCCGGGTACGGAACCAACAGGCCCAGGCGCGGCCCGCTGAGCGGTGTGCCCTGGTAGTGGTCGACGCTGACCGTCACGGTCGGCGCCCGCAACGGCGGCGGCATCGACGGCCCCGCGCACCCCACGAGGAGCGCCAGCAGCACGGGAAGAAGGAAGGCAGCGCGCATCATGGGTGGGAGCCGCGGCCCGTTCGGGGGGACAGAAGCAGAGCGGATGCGAGGCAGCATGATATGCACAGGGCGCCCGTCAGGCGACGGTGCAGAACGGATCGGGAGCAGAACGGCCTGACCAGCGCGGCCCCGGGTCGCCTCAGCGCGTACCACAGCAACCGACGCGGCCGTGTGCACGGCAAGCTCCCCCGACCCTGCTAGCTCTCGACGTTCTCCGAGTCGAACGTGTTGTTGGCGTAGGTGTTGCCGCCGGCCAGGTCGTTCAGACCGAAGTCGCCGCTGGACTTGGCCTTGTTCTTGATCAGCGTGTTGCCGCCCTGGAGCAGCGAGAACCCGTCGTCGAACGCGCGCGTCACCGTATTGCTCTCGATCTCGTTGGCGCTGGCGTCGACGAAGACGCCGTCGTCGCCGGGCTTGCTCAGCTTGTTGAACTGCACGACGTTGCCGTCCGAGGTGAGCGAGATGCCGTCGCCCAACGCCTTGACGACGGTGTTCTTCAGCAGCGTGTTGGCGCCGGCCCCCACCTCCAGGCCGTTGTCGCCCGGTGACTTGACCAGGTTGCGCTTCAGCAGGTTGTCGCCGCCGGCGTCCAGGTCCACGCCGTCGTCGCCGGGCTTGATGAACGTGTTGCGCTCCAGCACGTGCAGACCGCTGCCCCGCACGAAGGCGCCGTCGCCACCCGCGTTGATCACGCGGTTGCGCAGCGCCGTGTTCTCCGATCCGCCGAGCACCAGTCCGTCCTCAGCCACACCCCTGATGGTGTTGCGCTCGATCAGGTTGCGGGCGCCGACGCCGTCCGTGTCGACCTCGATGCCGTCTTCACCCGAGTCAAAGACACGGTTGCGCTCCACCACGTTGTCATCGCCGTTGAGATCGATGCCGTCGTCGCCCGCACGCCGCACGGTGTTCTTCAGCAGCGTGCACGCGTCGCTGGTGAAGCCCTCCGACACCGAGAGATCGATGCCGTCGTCAGCCACGTCC
Source organism: Planctomycetota bacterium (assembly GCA_003644265.1). Next base: position 14,776 of record QNBX01000046.1, read on the forward strand.
TGGATCAGGTTGCGCTCCACTGTAGCGCCGCTCAGGTCATCCAGCGTCAGCCCGGATCCGCCCGCATGCGACACACGACAGCGCTCCACCTTGGCGCCGTCGCTGCGCTCGATGCGGATGCCGTCGCCGCTGCTGTCCGTCACGCGGCAGCGCTTGAGCTTCACGCCGGAGCTGTTGAAGACGTGAATGCCGTGAGGCGAGCCGCCGCGAGTGCTCAGCCCCTCCACCGAGATGTCCACGCCGCCCACGATGTTCAGCGCGGAGAGGCCGCCCCCGGAGCCGCCGTCACCCGGCCCCAGCTTGAGCGGACCCGGCTCGATCACGGCCTTGCCCTTGCCCCGGATCTGCAGGCTCTGAAAGTCCGACACCAGCACCGTCTCGGCGTAGATGCCCGGGAACACCAGGATCGTGTCGCCGTCGTTGGCCTGCGCCACGGCGTCGGAGATGCTGGCAAACTCCTTGTTCTTGCCCACCTGCAGCGTCTCGGCCGACGCGTTCGGCGCCCAGGCCAGGGACAGGCACACAGCCAGCAGCGACGCCACGGGCAGACGACAAGCAATCAGCGGCGCGGTCATGAGTCCATCTCCAGGGAGGCCTCGCGCACGAGTGAGGGTCCGCAGCTGGGGCGAGGAGTCGGTTCAGGCGCGAGTCTACCTGAGCGACCGTTGGCCGCTCCCATGACGCGACGGGGGCCGCGCCCGCCGGGGCCTCAGGCCAGGGGGGCACGCCGACATGCCGGCGCCAGCCTCGCCAGCCGCCTCCGTCGCCGCGCCAGCCTTGCCGCCCGGCGCCGGGCGAGCCACCATGGCCGGATGAGCGCCACACCAGACAAACGCTTCACCGGGACCGAGACCTACATCGCCACCGAGGACCTCTCGGTGGCCGTCAACGCCGCCGTGGCCCTGGGCCGGCCGCTGCTGGTGAAGGGCGAGCCCGGCACCGGCAAGACCGCCCTGGCCGAGGAGGTGGCGCGCTCGCTGGGCCTGCCGCTGCTGGCCTGGCACATCAAGTCCACCACCAAGGCGCAGCAGGGCCTGTACGAATACGACGCCGTGGCGCGGCTGCGGGACAGCCAGCTGGGCGAGTCGGTGGTGCACGACATCGGCCACTACATCGTGCGCGGCAAGCTCTGGGAGGCCTTCGAGACCGGCCGCTGCGTGCTGCTGATCGACGAGATCGACAAGGCCGACATCGAGTTCCCGAACGACCTGCTGCTCGAGCTCGACCGCATGGAGTTCCACGTCTACGAGACCAAGCAGGTGGTGCGGGCCGAGACGCGCCCCGTCGTGATCATCACCAGCAACAACGAGAAGGAGCTGCCGGACGCGTTCCTGCGGCGCTGCTTCTTCCACTTCATCCGCTTTCCGGACCCGGACACGATGGAGGCCATCGTGGAGGCGCACCATCCAGGCCTGCAGCGCAAGCTGGTCACGCGCGCCATCGAGATGCTCTACCACCTGCGCGCGGCGCCGGGCCTGAAGAAGCGGCCCAGCACGTCCGAGCTGCTGGACTGGCTGCGCCTGCTGGTGCTGGATCGGGTCGACCCCGCCACGCTGGCCATCGATGAGAAGAATCAGCAGCCGCCGCCGCTGCTGGGCGCGCTGATCAAGAACGAACAGGACCTGGCCACCATCAGCGACCACCTGTCGGGTCGCCGCCCCGGGCGCGGCTGGTAGTCACGGTGCCGCGCCGCACGACGCGCCCGCCGGTGCCCGCGCGCCTCGCCGCCGCGGCGCGCCCCGCCACCGGAGGCTGAACCCGTGTTGATCGGCTTCTTCTTCGCGTTGCGCCAGGGCGGCGTGCCCGTCTCACTGCGGGAGTTCCTGACCCTGCTGCGCGCCTTGGGCGCCGGCCTCGAGGGCTTCAGCGTAGAGGGCTTCTACTACCTCTCGCGCGCCACGCTGGTGAAGGACGAGCGCCACTTCGACCGCTTCGACCGCGTGTTCGCCGAGCGCTTCGAGGGCATCGAGCAGGTCGAGGACCCCTTTGAGCACGTGCCGGAGGACTGGCTCGAGCGCATGGGCGAGCGCTTCCTGAGCGAGGAGGACAAGGCGCTGGTCAAGCAACTCGGCAGCTTCCGCGAACTGCTGGAGACGCTCAAGCAGCGCCTGGCCGAGCAGGAGAAACGTCACCAGGGCGGCTCCAAGTGGGTCGGCACCGGGGGCACCTCGCCCTTCGGCGCGTGGGGCTACAACCCGGCCGGCATCCGCATCGGCCAGGACCGCTCACGCCACCGACGCGCCGTGAAGGTCTGGGATCGGCGCGAGTTCGTCGACCTCGACGGCGACGCCGAGCTGGGCACGCGCAACATGAAGCTGGCCCTGCGCAAGCTGCGTCACCTCACCCGCGACGGCGCAGCGGACGAGTTTGACCTCGAGGCCACCATCGACGCCACCGCGCGCCAGGGCTGGCTCGACATCCGGCACCAGGCGGCGCGCAGCAACCGCATCAAGCTGCTGCTGCTGCTGGACGTGGGCGGCTCCATGGACGACCACGTGGCCCTGGCCGACCAGCTCTTCAGCGCCGCCCGCGCCGAGTTCGAGCACCTCGAGCAGGTCTACTTCCACAACTGCCTCTACGAGCGCGTGTGGCGCAACAACCGCCGACGCCACAGCCAGCCCACGCCCACGCGCGAGCTGCTGGGCACCTACGGCCCCGACTGGCGCGTGATCGTGGTGGGCGACGCCTGCATGAGCCCCTACGAGATCAGCGAACCGGGTGGCTCGGTGGAGCACTGGAACGAAGAGGCGGGCCACGTCTGGATGCGGCGCCTGACGGCCCACTGGCAGCGCGTGGTGTGGCTCAACCCCGTGCCTGAGGAGCACTGGGGCTGGACACCCAGCATCGGCCTCATGAATCAGCTCGTGGAGGGGCGCATGCTACCCCTGACCCTCGACGGCATCGACCGCGCCGTGAGCCTGCTGAGACGCTGACGCCCCCCCACCGGAAGCCAGACATGCGAGTGCACGAGTGGCGCGACCGCACCGAGGACGGCGAGCTGCGCCTGGTGCGCGCCGCCATCCACGCCGGCCGCTGGAGCCTGTCGACCAAGCTCAAGTCGGAGCAGCACTTCACGCTCCTCGATCCACCGCCGCTGGATCTGCTGATCGACCTGCGCGACGTGCTGGAGGGCAAGTACCGCCGGGGCCGCGTGCCGCACGAGCAGCTGGGGCAGCTCGACGCGATCATCGCCAACGGCGGTGTGCCGCCGCGCTGAGCGACGCCTGCTCAGGGCTGCTGCTCGATCGACTCCAGCCCACCGGAGAGCAGCGGGGCGTCGGAGCGGACGACACCGTCGGGGCTCAGCACCACGACGTGGCGCCGCTCACTCCATGCGGTAGGCGTCGTCCACCGGGCGCAGCGGCCGGTTCATCCAGAGCGGGCGTCGCAGCCCGCCTGGGCCCGGCGCCGGCTTGGTCATGGCCTTCCACTCGGCCCAGACCTCACGGCTCTTGGCGGTATCGACGAAGACGTCGCCGTAGCGGTCGCCGTCGCCGGCCGGCTCCACGCGCACCTTCTGGTGCCAGCAGTGCATGCCGCTGATGGGATCGGGCTGCACCGGGAAGGTCAGGTTCTGGTTGACGCCCGTCTCGTTCCACCAGACACGGCCGCTGTCGGGGTCGTCGCTCGCGTAGGCGCCGCCGCCGCCCTTCTGGCGGAATAGAAACGTGCCGTCGCGGCGCGTGATGTCCACCAGCTTGCTGGCGCGCTGCTGGCCGCCGGTCTTGTCGAACATGCGCCAGCGCCCCACGTGGTGACTGCAGGCCACCACGCCCGGGCGGATGCCCTCGGTGATCCAGACGCGCGGCACAAAATGGCCGATGCGCGTGTTGACCCGGGCCAGGGCGCCGTTGTGCAAGCCCAGGGCAGCGGCGTCCTCGGGGTGCACCCAGAGCGGGTTGGTGTGGCTGATCTCCTGCAGCCACTTGGCGTTGCCCGAGCGCGTGTGGATCAGCGTGGGCAGACGGAAGGTCGGCAGCAGGGCGCGCTCGCCCTGGGCCATGTCGAGGCGGTCGGGGTGCACCTGGCCGGGGATGTAGCCGGGCAGGGCCTGATCGTCGTAGCCCCACTCGGTCATGGTCGGGCTGTAGATCTCGAGCCGGCGCGAGGGCGTTCCGAAGCCGGCGCGGCGCTCACCGGGCGCCAGCTCCACGCCCGGAGCGTCCTCGGCCACGGGCTTCTCGTAGCGCTCCTGCCCGGCGTAGGGCACCGCGAAGGCGCCGTGCTTGCGCATGTACTGCAGCGGCGTGAGCTGCATGGCCGCGGCGGCCTGCGGCAGCCCGGGCACCGAGTGCTCGAACACATCCGCCCAGTACTCGTCCATGGAGATGGGCTGACCCGGCCGCTCAGGGCTCTCAAACCACTGGCGCAGCCCCATGCTGCCGTCGGGGTCGATGCGATGGGTCAGCGCGATCCAGAACTCAGCCTCCTCCCAGACCTGGCCGGGATTGCAGTCGCGGCTGTCGCCGCCGCTCTGGCCCTCGGCCGCGAGGTGCTGCTTGAGCACGGGCTGGCGGAAGCCGATCCAGGTGCCCGCGTGGGTCTCCCGGCTCATGACGTCATGGCGCTCAGGCCCCAGGCCCATGGGCAACACCCAGTCGGCCCACTGCGCGGTCTCCGACCAGATCGGCGTGAGCGCGACGTGGCAGCCGATGCGCGCCTCGTCCTCCAGCATCTCGATCCAGGCGCAGCCGTCGGGGTTGGTCCAGACCGGGTTGTAGACCCGCGTGAAGTAGGTGTCGATGCGGCTGTCCTGGTCGCGCAGCAGGTGCGGCAGGACGAAGCTCATCTCGTAATGGCAGAGCGGGTACTCGCGCGGCCAGTGGCGCTCGTTCCAGTCCTTACCGTGGGGCGGGTTCTTGCTCGGCTTGGGCACGAACTTGTCCCAGGCGTTGGGGTTCACGCCGCCGGGCGTACCCACCGAGCCCGTCAGCACGTGCAGCAGCATCAGCGCCCGGGCGATCTGCCAGCCGCCCAGATGGCCCGACGCCGCGTTGCGCCAGAGGTGACTGGAGAAGGCGCTGCCCGCCGCCGCGATCTCGTCCGCCAGCCGCGCCACGGTGTCGAGCGGGACTTTGCACTCCTCGGCCACATACTCGGGCGTGAAGCGCTCGTACTCCGCCTTCAGGTGCTCCAGGAACGCGTCCAGGTTGTGCGCGCTGTCGGGCGCGCGGGCCTCCAGCAGCGCCCGCCAGTTCACCCAGCGCTCGACGAAGGCGCGGTTGATGGCGCCGCGCTGCAGCAGCTCACGCGCCACGCCCAGCAGCATGGCCGCCTCGGTGCCGGGCCAGGGCGAGATCCAGTGGTCGGCGTGGCTGGCCGTGTTGGACAGCCGGCAGTCCACCACCGCCATGCGCGCACCGCCCTCCTTGGCGCCCATGATGCGCTGGGCGTGGGGGTTGAAGTAGTGCCCCGTCTCCAGGTGCGCCGACAACAACAGGATGAACTTGGAGTGGGCGAAGTCGGGCGAGGGCCGGTCCGCGCCGAACCAGAGCGAGTACCCCAGGCGCGCGGCGCCGCTGCACACGTTGGTGTGGCTGTTGTGGCCGTCCACGCCCCAGCTCTGCAGTACGCGCAGGGCGAAGTGGTCCTCGCCCGGGCGCCCGACGTGATAGACGATCTCGTTGCGGCGTTCCTCGAGCAGCGCCTTGCGGATGCGCGCGCCGATGTCGTCCAGCGCCTCGTCCCATGACGCCTCGCGCCACTTGCCGCTGCCGCGCGGACCGTCGCGCTTCAGCGGTGTGAGGATGCGCTCCTCGTCGTGGACCTGATTGATGCTGGCCGGACCCTTGGCGCAGGTGCGCCCGCGGCTGCCGGGGTGCACCGGGTTGCCCTCGAACTTGTCGATGCGCCCGGTGTCCTTGTTGACGAAGGCCAGCAGCCCGCAGGCCGACTCACAGTTGAAGCAGATGGTGGGCACGCAGCGGTAGCGCTTCTCGCGCCTCTCGGGCCAGGCCGTCGCGTCCAGCTCGACCCAGTCGTCCCAGCGCTCGGGCGGCGGGCCCACGGCCAGATCCCAGGGCGAGTTGCGGCAGTCGGGGCCGCCCGCCTCGGGCCCAGGCACCTCCACGGACACGCCGCGTGCGGCGTCGGTGGCGGGCTCTCGGTTGTCCTGTGTCATGTCGGGATCGCTCCGCGGCTCAGCTGATGGGCAACGCCTGGCCCGCGCGCACGAAGGCGTGCTCGTGCATGGCCAGGCCGATCAGGGCGGCCAGCCCCGCCATGAAGAAGGCCGGCCCGGCGGGCAGCGCCAGGACCACCACGGCGGGGAACACCACGCCCAGCAACATGCCACCGAACCAGTGCATGCGGGCGTAGGGTCCCTTGGTGAGCAGACGCGCGTGGCGGTGGAACTCCGCGGCGCGGCCGATGGGCGCCAGCATGGGCTCGGCCAGGGTCAGGGCGGCGTGTCCCAGCAGCCCGATCAGCAGCACGTGGTGCAGCTGGTGCGTCGGCGTGCCCAGCAGCTCGGGGGCCAGGGTCGTCACCAGCATGAGCATGGCCGCGCCCGCCACGATGGCCTGGAACAACAAGTGCAGCGTGAGGCCGCGCTTCATCCACAGCACGCGGCCCTTGGCCTGCCCGAAGAGCCAGGCCGTGTACACCGCCGAGAGCACCGCCAGCAGCGTCGTGATGACCAGCAGGCCCACGCCGCCGCGCACGCCCGCCCAGCCCAAGCCGATCCAGGCCAGCAGCAGCAGGCTGTACACCAACAGGAAGTAGCTGCCCTTGGCCAGCCACGACGACCAGTTGGGCCGCAGCAGGATGGAGAGGAAGCGCTCGGGCCGCTTGAGGTCGAGCACCAGCAGCAGCAGCGTCACGCTCAGGAACGCGAGCGCCAAGGCCGGCACGCCCATGCGCGCCGCCAGGGGCACGTCCACCAGGGCCTTGGCCGGCGTCAGGAAGCCCGCGCCCACGATGAACACGCCCGCCGCCAGCGACTTGAAGAACAGGTAGCCGCTGATGCCGACGCCCCAGGGCGCCTTGCGCTGCACGTCATAGGTGGTGCGCGCCTCGGCCTTGCGCTCCAGGCCGTCGAACAGGATGGCGTCCAGGCGCTCACCCGGCAGCTGCTGGGCCCACAGCAGGCCCCCCGCCGCGCTGGTCAGCTCGGGATCGATGCCCGCAGCCGAGCCCTCGATGTAGTGCACGTTGGGCGAGGTGCCGGCCTCGGGCTTGCGCAGCGTGCTGCCGTGCTCGCTGATCAGCGCCGCCGCGCGGCTGGACGGGTCGTCCAGGTCGCCGGGCACGATGGCCTCCGTCGGACACACCACCGCGCAGGCCGGCGCCAGCCCGACCTCGACACGGTGCGCACAGAAGTGGCACTTCTGCGCGATGCCCTTGTCTTCGTTGAGGTAGATGGCGTCGTAGGGGCAGCCCTGCAGGCAGGCCTTGCAGCCGATGCAGACGCGCGGGTCGATGTCGACGATGCCGTTGTCGGCCTTCTCCAGCGCGGTCACCGGGCAGATCTCGATGCAGGGCGCGTCCGTGCACTGGTTGCAGCGCAGCACCGTGAACGAGCGTTTTGTCTCCGGCCAGGCGCCCTGCTCGGTGTACTTGACCCAGGTGCGGAAGTCGCCCAGCGGGACGTCGTTCTCGCTCTTGCAGGCCACGGTGCACGCGTGGCAACCGATGCAGCGCGTCTTGTCCAGCACGAAGCCGAGCTGCACGAGTGTGGCTCTCCAAGAAGCGGTCGGGGCGAGCGGACGAGGGTACCGCGAGCGGACAGGCGTCGAAAGACGGCGCCCGGTCTCGTTCCGGCGCCCGCTGCGTGGCCTTGCATGCCGACCGGGCCCGGGCACACCCTGGGCGCCATGCCTGTCGCCTACCTGCCCGATCTGCTGGCCGACGTGCCGCGCCCGCGCGTGCTGGAGCTGGGCGGCCGGCGCGTCACGCCCGATCCGTGGCAGTGCCCCTCGCACTGGCAGCGCACCGGCGTGGACGTGCGCCCGGGCCCCGGCGTCGATCTGGTGGCCGACGCCCACGAGCTCTCGCGGCAGCTACCCGCCGACAGCTTCGACGCGCTCTGGAGCCACGCCGTCTTCGAGCACCTGGCCATGCCCTGGCTGGTGGCGCTGGAGATGAACCGCGTGCTCAAGACGGGCGGACTGGCCTGGATCGTGACCCACGAGGCCTTCCCCGTGCACGAGTGGCCCAGCGACTTCTGGCGCTTCGGGCCCGGCGCCTGGGAGGGCCTGTTCAGCCCCGCCACGGGCTTCGAGATCCTGGGCAGCCGCCCCCTGCAGCAGGCGCGCGTGGTGCCGGACGCCGACCCAGGCGCCGCGTACCCCGGCCACCCCGGCTGCGAGGTGCAGCTGCGCAAGCGCGGCCCGCCCGACCCGTGCCTGCGCTGGCAGCTGCGCGCCCACGAGCTGCTGGGCGGCCAGATCTACCCCGGGCTGCTGCGTCGCAGCGTGGCTCGCGGGCGGCGCGGCGTCATCAAGCTGGCGCAGCGGGCGGGCTACCGCCCTCGGCCCCGGCCCTCGCCCGACGACCCCTGGCGCCTGTTCGAGGGTGCCGAGCGCTGGCACCTGCTGGCCGGCCCGCGCGCCCGCGAGCTGCCCGGCGAGCGCCTGGCCTACGACGGTTCGATCCAGGCCGCGCTGACCGACGTGCCCGACGCTTCGCTGCCCGCCCTGGCCCTGCTCGACGTGCTGCAGCGCGAGCCCCGACCCTGGGCCGCCGTGCGCCACGCCCGGCGCGTGCTGGCCCCCGGCGGCCGCCTGTTCGTGGACAGCTGCCAGGTGGCCCCGGCCGACGAGCCCTGCTGGCGCCTCTCGAGCGCGGCCATGCCGGTCCTGTTCCACCGGGCGAGCGGCTTCTCGTTGCGACGCGCCGAGATGCTCGACCCCTGTCACATGCTCGGAGACGGTTTCACCGGCACCGAGGTGCAGCGCGCCTACGGGCGTACCCTGGGGCTGGCCGTGGCCGCCGGCCCCTGGGATCACGAGGCCCTGGCCTGGGAGGCCTGACATGCAGCCGATCCGAAGCGACACCCAGCAGACAGCACGGCGCCGCGGGCAACGCGGGCAACGCGGGCAACGCGGGCGATGCGGGCGCCGCGGGTCCGTCACCCTGGGCCTCGCGCTGGCGCTCGCGCTGACGTCTGCCTGCGCCGAGGCGGAGCGGCCCAAGTCGCCCCTGGCCCAGCCGGCCGAGACCCAGGTCACGAGCATCCCCGGCAGCGACGTGCTGGGGCGCGAGGTCCTCAGCCTGCTGCCCGCGCGCTGGGCGGGTCCGATACCCGACCTGGCAAAGGCCCGCGCCGTGCTGCTGCGCTTCTGGACGGACACCTGCCCCTACTGCCGCGCCAGCCTGCCGGCCCTCGACACCCTGCGCAGCCGCTACGCCGAGCGCGGCCTGGTGACCGTGGGCGTGTATCACCCCAAGCCGCCGCGCGCCGTGCACGACGCCGTGGTGCTGGTGGCGGCCGACGCCCTGGGCTACCACGGCCCGCTCGCCATCGACGCCGACTGGTCGGCCCTGCGCGCCATCTGGTTGGAGGGCGCGACGCCACGCAACGCCACCAGCGCCTCCTTCCTGCTGGACAGCGAGGGGCGCGTGCGTTTCGTGCACCCGGGACCCGAATTCCACGAGACGCCCAGCGCCGGGCACGAGGCCTGCGTGCGGGACTACGCCGCCCTGGACGCGGCCATCGACGCGCTGCTGGCCGACTGAGCCGGGACGAGCGGCCCGGGCCCTTCGGCAGCGCCCCGCTCAGGCCCGGGCAGAAACCCCAGCCCCAGCCCGCGCAGCAGCCCCGCCCCAGCCCCAGCCCCAGCCCCAGCCCCAGCCCCACGGGAGCCGTCCGAGCGCCCCCGGCGCCGCTGCGGTATGCCATGCTCTGCGCCCCCCACGCAGCCCGCCGGAGGCCATCCCCCAGCTGGCGCACCGCCCCTGACGAGCCCCACACCATGACCAACTCCTCCCCTGAGACGGCCCCCGATCTGACTCTCGCCAGCCACCGCCCCGTGCGCCTGGCCGACTACGCGCCGCCCACGTTCACGGCCACCCACGTCGAGCTGCTGATCGAGCTCTTTGAGCATGAGGCGCGGGTCACGGCCAACACCACCTGGGTGCGCGGCGGCGGCCCCGGCGACCTGCTGGTCCTGGACGGCAGCGAGCTGCGCACCGAGTCGGTGCACATGGACGGCAAGCAGGTGGACATCGACGGCGTCGACCAGGGCCGCACGCTCAACCTGCACCCTGAGCAGGACAGCTTCAGCCTGTCGGTGGTGACCGTGCTGGACCCCGACGCCAACACGGCCCTGTCCGGGCTCTACCGCTCGGGCGGCGCCTACTGCACGCAGATGGAGGCCGAGGGCTTCCGACGGCTGACCTGGTTCACTGACCGCCCCGACGTGCTCTCCATCTACAGCACCACCATCGTGGCCGACGCCAAGACCTGCCCGGTCCTGCTGGGCAACGGCAACCTCACGGACTCCGGTCCGGCCGACGACGGGCGCCACTTCGCCAGCTTCCACGACCCGCACCGCAAGCCCTGCTACCTGTTTGCCATGGTGGCCGGCGAGCTCGAGTGCCTGGAGGGCGCCTTCGTCACCTGCTCGGGTCGCGGGGTGGCGCTCAAGCTATGGGTCGAGCAGGGCCAGACCGCGCGCGCCACCCACGCCCTGGCCAGCCTGCAGCGCTCCATGGCCTGGGACGAGCGGGTCTACGGCCGCGAGTACGACCTGGACGTCTTTCACCTGGTGGCGGTGAGCGACTTCAACATGGGCGCCATGGAGAACAAGGGGCTCAACATCTTCAACAGCCAGCTGGTGCTGGCCGACCCGTCCACGGCCACCGACGAGGACTACCAGCGCATCGAGGGCGTGGTGGCCCACGAGTACTTCCACAACTGGTCGGGCAACCGCGTCACCTGCCGCGACTGGTTCCAGCTCAGCCTGAAGGAGGGCCTGACCGTCTTCCGCGATCAGGAGTTCAGCGCCGAGATGGGCGACCGCGCCGTGCAGCGCATGGCCGACGTGCGCCACCTGCGCGAGCTGCAGTTTGCCGAGGACGCCGGGCCCCTGGCCCACGCCGTGCGGCCGGACGAGTATCTGGCCATCGACAACTTCTACACGCTCACCATCTACCAGAAGGGCGCCGAGCTGGTGCGCATGCTGGCCACCCTGGCCGGCCCCGAGGGCTACCGCCGTGGCACAGACCTGTACTTCGAGCGGCACGACGGCCAGGCGGTCACCACCGACGACTTCGTCACGGCCATCAGCGACGCCACGGGGCTCGAGTTGTCGGTCTTCCGGCGCTGGTACGCCCAGGCCGGGACGCCGCGCCTGACGGCCCGCGGCCACTACGACGCCGCCGCCCGCAGCTACACCCTGGAGCTCTCCCAGAGCACACCGGCCACGCCGGGTCAGCCCGACAAGCTGCCCGTGCACATCCCCGTGGCCCTGGGGCTGCTGGGCCCCGACGGCCAGGACTTGCCCCTGCGCCTGGCCGGAGAAGCCGAGGACGAGGCCCCCAGCACCCGCGTGCTGTCGCTCACGGAGGCCAGTGGCCGCTACGTGTTCGAGAGCATCGACGCGGCGCCGGTGCCCTCGCTGCTGCGCGGCTTCTCGGCGCCGGTGCTGCTGGATGACGGTCTCGACCAGGCCGAGCTGCTGTTCCTGGCCAGCCACGACAGCGACGGCTTCAACCGCTGGGACGCCATCCAGCGCCTGCTGGGCCAAGCCATCCTGACGCGCCTGCAGGGCCAGGCGGACGACGCGGCTCACGGCGCGCAAGACGCTGGCGCCCACGCGAGCGCCAGCGACGACGCCGGCTGGCGCGCCCTGCCCGGCAGCATCCTCGCCGATCGCAGTCTCGACCCGGCCTTCGCCGCCGAGGCGCTCGAGCTGCCCTCCGAACTGGAGCTGGCCAGCCGCATCGACTGCGTGGACCCGGCGGCCCTGCACGAGGCCCGCGAGTGGGTCGCACTGCAGCTCGCCCGCGGCCACCGCGAGGCCCTGCTAACGCGCTACGACGAGCTGGTGCTCTCAGCAGGTACGGAGATGGACACGGCCTCCGCCGGCCGGCGAGCGCTCAAGAACGCCTGCCTGTCCCTGCTCATGCGGCTGGACGAGGACGCCGTGATCGAGCGCGCCGAGGCCCAGCTGGCCGCGGCGGCCAGCATGACGGACGAGCTGGCGGCGCTGAGAGAGCTGGCCCACCTGCAGGGTCCGCGCCGTGACGCCGCCGTGGCCAGCTTCCGCGCGCGCTGGCAGCACGAGGCGCTGGTGATGAACAAGTGGTTCGCGGCCCAGGCCGCCAGCCGCCGCCCGCAGACCGCGGACGACGTGCTGGCCCTGACCCAGGACCCGGCCTACAGCGACTCCAACCCCAACAAGCTGCGCGCGCTGTACCGCAGCTTCGCCCGCAACCTGGCGCGCTTCCACGAGCCCAGCGGCAAGGGCCACAAGCTGCTGGCGGACCTGATCCTGCGCCTGGACGCCAAGAACCCCGTGCTGATCGGCCGCATGGCCACGCTCTTCGGCGACCCGCGCCAGCTCACCCCCGAGCTGGCGCAGCGCCTGCGCGACACGCTGGCGACCATCGCGGCGCTGGACAATCTGTCCGACAACACCCGCGAGGTGGTGCAGCGCGCCCTGGCCGAGTAGCACCCCGCTCGACGCTCAGGCAGGGCCAGCAACGCGCCAGCAAAGGGGTGCCCGCCCGAGGCCTCTGTTCCTCGGACGGCCACCCGACGGCAGCGACTCCGCCTGGGTTCTCGTGAGAGAACCCAGCGTATTCCCTGGCCTCCGGATCTCTCCGGCTGCCATCGGCTCTCCCGAGGGAAACGGCCGGCGTCGCCAGCCCCTTGAGCGTGCGCTGGCCGCTGCTGCGGACAGGCCGCTCCCAAAAAAA
>QNBX01000047.1 GCA_003644265.1 Planctomycetota bacterium
GACCCGCGCCTGCGCCTCGACACCACCCTGGCCCTGAGCTGGGACGCCATCCGCGTGGTGCTCGACGACGACGACGCGCCCCTGGTGCAGACGGCGATCGAGGCCAGCGTCGCCGAGCTCGCGTTCCGCGGCTTCAGCGCGCGCATCCCCGACGACAGCGGCGAGCACGAGGAGCTGTTCGTCTGGGACTCGCTCGACGCGCCCCGCTGGGATCAGCACCCCGGCCGCTACACGCGCTACGGCGACGTGTTGCCGCTGCTGGGCGCCATCGACGATCGCACCGTGATCTTCGGCGCGGGCGATGCGATCAGCCTATCGTTCCCGGCCGACGGGCTGCCGTCCCTGCCCGAGGGCTGGAGTCGCGACTACCTGCTGTTCCTCGACGGCTGGGCCAAAGACCGCGACCCCAACACGCTGGCCTGCCGCACGGTGGAGCCCCTGCCGTTCCACGCCATGGACGGCTACCCGCCCGGCGAGGGCCGCGCCTTCCCGGCCACGGACGACGAGCTGGCCTGGGACGCCGAGTGGAACACGCGCGAGGGCGCCGTGTTGGTGCAGCGCTTGGCGGCGGGGTGGCGCGCGGGGCGCTAGGCTGGCGCGGCGTCGCGTTCACGGCGGGCTGCCGCGGAAGCGGCCGGATCGCACGCATGCCTCGAGCGGCCGACCGCGGGTGCGTGCGATCGATCCGCAGGGCGCTCAGCCCTCCAGCGGCGGATACAGCGACGCGTCCAGCCCCGGCACCACGCGCAGCGCGTTGCCGTAGTACAGCTTCTTCAACACCACGTCCGGCAGGTCGAGGCCGTACATCTGCCAGTGCGCGTGGCGCTTGCGGTAGTAGTCGAAGAACTCGTCCGCCGACTCGAGCACGCGGAAGTAGACCGGGAACTCGCTGGGCTCGTAGAGGTCCTTGCCGAACAACACGCGGTCCTGATAACGCTCGAACCATGCGCGGGCGAAGCGCGGCTGGCGGCCCAGCTCGTACAGCACGGCGCCGATCTCGGTGACCACGTTGGGGTGGCTGTCGAGCAGGGCGCCCAGGCGCGCCAGGTCGTTGGCCATCCACGACATGTGCGCCGCGATGAAGGTCGTGCCCGGGTGCTTGGCGAACATGTGCCAAGTCTCGTCCATGACCTGATCCCAGCTGGGGTAGTCGGCCGGATCGCGGTAGCGCTGGGGCTTCTGCTTGAGCTCGAGCCAGCGCTCGTTGAAGCGGTCCTTGGGCGACCAGAAGGCGATCGGCTCGCCGGTGTGGATCAGCACGGGCACACCCAGCTCGCCACAGCGGGTCCAGACCGGGTCGAGGCGCACGTCGTCCACGGGGATGCGCGCGCCGCTGGCGTCCAGCGCGGTGAGGCCGAGGTTCTTGTAGATCTTGAGACCCACGGCGCCGAGCGCCACGTCGGCCGCCAGCTGGTCGGCCATGCGCTGCCCCCAGCCCGGCTCGTCGATGCCCTCGAACTCGATGTTGGTGAAGACCATGACGCGGCCGGGGGCGTTCTCGCGCGCGTTCTCGATGCAGCCGCGCAGGTGCTGCTCGCTGTCGCGCAGGCGCCCGGAGAGGTTGACCATGGCGCCCATGTTCATGGCGTCCATCTCGGCCAGCAGCGCGGGCAAATCCTGGGTCGGCATCTCCCACTGGTGGCTGTGCACGTCGATGAACGGGTAGCGCGCGCGCGTCACCGGGTGCTCGGGCACGACCAGCGTCGAGCGCGGCTCGTACTGCTCGATGGTCATCTGGGGTTCGGGTGTGTCGGCGTCGTCGTCGTCATCCGGCGCGGCGGCAGCGGGCGCGGACGCGGCGGCGCCGGACGCCCCGGTCTGAGCGCAGGCGGGCAACCAGGTGACGAGCAGCGCGAGCAACGCGCCGGATGCGAGGCGGGACGACAGCATGGGCGGACCCCTGAGGCAGGCGGGGTCACACCCTAGCAGGCCGCTCTGCCCGCCCGCCTACTGCCGCCCGTCAACCAGCGCGTCCACCACCGAGGGGTCCGCCAGGGTGCTCGTGTCGCCCAGGTCGGAGACCTCGTCGGCCGCGATCTTGCGCAGGATGCGCCGCATGATCTTGCCGCTGCGCGTCTTGGGCAGCGCCGGCGCAAACTGGATCTTGTCCGGCGAGGCGAGGGGCCCGATGACCTGCCTCACCACGGCCACCAGCTGCTTGCGCAGCTCGGGGCCCGGCTCGCTGCCGGCGCTCAGGGTCACGAAGGCGTAGATGCCCTGGCCCTTGATCTTGTGCGGCATGCCCACCACCGCGGCCTCCACCACCGAGACGTGCGTGTCGAGCGCCGACTCCACCTCGGCCGTGCCCAGGCGGTGGCCGGAGATGTTGATCACGTCGTCCACGCGGCCCGTGATGCGGTAGTAGCCCTCGTCGTCGCGTCGGCAGCCGTCGCCGGTGAAGTAGCGCCCGGGAAAGCGCCGGAAGTAGGTGTCGATGAAGCGCTGATGGTCGCCGTAGACCGTGCGCATCATGCCCGGCCAGGGGAAGCCGATGCAGAGCAGACCCTGCACGTCGTCGCCCTTCAGCTCGTCACCCTGGTCGTCCACCAGCAGCGGCTGCACGCCCGGCAGGGGGAAGCTGGCCAGGCCGGGCTTGAGGGGCGTGGCACCGGGCAGGGGCGAGATCATGATGCCGCCGGTCTCGGTCTGCCACCAGGTGTCGACGATGGGGCAGCGGCCGCCCCCCACCACGCGGTGGTACCACTCCCAGGCGTCGACGTTGATGGGCTCGCCCACCGTGCCCAGCAGGCGCAGGCTCGAGCGCGAGCGCGACGTGACCGGCTCGTCGCCGGCGGTCTGGATGGCGCGGATGGCCGTGGGTGCCGTGTAGAACAGCGTCACCTGGTGCTTGTCGATCACGTCCCAGTAGCGCCCGGCGTCCGGGTAGGTGGGGATCGACTCGAACATCAGCGTGGTGGCGCCGTTGGCCAGCGGGCCATACACGATGTAGCTGTGGCCGGTGATCCAGCCGCAGTCGGCGGCGCAGAAGTAGATGTCGTCCTCGCGCAGATCGAACACCAGCTCGTGCGTGTAGCTGGTGAAGACCATGTAGCCGCCGGTGGTGTGCACCACGCCCTTGGGCTTGCCGGTCGAACCGGACGTGTAGAGGATGAACAGCGGGTCCTCGGCGTCCATGGACTCGGGCTCGCAGGTGTCGGCGGCGTCGGCCACCAGCTCGTGCCACCAGTGGTCGCGGCCCTCCTGCATGGGCACCTCGGCGCCGGTGCGGCGGGAGACGATGACCTCCTGCACGCAGTCCACGCCGGCCAGGGCCTCGTCGGTGATGGCCTTGAGCGGGATCGACTTGCCGCCGCGCATGCCCTCGTCGGTGGTGAGCACGGTGCGACAGCTGGAGTCGAGCACGCGGTCGCGCAGGGAGTTGGCGCTGAAGCCCGCGAACACCACCGAGTGCACCGCCCCGATGCGCGCGCAGGCCAGCATGGCCACGGCCAGCTCGGGCACCATGGGCATGTAGATGCAGACGCGGTCGCCCTTGCTCACGCCGCGCGCCCGCAGCACGTTGGCAAAGCGGCACACGTCCGCCAGCAGCTCCCGGTAGCTGATGTGCCGGTCGAGATCGGGCTCGTCGCCCTCCCAGATGATGGCGGTGCGGTCGCCTTTGCCCGCGGCCACGTGGCGGTCGAGGCAGTTGACCGAGGCGTTCAGCCGGGCCCCCTCGAACCAGCGGATGTGGCCCTTGGTGAAGTCCCAGTCGAGCACGCGCTCCCAGGGCGCATCCCAGCTGATGCGCTGGGCGATCTCGGCCCAGAAGCCCTCGGGGTCCTGGAGCGAGCGCTGGTGCAGCGAGCGGTAGGCCTGCATGGAGCCCACCCGGGCTCGGGCGGCGAAGTCGGCGGGCGGGACGACGGCGGGCGGAGTCGAGTCGGCGCTCATGGTTGCTTCCCGGTGCGGATCTGGAGATCGGGGCGAAGCCGCCCGATCCGGCGCCGAATCTACCATTGCGCCGGGCCCGGGCCGGCGCCATCGACGCCTGCCCATGAGTTTTCCTCAGCCTCGGATGAGGCCGCCTCGCTGCAATCTCACGAAACTCTTCGAATCCTCACACACGAGCACTACGTTCGCTGCCAACGCGTCGCCGTGAGGGACGCGGAGCGCCTGGCACACGGCCGGGTGGCCCGAAGCGAGAGACCAACGTGTCGCAAAAAGAACCTCCCCCGGGACCTCCGGGGCTCCCCACCCAGCCCACGGCCAGCGGCGCCGGCCTGGCGCTGCGGATGCTGGCGGTCGGCATCGCTCTCTACGCCTTCCTGGTGGGCATCGGTGCCATGGGCACCGGGTTCAAGTGGATGGGCAAGGAGTTCACCACCGAGTTGCTGGGCGGACAGCACGGACCGCTGGTGTCGCTGTTCATCGGCATCCTGGCCACCACGCTGGTGCAGAGCAGCTCCACCACCACGTCGCTGGTGGTCGGCATGGTGGCCGCCGGCGCCATCGAGTTGCACTCGGCCATCTACATGGTCATGGGCGCCAACCTGGGCACGACCGTCACCAACACGATCGTCTCGCTGGGCCACATCGCGCAGTCGTCGGAGTACCGACGCGCCTTCGCGGCGGCCACCGTGCACGACTTCTTCAACCTGATCGTGCTCGCGGTCCTGTTCCCGCTCGAGGTCTACACCGGCTTCCTCGACAAGATCGCCGGCGTCATGACCCGCAGCTTCTCCGACATGGGCGGCATGGTGCTGGCCAACCCGGTCAAGGCGGCCACCAAGCCCGCCATCAACCTGCTCAAGAGCGGCGTGGAGGCCATCGGGCAGGAAGGCCCGGTGCTGGTGGTGCTGGCCATCCTGATCACCTTCGGCGGCCTGATCGTGCTGGTGAAGCTGCTCAAGTCGATCATGGTCTCCAAGCTCGAGAACCTGTTTGACCGCGTCATCTTCAAGAGCCCCTACCGCGGGCTCGTGTTCGGGTTGTTCCTGACGATCCTGGTGCAGAGCAGCTCGATCACGACCTCCGTGGCGGTGCCGCTGGTGGGCGCGGGCGTGCTGACCATCCAGCAGGTCTTCCCCTACACCATGGGCGCCAACATCGGCACCACGGTCACGGCCCTCATGGCGGCCCTGGCGGCCTACGCAGGCGCCGCCCAGGGCGACCAGGCCACCGCCATCCTGGGGCTCTCGCTGGCCTTCCACCACGTGATGTTCAACGTGATCGGCGTGGCCCTGGTGTGGCCCTTCCGGCGCATCCCCATCGCCATCGCCGAGAACTTTGCGCGGCTGGCACAATGGAACAAGGCCGTCCCGCTTGTTTACATCGTTCTCACCTTCTACCTGCTGCCGGCCGCCGTCGTGTGGCTCGGAGACTGACCCATGCTGAACGAGTTCATCCAGCTGCTCAAGCGCGACAACCTGATGGTCCAGGCTCTCAACGAGTGCTACGAGATGGCCGATCTGTGCAAGGCCATGCTCTCGGCTTCGGTGCCCTCGCTGCGCCAGCACGACGACGCCGATGTCGACCTGGACATCGACGCCACCGACAAGAAGCTCAACGCCTTCGAGCGTGACGTGCGCCGCAAGGTCATGACGCACCTGAGCCTGGTCCAGGGTGGCGACCTCTCGTCCGGGCTCATGCTGGTCTCGATCGTGATCGACCTCGAGCGCATCGGCGACTACTGCAAGAACATCCACAAGCTGGCGCTGGAGCACCCGACGCGGCTCAAGGGCGGTCCCGTCGAGGAGGAACTCGCCCGCATCGAGGCGGTGGCCGAGGACCACTTCATACGCTCCATGGAGGCCTTCAAGTCCGGCGACGCCGTCGCCGCCCGGGACCTGATGGCGTCATACAAGAGCGACATCTCCGGCGCCTGCGCCGACGTCGAGAACCGCCTGGTGCGCGGCGAGATCGACCTGCCCGCCAGCGAGGCCGTGACCGTGGCCCTCTACCTGCGCTTCCTCAAGCGCATCAGCTCGCACTCGCGCAACCTGGTGTCGTCGCTGGTGAACCCCTTCCCGCGCATCGGCTACAAGGCCAAGAAGCAGGACTGAGCCGGGCCGGCGCGGCCTGCCGGGAGACACACGGGCGTCGCCGTTTCCGCCGAGAAGACCCTCAGCACGCGGGCTCGGCGCTGCCGATGAGAGCCATGATGGCCGTCCGGGCTATGATCACGCCCAGCGCTGCGCCCACCGGACTCCTTCATGACCCGCCGCCCCACACTGCTCGAGAGCCACCGCGACCGCATTCTCTCCTGGCTTGAGCAGGAGCCGGAGCTGCCGCTGCGCACGCTGACCGAGCGGCTTGGCAGCGACGCCGAGCAGCTGAGTGAGTCCACGCTGCGGCGCTACCTGGGCACGCTGCGCCAGGAACTCGCCGCGGCCAGCGACGACCCCGGGCGCCACACGTCGGGCCACACGCCCCCCGACCCCACGCCCCTGCCCGAGCCCGACACAGACGGCGTGCACCACCTGGACGACCCGGCCTATTACCTCAGCCGGGAGCTCACCTGGCTCAACTTCAACCACCGCGTGCTGCACGAGGCCAGCGACCCACGCACGCCGCTGCTGGACCGCGTGCGCTTCCTCTCCATCGTCAACGCCAACATCGACGAGTTCTTCATGAAGCGCATCGGCGGCCTGATGCAGCAGGTGGGCGCCGGGGTGCGCGACCGCTCGGTGGACGGCCGCACACCGCACGAGCAGATCGACGTGTGT
Source organism: Planctomycetota bacterium (assembly GCA_003644265.1). The sequence goes on from QNBX01000047.1 coordinate 6,669, forward strand.
CACGACGCCGTGCGCCGGCTGGGCGAGCTGCAGCACGAGGCCTTCAACCGCCTGGTCGAGCAGCTCGAACCGCACGACATCGCCCTCTGCGACTGGTCCTCCTTGAGCGCTCCGCAGCGCGCGATCCTGCGCGAGCACTACATCGAGAACATCTACCCGCTGGTGACACCGCAGGCCACCGACCCCGCACACCCCTTCCCCTTCGTGAGCAACCTGTCGCTCAACCTGTTGGTGACGGTGCGCTACCCGGAGAGCACCCAGAGCTCCCTGGCGCGGGTCAAGGTGCCCATCAGCGCCGGCATCCCGCGCTTCCTGCGCGTGGGCAAGAGCCGCCGCTTCGTGCCCATGGAATCGCTCATGGCCGGCAACCTCGACCTGCTCTTCCCGGGCATGGTGGTCGAGAGCTGCTCGCTGTTCCGCGTCACGCGCAACGCCAACACCGAGCAGAACGAGGAACAGGCCGACGACCTGCTGGCGCTGATCGAGAGCGAGCTGCGGGAGCGCAAGTTCGCCCAGGTCGTGCGGCTCGAGGTCGAACCCGGCATGGGCCCGCACCTGCGCGGCATGCTGGCCTCGGAGATGGGCCTCGACGAGACCATCAACGTGTTCGAGGTCCGAGGCATGCTGAGCATGCGCGATTTGAGCGAGCTGGCGGACATCTCCGACAGCGATCTGCACGCGCCGGCGCACCACCCCGTGGATCACCCGGCGCTGACCCCCGAACGCAACATCTTCCACGTCATCCGCGACGCCGGCGCGATCCTGCTGCAGCACCCGTACCAGTCGTTCAGCTCGTCGGTGGAGCGCCTGCTGCGCGAGGCCGCGCGCGACCCCAAGGTGCGCGCCATCAAGATGTGCCTCTACCGCACCTCCACCGGCAGCAAGGCCATCGACTACCTGATCGAGGCCGCGCAAAACGGCAAGCAGGTGGCCGTGGTGATGGAGATCAAGGCGCGCTTCGACGAGGCCGCCAACATCCGCTGGGCCAACCACATGGAGGAGGTGGGCATCCATGTGACCTACGGCGTGGTCGGCCTCAAGACCCACTGCAAGGTGCTCATGGTGGTGCGTCAGGACTACAACGGCCTGCGCCGCTACGTCCATATCGGCACGGGTAACTACCACTCCGGCACCGCGCGGCTGTACTACGACGTGGGGCTGATCACCTGCGACCCGCAGATCGGCGCCGACCTGACCGAGCTGTTCAACTACCTCACCACGGGCTACAAGCCCAAGCGCCGCTACAACAAGATCCTGCCGGCGCCCAAGGCGCTCAAGAGCGCGCTGCTGGCGCGCATCGAGATGGAGGTCGAGCACCACCGCGCGGGCCGCGGCGGCCTGGTGCGCATGAAGCTCAACGCGCTCGAAGATCCGCAGATCGTGCGCGCGCTCTACCGCGCCAGCCAGGCCGGCGTGGTGATCGAGCTGATCGTGCGCGACACCTGCCGGCTGCGGCCGGGCGTGCCCGGGCTGTCCGAGACGGTGCGCGTCACCAGCATCGTGGGCCGTTTCCTGGAGCACGCACGCATCTACCACTTCGGCAACGGCGGCGAGGACAACTGGTACATCGGCTCAGCCGACGCCATGTCTCGCAACCTCAACAGCCGCGTCGAGGTGCTCTGCCCGGTCGATTCCCCCGCCCTGTGCGATGAGCTCAAGCTCATGTTCGACGCCCAGCTCTCCGACGCCCGCGGCGCCTGGATCATGCAGCCCGACGGCAGCTACGTGCTGCGCTGCCCCACGGGCAAGGGCCGCGCCGTGTCCAGCCAGCAGGTCCTGATCGAGCGGCACGAGCGCGAGAAGAAGGACGCCAAGCGGCTCAAGCGGCGCCGCGCCAACGGCCCCAAGCGCAACCTCTGAGGCGGCCTCACCCTTCGGTGCCGACCCATCACCCGGTCCGTCGGTCACCCCGGCCTCGGGCGGCTGCTCATCCGGGCCCTCCGGCGCCCCTGTCTGTTCCGGTCTCTGCACGCGCTCCTGTACCGAGGCGGGGGTCCCGCTCGAAGTTGAGCTCGACGAGCTGGTGCCCGCCGCGATCGGCGAGGTCCCGGGCCAGCCAGGTCTTGCCGACCAGGCGCGCACCACGCAGCACGAGCGGCTTTCGATCCTGCTGGCCGAGCCAGGCGAGAAGCCCCCTGGTGAGGATGCGTTCCATGGAGCAGGCATACGTGTCAACGCGTTGTTTGCGATGGCGAATCTATATATCAACGCGTTGAATCGGCTCGGCCGGAGGAAGCCGCAGCGATGGGCGCACTCCGCCTCCCGTCCCCTGCTCGCTAGCATGGTGCCCCCTCCCCGGAGCCTCCCATGCCACGCCTGACCCTCGCCGCACCCTGCCTGCTGGCCGTCGCCGCCGCAGCCCTCCCGCTCAACAGCGCCTCGGCCCAGGACACCGGCGTCGAGATCGTGGTCACCCCGCTCAACCCAGGCGTGGCCATGGTGGTGGGCCGGGGCGGCAACATCGGGCTGGTGCATGGCGACGGCGAGGCGCTGCTGATCGACGATCAGTTCGCGCCGCTGACCGAATCGATCCTGGCGGCGGTGGCTGAGCACACCGAGGCGCCGCTGCGCTGGGTGCTCAACACCCACTGGCACGGCGACCACACCGGGGGCAACGCCAACCTGAGCCGGGCGGGCGCTTTGATCGTGGCCCACGAGAACGTGCGCGCGCGCATGGCCACCGACCAGCACATGCAGGCCTTTGACCGCGACGTGCCCGCGGCCCCCGCCGAGGCCCTGCCGGTGATCACTCACAAGCACGGCGCCACGCTGTACGTGGCCGGCACGCGCCTCGACCTGGTGCACGTGCCCGCGGCCCACACGGACGGCGACTCGCTGGTGCACATGCCCGACGTGGACGTGCTGCACACCGGCGACACCTTCTTCAACGGCATGTACCCGTTCATCGACCTGGGCAGCGGCGGCGGCATCGAGGGCCTGCTGGCGGCGGCCGACGTCTCCCTGAGCCTGTGCGGGCCGGACACCGCCATCATCCCCGGCCACGGCCCCCTGGCCGGCCGCGCCGAGCTGGCTGCCTACCGCGACATGCTCGCCGGCGTGCTCGCGGCCGTGCGCGCCCTGATGGCCGAGGGGCACGACCTCGACGCCATCGTGGCGGCCGCCCCCAGCGCGCCTTGGGACGACGCCTGGGGTGGGGGTTTCATCGCTCCCGACGCCTTCGCGACCACCGTGGCCACGTCGCTGGGCGCAGACTGAGCGCGACGCCCGGGGCGGCTGATCGCGCGCGGCGCCCAGGCCGGGCCAGGCATTGCTGCAGATGCCCGCCAGCTGCGGCCGCGGCCAGCCCACGTCCGCGCTGAGCGCGCCTCAGATCACGCTGCCGTCGGGCACCACCGAGCTCTTGGGCAGGATCAGGATGCCGTCGCGGATGTACCAGTTGTCGCCGTCGGCGTGCTCGACGCCGTTCTCGTTCACCAGGCGCACATCGCGGCCGATACGGCAGTCCTTGTCGACGATGGCGCGCCGGATGACCGTGTTGGAGCCGATGCCCAGGGGCGGGATGCCGCGGGCCTCGCTGGCGGCGCGATCGGTCTCGGTCTCGTAGCGGTCGTTGCCCATGATCAGCGCGCCGTCCAGTTCCACGCCGTCGTGGATCACGGAGCGGATGCCCACCACCGACTTGTGCATGCGCACGTTGCCGATGATGCTGCCCTCCGCCACCAGCGACTCGCTCACGTGGGCGTTGTTGAAGCGCGTGGGTGACAGGTAGCGCGGGCGCGTGTAGAGCGGGAAGGCCGGGTCGTACAGCGTGAACTGCCCGGGCTCGGCCAGCGCCAGGTTGGCGCGGTAGAACGAACCGATGGTGCCGATGTCCTCCCAGTAGCCGCGGAAGAAGTGGCTGGCCACGCGGTAGCGGCCCTCGGGCTGCAGCGCGGCCGGGATGATCTCCTTGCCGAAGTCGTTGGCGTCCGGGTGGGCGTCCAGCAGCTCGCGCAGCACGAAGGGCGAGAACACGTAGATGCCCATGGACGCCAGGAACGGGGCTCCCGGCGCGGCGCCCCCCGCCACGGGCGCGTCGGGGTCCACGCGCATGGCCTCGAGGGCGTCCCCGCTGGGCTTCTCGGCGAAGCGCGTGACCATGCCCTGGTCGTCGATGTGCAGCAGCCCGAAGGCCGGGGCGTCCTGCGCGCTCACGGGGCAGGCCGCGATGGTGATGTCGGCGTGGCTCTCCTCGTGCCTGCGCACGAAGGCCTCGTAGTTCATGCGGTACAGGTGGTCGCCCGCCAGGATCAGCACCAGCCGCGTGTCGTCCGACACCGCGTGGTGCAGCGAGCGCCGCACCGCGTCGGCCGTGCCCTGGAACCAGTCGCGATTGGACATGGTCTGCTCGGCCGCCAGCACGTCCACGCCGCCGTCGGTGAGCATGCCGAAGTTGTAGGTGCGCGCGATGTGCCGATTGAGCGAGGCGCTGTTGAACTGCGTCAGCACCGACATGCGCGTGATGCCGGAATTGATGCAGTTGCTGAGCGGGATGTCGATCAGCCGGATGCGCCCGGCCACGGGCACCGCCGGCTTGGCGCGATCGCGCGTGAGCGGGAACAAGCGCGAGCCCTGGCCACCGCCCATGATGATGGCCGCGACACCCTTCATTATGGTGTCCAGTCCGCCACGAACACGTTCAGGTCGCCCGCCTTGCCGGGCTCGCGACCGCTGGTGAACACGATCTGCTCGCCGTCCCAGCTGAACATGGGGAACGACTCGAAGGCGTTGTCCGTGTAGGTGATGCGCTCGGGCTCGCCGCCCTCCACCGGCATCATCCACAGATCGAAGCCGAAGCCGCTGGCGCTGCCCAGGCTGCTGGCAAACACGATGTGGCTGTCGTCCGGCGTGAAGAAGGGCGCAAAGTTGGCCCCGCCGTTGTCGGTCAGCTGACGCCGGTTGGCGCCGTCGGCGTCGGCGATGAACAGCTCCATCTTGCGCGGCTTGACCAGGCCCTCGGCCAGCAGCGCGCGGTACTGCTCGCGCTCCTCCTCGCTGTCGAAGCGCGTGGCGCGCCACACGATCTGAGCGCCGTCGTTGCTGAAGAAGGCGCCGCCGTCGTAGCCCAGGCTGTCGGTCACCTGGCGCAGGTCGCTGCCGTCCTGCGCCATGGTCCACAGCTCGAGGTCGCCGCTGCGGGTGCTGGTGAAGACGATGCGGCCCTGGCGCGAGACCGTGGCCTCGGCGTCGTAGCCCGGCATGGAGGTGAGGTTGCGCAGGTCGCCGCCGTCCGGATCCGCGCTGAAGATGTCATAGCTGGCGTAGATGGCCCAGGCGTAGCCCTGGCTCTTGTCCGCCTTGGGCGGGCACTCGGGCCCGGCCTCGTGGGTGGACGCGAACAGCAGGCGCTCGTCCCCCGGCAGCCAGAAGCCGCAGGTGGTGCGGCCGTCGCGGGTGATCTGGCGCTCGTCGCCGCTGGCCAGGTCGAGCACGAACATCTGGTCGCACTCGATCTCGGGCTTGGCCGTGCGCTGCAGGATCAGCTGGCGGTCGTCGTACGACCAGTAGGCCTCGGCGTTGGTGCCGCCGTCCGTGAGCCGACGCATGTTGGAGAGGTGGCCCCGCTCGGCGGGCAGGGTGTAGTCCCGCGGCGGCGGTCCCGAGCTGGCGCAACCCAGCGAGAGCGCCAGCAGCGCGATCGAGAGGCACTTCATGCGGGCTGGCTCCAGCTGCGCACCGGGCGGCCGGCGTAGTGGCCGTGGCGCTTCCAGGACTCGCGCCGGTCGGGGTCGGTGACCACCGTCATGTCGCCCTGGACCGTGACGCAGCAGGACAGGCGCAGCCGCTGCCTGAGCCCCTCGGACTGACGCTTGAGGTAGGCGGCCTCGCGCTTCTCAGGGCTGCTGGCGGCACCCTCATCGGCCTGTTCGAGCTCGACCGCGCAGGTGCCGCAGAGCCCCTTGCCGCGGCAGCTCAGCAGGCCACCCAGGGCGGGATAGGGGTCGATGTCGTAGTCCACGCACAGCTGGCGCAGATTGGCGCCCTCGGGGACGTGGACAGTGACGTTTTCCTTGCGGAAGTGGACGCGTGGCATCGCGGCTCGCCAGGTGGGGACAAAGGGCGACTCACCGTATCGCCGGGCCGCAGCGGCGGTCAACGACCACGGGGCTGGGAGAAACGCAGGCGCGCCCGCTCAGCGGCGTCCACCCGAGCCGCCATGTCCACCAGCTGCTCGAAGCCCTCGGCCTCGACGTGGAAGGGCAGCAGCTCCAGGTCGCGAGTGATGCGCAGCCGGGTCGGGCCCTCGCGCACCAGCCCCAGCTGGTAGGACCAGCCCAGGACGGAGTGCTCCAGCCCGGGCGGCAGCTGCCCCAGCTCCAGGCCCTCGGCTGGCAGCTCCAGCAGCACCTCGGCGCGCTGGGACGTGATCTCGCCGCTCAGGTACGGCAGGCGCCGCTGGCCCTCGCCCGCCAGGCCCGCCGACAGGTCCAGAGGCGCCAGCGGCAGGGCCCGGCCCCCATCGGCGTCCAGGAACTGCTCGATCCGGCCGGCGAAGCGCACCGAGGGCTGCTGCCCCGCTTCGAGCCCGCCCAGCCCGTGCTCGGTCAGATCGATGCCGGGCAGCAGACCCGCCGCGGCGTTCTGCACCACGCCCCTGTGCCAGGCCTCGGGCATCTCGGCCAGGCGCTCGCGGGTGAGCTGCCCCGACGCACCCAGCAGCAGCAGCTCGCCCTGCACCTCGGCCGAGCCGTCCGCCGCCAGCCGGCAGGTGAGCTGCAACGAGGTGCCCGAGAGGGCCTGACGCGGCTCGCGCAGGGGCTGCCCGCTGCTGAGCGAGACGGCCTCGGCGTCCGGCGCGTCGCCCAGGGTCCAGCCGTAGGGCAGCCCGCGCGGTCCCAGGTCGCACCAGGCGTCCGGGCCGTCATCAGGGCTCACCAGCACCAGCAGCCGCCGCCCCAGCCGCCCGGCATCCACAAACGCTGGCGCGGGCTCGGGGTCTGCGGCCGGCGCCACGGCGCGGCTCAGCACGAGCTCGTACTCAATGCCCATCGACGCCAGCAGGGCCGCGTACAACAGGCCCGGGTTGCCCTCCTTGGCCAGCAGGGTCGAGACCGCCGAGCTGGGAAAACTGCCGCGCTGGTCCAGGTGCTGATCGACGAAGGCGTGCAGGGCGCGGGCCTGGGCCTGCTGCCCCTCGACCCCGACCAGCGTCTCACGCGCCGCCGCCGCCACCTCGGCCGTGGGCAGGGCCTGGGGCAGCCAGCGCAGCTGCTGGCGGTGCAGGTCGGCCACGGGGTCCGCGTCCATGCCGAACTCCACCCACGGCAGGAACCACGAGCCGGGCGGCGCGCCCACCTCCGGCAGCACGCGCTCGCCGTCGCGGGACTCGAACACGTGCACCGTGTCGCCCTCAAACTCGTGCACCTCGTGCAGCGCCTCGAAGTCGTGGGTCTCCAGGCGCAGCGGCGAGCCAGGCGGCAGGCGCAGCACGTAGCGGCTCACCAGGAAGGGCTCGTCGGTGGAGCGGAAGTACCAGCCGCCCGGCCGCTGCACGCCGCGCGCCGGCGGCGCCTCGAAGCGGCGCACCAGGGTGTCGATCAGATCACCCGGCTCGAGGTTGGGCATGACGTACTCGCCGCTCACCTTCACCGGCTGGAAGCTGCGGCCGTCGGGCTTGATGCTGCGCACGCGCAGCACCTCGCCGCGCAGGCTCAGGGTGCCGCGCTCGTCGCAGGCGGCCAGGTCGCGCAGGGCCATGATCTCGTGGGTCAGGGTCTCCCTGGCGCCGTCGGGGAAGATCTGCACCAGGGCCTCATCCAGCAGGCGCACCACCGATTCGCTGCGGCCCTCGTCGACGTACAGAGCCCGCACCTGCTCGCCATCGAGGGCGAAGGTCTCGTGCCACGCGCGCTCGGGGTCGTAGCCCAGCAGATCGACCAGCCGCTCCCGCGCCGGTCGCATGCCCGGCCGCAGCTGCAGCAGCTCGTCCAGCCAACGCCGCTCGGCGTCGCCGTCCCCGCTCAGGCGCGCCAGGTCGGCCAGGCGCAGGGGCGGCTCGATCCAGCGTGGGTGCTCGCCGCGCATGCGCAGCAGCTCGCGCTCGGCCTCGTCGTAGCGGCCCAGGGCGATCAGGTCGCCGCAGCGCGCGGCCCGGCGTGAGCGCGTGGGCGCGTGCATCAGGGCCTCGTCCACGGCCGCCAGCCCGGCGACCACCTCGCCGCGATCGAGCAGCGTGCGCGCCAGGCTCGACAGGCTCGACGACGAGCGCCCCGCCGCCTGCACCAGCCGCTGCTTGAGCTCGTACGTCTGCTGCTCGCGGCCGGACGCGCGGGCCTCCGCCAGGGACGAAGCCAGCACCGTGGTGCACAGGGGTGCTCGCGCCTCGGCCTCCACCAGCGCCTCTCGCGCCTGCACCGCCATGCCCAGCGCCGCGTAGGCCGACGCCAGCTGCACGCACGACCAGGGCTGGCGTGGATAGAGCGCGCTCAGCTCGATCAGCTCGTCGATGGACTGCTCGTGCTTGTCGAGCCGCTGGGCCCGGGCCGCCTGCCCCACGCCCAGAAAGAGGTGCAAGGCGTCCAGGGCCAGGCCCTGCTCGGCCAGCTCCCGGGCGCGGGCGCGGCGCCAGCTCGTGGGCAGGTGCGCGCTGGACTCCAGCACGGCGGCGGACAGGGCGCACAGGCCGGCGCTGGGTTGGCGCTCCACGGCGGCCAGCAGCAGCTCCAGCCCGCGCGACGGGCGCCCGTCCAGGGCCAACAGCAGCCCCGCCAGGGCCGAGCTGTGAGCGTCGCTGCTGGCCAGGCCGTCCAGCAGGGCCAGCACGTCCGGCAAGGCCTGCCGCGGCGCCTGGCCGTCAACGGGCGCGCCCAGCGGACCCGTCGCGGACCCCGGCAGGCAGCGCGGATGGGGTGAGCCGTCCGCCGCCAGCACCCGCACCGCGGGGCGACAGCGAGCGCCCGCGGGCAGCTGCAGCAGCAGCACGTTGCGTCCGTCGCGCAGCAGCACGGGCTGGCGCTGCACGTGCGAGCGCGCGCCAGCGCTCAGGTCCACGCGCGTCTGGCTGCCGCCCACCAGGCCCAGGGCGTAGCCCGACAGCCGCTCAGGCTGCCCGCCCAGCACGAAGCCGCGGAACGAGCTGCCGCCAAAGGCAAACACCGCCGCCGGGCGCGCGCCGCCGTCGTGGGGGCGCTCCAGCAGATCAACCTCGATCCAGGCCGGGCCGCCGCCCGGGACGTCGAAGGCCGCCGCCAGCAGCACCCAGCCCGGGCCCGGCTCCAGCGCGGCGTCCGGATCGACCCGCGGCGACAGGGGCGAGCGCGGCAGGGGGCGCCAGCGCTCGGCGCCGTCGACGCCCACGTGCGCGCGATCGAAGCCCGGGTCAGCCAGCAGCTGCGCCGGGATGCTCGCGGCGCTCGGATCCTGCACAGGCCCCAAACGCCCGAGCAGCGACCAGGACGACAGCACGTCCGGAAAACACTCGCTGCCCTGGGCCGCCGCCTCCGGCTCCGCCGCGCGCGCCTGGCCCACCAGCCGCGCCAGACGACCACGGGCCAGGGGCGAAAGGGCCTCGCCGTCCATGGCCATCAGCCGCCGACGTAACGCCGGCGGGTCGGCCACGTCATGCACCACGGCGGCGGTGAGCGCCAGCAGGGCCTCGGCCAGCGGGTGCTCGGGGTCGGCCTCCAGCAGATCGAGCCAGGCGTGCACGGCGGCGTCGCGGTCGCCGCGCGCCAGGGCCGGGTGGTCCACCAGCAGCGGCGCCCAGGCCTCGACGGACCCGGAGCCCTCGGAGGGCGCGGCCGCGTCCCCAGGCAGCGCCCCGGTTGCGGCGCCGGTTGCGGCCCCGGTTGCGGCGCCGGTCGCAGGCTCGGGCTGCGGCTGCGCGGGCCCGGCGCAGGCGGTCAGGGCCAGCGCCAACGCCGGCAGGACACAGAGACAGAGCACGGACACAGAGCGGGCACGCATCAGTTGGAGGTCCCTGGGAGCAGCGCCAGGGGCAGGCGCTCGGCCTGCTCGATGGCGCGCAGCGTCTGGCGGAAGCGGTCGTAGTCGTCGAGGCCGACGCGGCGGGTCTGCAGCTCGAAGCGGCGCAGCACGCGCACCGACGCGCCCTCGTCGAACACCTCGCGGCGGTAGGACAGCAGCCCCTCGGCCTGCAGCTGCACCGGCTCGGGCAGGGCCTGCAGCCGCGCGCCGGGGGGCAGGTGATAGACCACCTCGGTCTGCTGGGAGAAGGGCCGGTCGAGCACCAGCTCGAAGACGCGCCCGTCGGCGGGCTCGGTCGCGACGCCGGACAGGCCCAGGTCGTCGAAGCTGCTGGGCAGGGTCACCAGCTCGCCGTCGGGCGTCCAGAGCCCCGCCGTGCCGAATTGCACCTCTAGCCGGGCCGGCAGCGCGATGTCCTCCAGCTCGGAGGTCACCACGTCAGCGACGTCCACCGGGCCAAAGGCCTCGGCCAGCTGGCGCGAGAGCAGCTCGGCCACGGCGCCCGGCTGGCCGCCGTAGCGCGAGCGCAGCACCACGCCGTAGTGGCCGCTGCTGACGTCCACCAGCTCGACACGAGCGTCACCGCCCGGTGAGAGCGTCACCTCGTAGCGCCGCTGCAGCCGGTTCTGCTCGGGCGGCGCGTAGGGGATGTCGTGCAGCGAGCCCCCGTCCGGCGTCACGTGCAACACCCGCGCGCCCTGGTCGTCCGCGCGCAGGTACTCGATCGGGTTGCGGTCGGCGGTGGCGTCGAGGTACATGCCCGGCCGCTCGTCTGTGGCCGGCAGCCAGGCGATGCAGTGGTTGAAGTGACCCACCATGGCGGCGTCCAGAGGCTCGTCGGGCCGGCGCCACTGCGCCCGGATCAGCACCGGAAAGGCCTCCACGCCGATCTCCGCCAGCAGCTGCCGCAGCAGGATCGACTTGTCTTTGCAGTCGCCGAAGCGGCGGTCGAAGATGGTCGAGGCGCTGAAGGGCTCGTAGCCGTGGGTGCCAAAGGCCCAGGCGTTGTAGCGGATCTCCTGGCCCACGAAGCGCGCGATGGCCTCGATGCGCGAGCGCTCGTCCGTGAGCCCCCCCGTGAGCTCGGCCACCTTGGCGCGCATGGCGTCATTGGTGACGAACTCCTTCTCGATGAAGCCCCAGTACCAGCGCGCGAAGGCCTCCCAGCTGGCGAAGGTGGTCAGGTCCACCAGGGGCGCCAGCTCGATGGCGTCGGGCATGGCCGTTTCAATCGTCGGCCGTGGCAGGTCGCGCGCCACCCAGCGCCACACGCTGCGGCCCTCGGCGTCCGTGCTGCGCTCGTGCTCCAGGGCCTCGCCGTTCCGCGCGGCGACGTGCAGCGGGACCTCCGGCGGCGCAATCACCACCAGCTCCGAGCGCCGCGTGGGCGCCAGGCCGTCCAGCCGGTCCGGGTAGAAGCTGTGGCGCGTGCCGAAGTACTCGCCAAACACGTCGGGGCGCAGCTGGTCGCTGCGCCATTCCATGTCGACCACGTCGCCGGGGGACAGCGGCGGCAGGTCGTAGCGTCGATAGCTGCCGCCTCCTCGCGGCACCGGCGCGGGCACCACGCTACCGTCGGCGCGGATGACGCGGGCCTCGTGCACAAACAGCCGCGCGCTGGCGCCGGCGGACACGGCGAAGGTGTCCAGGGCGCGCACACCGGCCGGGTTGAGCACGCGCAGGGCCATGTGCTCGTAGCGATGCTCGGTGCCGTCGGGGTGCACGTTCCAGACCACGCTGCGGTTGAGCATCTCGAAGGGATCGTTGCCCCCATCCGGCAGCGGCAGCCGCTCGAGCCCGCGCGCGTCCCAGCGATACGGATCCTCGAAGCGCGCCACGTCCACCCGCGTGAGCAGGCCCAGGTGGCGGCGCGAGGCCTCGTCGCCCGGGTCGAGACGCAGGATCTCCTCCAGCACCAGGCGCGCGCCGCGCTCGTCGCCGCGGGTCAGCTCGAGCCGCACCAGCTCGGCCAGCACGGAGGTGTCCTCGCGGCACACGTCCAGGGCGCGCGTGAGCAGCTCGTGGCCGCGGTTCAGCCAGAGGCCGTCCCGATGCGAGAAGCGGCGGGCGCTGTACACCAGCCGGCGCAGGTCGAAGGGGTCGGCCTGCATGGACTTCTCCAGCACGAACAGCGCGGCCTGGCGCTCGTCACGCGAGACCAGCAGATCGATCAGCTCGTCGGCGGCCGGGCGCGAGCTGTGGTCACGCCGCCACGCAGCCCAGGTCAGGTCGCGGAAGACGCTCAGCTCGCCCGCGCGCTCGGCGCGGTGAGCCCTGGACAGCAGCCCCTCCACCCGGGTCAGCGCCTCGGGCGAGGCCTCGGCCTGCCGGCGCAGGACCTCCGCGTCGGCACCTCGACGACGCGACTTCAGGTAGGAGATGCGCGCGGCCAGCACGCGCCAGCTCGTCGGCGCCGCATCGCCCGCACGCCGCAGCAGCTCGCCCACGCGGTCGGGCAGCGGGTTGTCGTCGGTGTAGAAGCGCGCCAGATCCAGCAGCGCCGCCACGTGCCCGGGATCGAGGGCCAGGGTCTGCTTGAGGGCCGCCAGGGCGGTGTTCACCTCGCGCTCGGCCCGGCTCTGGCCCGCCACCTGATCGGCCCGCGCCACCAGGTAGTGCGACATGGCGTTGTCGCCGTCCAGCTCCACGGCGCGGCGAGCGAAGGGCAGAGCCGCACGATCCACGCGGTCGTCCGGGTGCACGAAGAGCTGCCAGAGCGCCGCCAAGCGCGCGCTGGTTGCGTCCGCGGCGGGGCCCGCCAGCAGCGTGCGCGCCTCGCGCGGCGGGTCAAAGCGCAAGGGCTCGCCGCGGGGCACGGGCCAGGTCCAGTCCGCCGGAGGCTCAGGGGCGGGAGGCGCGCCGGGCGGGCCGCTGCCTGCGTCGTCGTCACCGCCCTCACCTGCCGGGGCGCCGGCCCCATCGGCCGGCCAGCCCTCGCCCTCAGCGTGGCCGTGGTCCTGGTGCGCATCGCCCCAGGCCTGATCGGGAGTCATGCCCGCCAGACCCTCCACGCTCCACGGGTCGTCCTCGAGCTCCCACCACATGATGGAGTCGGCCAGCGGCGGCGGACCGGGCCAGGCACAGAAGGCCGAGCGCGACTCCACGCTGCCCGCGGGGCGGCCGTCGGGGTGGGTCAGCCGCGCCTGGAACTGCCAGCTGTCATCCTCCACGGCCAGCTTGATCAGCAGCTGGTTCCAGCCCTCGTGCAGGTCCAACAGCACCAGGTCCTGGTCGGCGCGCAGGGGGCGCTCCAGCTCGCGCGCCGCGAGCTCGTGCCCGTTGAAGAACAGCTTGAACGAGCAGCTGCTGCCCAGTCGCAGCACCACCGGCCCGGGCTCGGTCGGGCGCAAGGCCGTGGCCAGGTAGGCCACCGCCTGGCTGTTGGGGCGCAGCACGCCGTCCAGGTTCAGCTCGGCCAGGGGGTGGTGCCGGCCGGGGTTGAGGCGCCAGCGCACCGCCCGCTCCTTGCCGGGCATCTCGGCCTTCAGGTCAAAGGCCAGCTCGGGCGGGTAGACCACGTCGAAGCCGCCGCCGCGCTCGTTGTCGAAGGGCCCCACCAGCAGCCAGTCGGTCAGGGGAGCGTGCTCGTCCGTCACCGCACGGGCCCGATCGGCGTGGCCCGTGCGACGCAGGCCGTCTGCCAGCAGCTCGTCCATCAGGAAGGCCACCCGCGGCGGCGTCACGGCCGGCCAGGGGCGCACAAGCTCAAACGCCTGCACCAGCTCCGGCCAGCGATCAAGCTGCCGCGTCAGCCTGCCCAGCAGCAGCGCAGCCAGCTCGGCCTCGGCCACGGCGGCGTCCAGATGCCAGGCCGTGCCGCCGGCCACTCGCACCAGCAGGTGATCGACCAGCTCGTCCCAGGCCTGGATCGGCCGGCCGTGGTGGGCCAGGTCGAGGGCCGTCTCGGTGGGGCTGAGGGCGGCCTCCAGCGCGGCCACAGGCGCGGCCACAGGCGCGGCCACAGGCGCGACCACGGGGGCGGCCACGGGGGCGGCGTCAGAGAGCGCCTCGGAGGCGGGCCCGGGGGCCAGCAGCAGGGTCAGGGCGAGCAGGGACCAAGACATAGCTTCAAGACGGTCCAGCCCCGGCGCCGATGGTGGGCGATGAGGGAATCGAACCCCCGATCTCCTGCGTGTAAAGCAGGCGCTCTAACCAGCTGAACCAATCGCCCTCCGGGAAGGAAACACGAGCAGCTCGCAAGTGCGGAAAAGACAGTCATTTGCGAGCGAACCGGCGATTTGACTGCCTTTCGGGGGAGGGGTAGTCTTTCCGCCCACGAATGACGACATCGGTCCGGTCGCACCAGCTTACACACCGAGTCGTCACGGGGAATCCCCCCCCTGCAGTATCCCCTGCCCCCTCTCCAGTCGTCACCTCTCCAGGACCTTCATCATGCGCATCGCTGTCATCGGCTCCGGATACGTCGGCCTCGTCGCCGGCACCTGTTTTGCCGAGAGCGGGAACAACGTCATCTGCGTCGATATCGACGAGAAGAAGGTGAGCGATCTGCTCGTAGGCAAGCTGCCCATCTACGAGCCCGGCCTGGACGAGATGGTCAAGCACAACGTGAAGGAGCAGCGCCTCTCCTTTACTACTGACACCGCCGCCGCCGTCAAGGACAGCGACGTCGTGTTCATCGCCGTGGGCACGCCGCCGGACGAGGACGGCAGCGCCGATCTGCAGTACGTGCTGGCCGCGGCTCGCTCCATCGGCCAGGCCGCCGACGGCCCCAAGATCATCGTCGACAAGTCCACCGTCCCGGTGGGCACCGCCGACAAGGTCCGCGCCGCCGCGCAGGCCGAGACCGACCACGAGATCTCGGTGGTGAGCAACCCCGAGTTTCTCAAGGAAGGCGCCGCCATCGACGACTTCATGAAGCCCGACCGGGTCGTCGTGGGCTCGGACAGCGAGCGCGCCAAGGACATCATGCACCGGCTCTACGAGCCCTTCGTGCACGACAACCCCAACAAGATCATCCACATGGATGTGCGCAGCGCGGAGCTCACCAAGTACGCCGCCAACGCCATGCTCGCCACGCGTATCTCGTTCATGAACGAGATCGCCAACATCTGCGAGCGCGTGGGCGCCAACGTCACCAAGGTGCGCGCCGGCATCGGCAGCGACTCGCGCATCGGCATGCCGTTTCTGTACGCGGGCTGCGGCTACGGCGGCAGCTGCTTCCCCAAGGACGTGCAGGCCGTGATCCGCACCGCCGGAGAGTACGGCTACGACTTCAAGATCCTGCAGGCCGTGGAGGAGGTCAACGCCCTGCAGAAGTTCACCCTGTTCGAGAAGGTCAAGCGCCACTTCAACGGTGACCTGGCCGGCCGCACGTTCGCCGTCTGGGGCCTGGCCTTCAAGCCGCGCACCGACGACATGCGCGAGGCCCCGGCCATCTACATCATCGAGAGCCTGGTCGCGGCCGGCGCCACGGTGAGGGCCACCGACCCCGAGGCCGTCGAGCAGGCCAGCTGGCGCCTCAAGGACTGCGGCGACAAGGTGGAGTACATGGAGCACCCGTACGACACGCTGCAGGACGCCGACGCCCTGCTGCTGGTGACGGAGTGGTCGGAGTTCCGCAACCCGGACTTCGACCTGATCAAGGCGCGCCTGAAGAACCCGGTCATCTTCGACGGACGCAACATCTACCCGAAGGACGAGCTGGCCAAGCAGGGCTTCACGCTCTACCCCATCGGCAGCGAGCCGGTGAACGTCACCACGAAAGCAGCCGCGACCAGCTGACCCTGGCGGCAACGCGGCGCGGTCGCCCCTCGCGGCGGCCTGCGCATCGCACCACGACCCCGGTGAGCCCCGAGCGGCGCGCCGGGGTCGTGGCGTGTCTGGGCGCCCCGGCGCGCTCAGCACGCCCGCGTGGCCCTGGAATGCAAGAGGGCCGCCCCACTCTCTCTCCCAGAGTGGGGCAGCCCGGGGTTTGCACCGGCGTCGGGTCTCTCCCGGCCCGACGCCTGGGTCCTTTAACCAGAAGCGGTTATGGGGCCCCAAGCGAAAGAGTAACACGCAAGGCACCCCGCGCTTTGCCGAGGCGCTCCACCAAGCGGGCGTCCGCTCCCTCGGCCAGCAGGGGCTCCAGCTGCTGGTCCAGCAGCGTGAGCACGCGACGTGCGGCGTCTTCGTGACCCTCCTCTGCCAGGGCCAGTGCCACGGCATCGGCGCAGCGCACGGCCTCCAGCGGATCCTCGCTCACGAGCTGGGCCAGCACGGCCGCCTCGGCCTCGGCCTGGGCGAGCTGGCCGTCACGCACCAGCAGTCGAGCACGCCAGCCCGCGGCCTGCCCCACCTGCTTGGCCTGCCCTGCAAAGAACGCGCGCACCTCGGCATAGGCCGCCAGCGCCGGCTCGAGCTGATCCGCCCGGCGCCGGGCGTGGCCCAGCTCGAGTTGGGCGCGGGCTCCGAACGTGGCGGCCGAAGCATGGGCCGAGACGGGCTTGGCGTCACGACCCTGATGGACCGCCTGGCCGAAGCGCTGGGCGGCCTGCGGCCCTTGCCCCCGGGCGCGCAACAGCTCGCCTGCGCGAAACGCGGCCTCGACCCGGGCGTCCACGCTCAAGCCCTGATCGTCGGCCACCTGACCGAAGGCCGCGGCCGCGGCCAGCAGGCCCGCCTCGCGCGCCTGCCCGTCCAGCTTGTAGGCCGCCTGGCGCTGGGCTGCCGCGGCCGTCAGCGCGGCGCGACCCCGCTCGATGTCGGCGGGAACAGAGGCGCTCTGCTGCTTGTCCTTGGACTTGGATGAGCGCGTCGCCGGCAGCCAGGCCGCGGGTGCGGGCAGCTTCCTGGCCGGCAGCCTGAACGCGGCCTTGTGCTCGACCGGCAGCGGGACCGGCTCGGCGGCCGCAACCAACGGCGCCAGGCTCAGCCCGAGACCAAGGATCAGACCGAAGCGTCGCGCCGGTGACCCAGCGCGCATGAGGTGGTGATGCATGACAGCTCTCCTCGAAACCCGTGCGGCACCTGCTCGGAGCGCGTCCCTCGCCCTCCTGGCCCGCACCCCCCTGACGGCCCCGGGCGCCGCCCGTTTCCCCCGCGCCCTGTGCTAGCCTGCGCCGAGCGCCCCGCGGCGGCAGCCCCTGCGGCACGCGCCGCCCCCGCCGCGCCCGCGAGGAGCCATGCCCACCAGCCCGCCACCCGCGCCCTCGCGCCCCGCGCCGGGCACGCTGCTGTCCCTGGTGACCCTGGCGGCGGCGGCGGCGCTGTTCGTGTTTGTGCTCTGGAGCCGCGGCGACCTGGGCGGCTCGGACGGCGCGCGCTCGGTCATCGCCCGGGGTGACCTGGCGCCGGACGAGCTGAACACCATCGAGATCTTCGAGAACGCCCGGCGCTCCGTCGTGTTCATCGAGGTCACGCGGCTGGAGCGCGACAACCTCGGGCGCAACGTCCCCGTGCGCCGCGGCGCGGGCACCGGCATGATCTGGGACGACCTCGGCCACGTCGTCACCAACTACCACGTGGTCGCGGACGCCCTGGCCTACCGCATCACGCTCTGGGACGGCGTGCACTACGACGCCGAACTGGTGGGCAGCGCCGTGGCCAACGACCTGGCCTTGCTGCGCATCGACGCCGCTCCCCATCGCCTCTCGACGGTGGGACTGGGCACCTCGCACGACCTGCGCGTGGGCCAGAAAGTCTTCGCCATCGGCAATCCCTTCGGCCTCGACCAGACCCTCACCACGGGCGTGGTCAGCGCGCTGGAGCGGGCCATCCGCGCCCCCGGCGGGCACCTGATCCACGGCGTCATCCAGACCGACGCGGCCATCAACCCGGGCAACTCCGGCGGCCCCCTGCTGGACAGCGCGGGACGCTTGATCGGGGTCAACACCCAGATCTACTCCACCGTCAGCAGCACCGGCGCCCAGGCCCAGTCGGCGGGTATCGGCTTTGCCATCCCGGCGGACACCCTGGGCGGCGTGGTGCCCCAACTGATCCAGCACGGAAAGGTCATGCGACCGGGGCTGGGCGCCCGGCTGCGGGACACCATCGGCTCCGTGGGCGCGCTGGTGTGGATCGTGGAGCCGGGCAGCGCCGCCGAGGCCGCAGAGCTGCGCGGCGCCTTGCGCTGGGCCGGCAGCGACCTGGTCTCGTCCGGCGTCCAGCCCGACCTGATCGTGGCCATCGGGGACACCCCGGTGCGCACACGACTCGACGCCGTAGACGCCCTCTCCGGGCTCCAGGTGGGCGACACGGTGACGCTGGTGCTGGAGCGCGAGGGCCGCTCGCAGACCATCCCGGTCACGCTCCAGGACCTCGAGTAGAGGCCCCCGCCTCTTGTGGCGCTGAGACGGCCACTTGTGGCCCCTTCGTGGCCCTGCTTGTGAGTGTCCAACAGTCGGGCAAGATTCATGTGCAGCCTCCCCTCGCCAAGAGCCAGCCGCATGAGCGACTCCCCCCCGCGCCTCAGCCTCTTCCCGGCCGTGCTGATGCTGCTGTCCCTCACGGCAGCCGTCGAGCGCTCAAGCGCCCAGGAACTCAGCCAGATCGTTCCATCGGACGCGTACTCGTACATGCACGTGCTGCCGGACCCGAGCATGGACTTCGTGCACCAGGCCAACATGGGCGTCTGGAAGGCCATCCAGGACGCCAGTCTGCATGAGTCGGTACTCACGCTGCTGCGCGCCAACGACGTGCCCGACGAGGACCTGGCCCAGGTGGAGGGGCTCATCTCGCTCTGCTCGAAGCTGCTCGGCGACGTCGAGTGGAGCCAGTTCGTCGAGAACGAGATGGTCTACGCGGAGTTCCCCGTGGTGCCCTACCCCGGCATTCAGGGCGGCGTCTCTTCCGTGCTCATGGCCTGCCGCCCCCAGCGCGAGCTCGTGCCGGGGCTCGAGCGCTCCATGATCGATCTGATGCAGGGTGTGGCCGGCATCACCCCTGAGCTGTCGCTCAGCAGCAGCGAGACCTCGGCCGTGCCGCCCACGCGCGTGCACAGCCTGCTGATCGGGAAGAAGTACCCCATTCTGCAGCTCGGCGTGCGCGACGACATCATGCTGGCCGGCTTCGGGGCGACGGTCTTCGGGCGCGCCCTCGATCAGCTCGAAGGCCGCAGCGACGACGCGCTGGTGGACACGCCGCGCTTCCTGAACGCGGTGGGCGAGCTGCCCGCCCACTCGAACCAGTTCGTCTACTTTGACATCAAGGGCCTGATCGACTACCTGTTTGAGCAGATCGGCCCCCAGCTCCAGCGCCACTCCGACAACGACTGGCTGGTGCGCCAGGGCCTCGATGACCTGCACGGCCTGCTCAGCTTCCTGGACACGTCGGTCACGGCCGTGCACGCCGAGGACCGCCTGCTGGTCTCCGAGTGCTGGACGCGCTTCGACCCCATCGCCGCGCGCAGCGACAATCCGCTGTTCGAGAGCTTCTGCAAGCCCGCCAACGTCACCGCGCTGGTGGATTACATCCCGGCCGACGCCACGTCGTTCTGCGTGGACGGGGGCGCGGACCTGCGCCCGCTGTACCGCTGGGTGCGCGGGCGGGTGCCGGCCTACGTGCCCGAATCGGCCGATGGCCTGCTGGCCTTAGAAGGCATCCAGGCCCTGGTCGATA
This sequence comes from Planctomycetota bacterium, assembly GCA_003644265.1. The sequence continues at coordinate 26,154 of QNBX01000047.1, forward strand.
TCTCGATCGAGGACGACCTGCTGAGCTGGATCGGCAGCGAGAGCGTCACCATCAGCATGCCCTCCAAGCGCCCCACCGCGGTGGGCGGCGAGGAGCAGATCATGATCGTGCGCCTGCGCGACCCCAGCGGCGCCAAGAAGGTGCTGGCGCGCATCGACGCCGTCTATTCGGCGATCGTGCCCCAGCTGCTCGAGCGCCTGCAGGCGGAGCTGGGCGGCCAGGCCGTGCTGCCGGAGATCGAGCTGCGCGACGCGGGCGGCAGCTTCCCCCAGTTCAAGCGGCTCACGCTGCGCTTCAGCATTCCCCAGGTGCCCATCCCGATCCCGCCGATCGACGTGGTCATCGGGGTGCTCGGCAAGCAGCTCGTGATCACCAGCTCCGAGGAGGCTCTGTTGCGCGTGATGGACGTGGCCGCGGGCGAGATCGACGGCATCTGGGATCACCCGGCCATGGCCGGCGGACGCCTGCCCGAGGGCGACATCACCGGCTTGCGCTTCGTCCCGGTGGGCAAGCAGCTCACCGAGCTGACCCAGGGCATCGCCATGGGCGGCGGCATGGCCCAGATGCTGCTGAGCCAGGCCGGTCGCGGCGACCCGGAGGTCGAGCGCATGGCCATGTTCGTGGGCGATGTGCTGCCGCGCATCAACGGCATCCTGGCGTCGCTCAACTTTCTCGAAGACGAGGTCGGCTACAGCGAGACGCGCGACAAGGGCATGACGCGCTACAGCCGCACCACCACGCGCTACCGCGACAACTGACAGCCTCCACGCGCGGGCGGGGTTGACCGGGACCGTGGCCTGTCCGAGGGTGTGCGCTCCCCGCACGCCACGGGCCACGACCGGCCCCGGAGACGGACCATGGCCCGCCGCACCCTCACCCTCGCGCTGCTGCTGTGCGCCGCCTGCGCCGGCCCCTCGACCCCGCCGCCGGCACCAGCTCCCGCCGACTGGTCCGACGCGCTGGCCCAGACCGAGCGCCTCGACGGCCTGCTCAGCCTGCACCTGAATCGGGACGCAGGCCGCGTGCTGCTGGAGCTGCCCCCCGCCGCCGAGCCGGGCGGCGAGCTGTTCCGCTGCCTGTGGGTCGAGGGCCTGCGCACCGGCCTGGGCTCCAACCCCGTGGGCCTCGACCGCGGGCAGTGGGGCCAGGCGCGCCTGGTGAGCTTCCGCCGCTTCGGGCAGCGCGTGCTGCTGCTGCAACCCAACCTGCGCCACGGGCAGGCGCGCGGCGCCCCCGACGAGCAACTGGCCGCGCGCGAGTCCTTCGC
>QNBX01000048.1 GCA_003644265.1 Planctomycetota bacterium
AAGGCATTGGAGTTCGAGAAGTTGCGACCGGGCTGCAGGTCAGTGAGTTGGGCCGAGACCGGGCTGCCGAGCATCAGCAGGGCGGCTCCGGAAAGAGCCGTCAAAAAGGAACGTCGCATGAGGCCTCCGAGGAGATGCGCAAAGAAGGGTGGGGAGGAAGAACACGGGGGAGAACGCAATGCCCTCTTCGGGGAGGGAGGAACGCGCCCGGATGGACCTCTGGGCCGCCACCGACGACGGACGCCGGCAGGCCGTGAGGTGCAGGGGGAGAGAGCCGCCGCAAGAGAGAAGACGCCCGGAGTCTACAGCCGGCGCCAAATTCCCGACACCCACTCTATGCAGGCCAATCGTATTTTTTATGCAGCTTCAGAAGATTCCGCAGTCGCCTGACCTCGCAACCCACCAATTGACAACGGGTTGCAAGAACGCCATGGCAAGGCGAGAGTTCCTGCATGAACACAGGGGGCCTCAGTGACGGCCCGTTCCGGAGACAAGCACGGGCCTTCGTGACCAGCCGCGCCAGCGCAGTTGCCGCGCCAGCCGGCCCCGCAGGCGCCGCGACAGGGCTGCCGCGCTGAGCCCGTCCAGCCCCCCGTACTCCTGCAGGAACGCCCTGCAGGCACTCCACGGGACGGCCCCCTGCCCGGCCGTCGCCGGCAGCACGCCGCGCTTGACCAATGAGCGCGTGAAGCGCGTCAGCGACGCCAGGCGGGGCTCCTGACCCAGGGCCTGCCCGAGGCGGCAGCGATCCAGATCGATCACCCAGGCCAGTTCGACCGGCGCCCCATCCCCCCGGACCAGCAAGTTCTTCACCTGGAGATCCCGGTGGCGCAGGCCCGCGTCGTGCAGCTTGCGCAGGGTGCGCCCCGCCAGGGCCGCCAAGGGCCTCGGATCGGCCTGAGACCGCAGCGCCTCCAGCAGGTCCACGGCGCCCTCCACCCGGGCCGTGGCCAACTCCAGCCGGTGCAGGCCGCCCGGACCCGCCGTGCTGCGCACCACCACCACCGGAGGCGTGGGACAGCCGCGCGCGGACAGCTGCTCCGCCAACAGGGCCTCGGCCCAGGGGCGGCGCCAGTTCACGAATCGATCGGGCAGCAGCGGGCCCAGCACACCTCCTCGCGTGAGCGCCTTGGCCACCAGCGCACCCGCCGCGGTGTCCAGCACGTCGATCGAGGCGCGGCCAATGTAGTCGTGCGGCAGGGGCTGCCCCCAGCTGCGGATCGGCGCGCCCGCCAACATGTCCCGCAGCGGCAGGGCCGCGACCCAGTCGCGTCGCACCGCCAAGCGCACCGGGCCCGAGCAGCTCACCTGATGCGTGCCGACAAGGCTCTGGATAGCGGGGTCGTCCATGGCCCGGGCGAGTGTAGCCCCCGGACGAGAATCGGCCGCCATCCAGCGTGGATGCCCTCTGTGTCGGGCTGCTAGCCTGCGGCCGTGTCTGCGCTGACCTCCGTGCTCGTCGTCCGGCTGTCGTCCCTGGGCGATGTGCTCTTTGCCGTACCTGCGGTGCAGCACCTTCAACGCAGCGGGCGAGCCGGCCATGTGGCCTGGCTGGTGGAGGATCGAGCCGCGGGACTGCTGCGCGAGCTGGTGCCCCTCGACGAACTGCTGGTCTTCCCGCGCGGTCGCCGCTCGGCCTGGCCGGCCCACATCGCCGCCCTGCGCCGCCGCCGCGACGACGTCGTGCTCGATCTGCAATGCAACCTCAAGAGCCGCCTGCAGCGGATCTTCCTGCGAGCACCGCGCAAGCTGGGCTACGCCCGCCCCATCGCGCGCGAGGGCGGCGAACGCGGGCTCACCGAGAGCTTCTCGCCCTCACCCCACTGCCGCCACCGGGTGGATTGTCACCTGGCTGCCCTGTCCATGCTGGGCGTGGAGCCTCCCAGCGAAGCCCCTCGGCCCGAGCTGAAGATCCCCCGCGAGACCCGCGCGCGGGCTCGCACGCTGCTCGCCCGCGCCCCGGGCAGCGGACCCGTGGTCGTGTTGCATCCCGGCACGTCCGCGTTTGGGCAGCTCAAGCGCTGGGACCCGGCACGTTTCGCGGCGCTGGGCTCGGCGCTGGCGAGCAGCCACGAGGCGCGCCTGATCGTCACCGGCGGCCCCGGCGAGCAGGCCCTGGTGGCCGGCGTGCTGGCCAGCCTCGGCCGGCGCGCGCTGGCCGTGCCGCCCGAGGGCCTGACCATGCTGGCGGCGCTGCTGGCCGAGTCGGACCTCCTGGTGGCCTCCGACTCGCTGCCGCTGCATCTGGCCAACGCCCTGGGGACCCCCGTGGTGGGCCTCTACGGCCCCAAGGATCCGGCCATCACCGGTCCACGCTTCGATCGTTCCGAGGTGCTCACGGCGGGCGTGGCCTGTAGCCCGTGCACGCTGCGTCGCTGCTCCGACCGGCTGTGCATGCGGCGGCTGGAGGTCGACGACGTGGGCGCGGCCTGCGCGCGGCTGCTGGCGGAGCCTCGAGCATGAGCGCACACGCCAGCGATCCTGCCGGCTTGATCGCCCGCCACCAGCAGGGCGAGCTGGGAGCCGCGGCCGGCGCCCGCGCCCTCGAGCAGCTGGGCTTCGCTCGCGGCGCGGAGGCTCACGCCGCCGTAGAGCAGCTGCTGGAGCACCCGCGCGCCGGCCTCGACCCGGCTGAGCTGCTGAGCGGCTGCCTGGCCGGCGCCGACCCCGACCGCGCGCTCTACAACGCCGGGCGGCTGGCCAGCGCCGAGGGCTGCCCGGCCTGTCCCGTCGAGCCCCAGGCCCTGGGGGCCTTCCTGGGGGCCAGCCAGCACATGGCCGACCTGCTGATCGGGCGCCCGGCACTGCTCTCCCAGCTGGGCCGGCCCTTCGACCCGGCGGGCGCCCCCGAGCGCTACCAGCGCGCGGGCGCCGACCATGACGCCGAGCGCGCCCTGCGCCGGGCTCAACAGGAGGATCTGCTGGCCGTGGCCTGGGCCGACATCAGCACCGGCCTCGACGTCGAGCAGGTCACGATCCTGCTCTCGCGGCTGGCCGACGCCATCGTGACCGCCGCGGCTCGGGCCTGTGGCGCCGCGCAGCACCTGGCCGTGCTGGCCCTGGGCAAGCTGGGTGGCCTGGAGCTGAACTACTCCAGCGACATCGACCTGCTGTTCGTGCGACCCGACGAGGCCAGCGACCAGCTCTCCGCCGACGAGGCCGCGCGCCGGCTGGTGCGCCTGCTCTCGCGCCAGACCGCCGAGGGCCATCTGTACCGGGTGGACATGCGCCTGCGACCCGAGGGGTCCAGCGGCGTGCTGACCCGCCCGCTCACGAGCTGCCTGGAGTACTACGAGAGCATGGGCCGGCCCTGGGAGCGCCAGATGCTGCTCAAGGGCCGCGTGCTGCTCGACTGCGGCCAGGCCGGCAACGCCTTCCTGCAAGGCACCCGGGCCTGGATCCTGCGCTGCGGCCTGGACGCCGGCGCCGTGCTGCAGTTCAAGCGCCTCAAGGCCGCCAGCGAGGCGCGCAGCGCAGGCGCGGTCGACGTCAAGCAGGCCCCTGGCGGCATCCGCGACATCGAGACCATCGTGCAGTTCCTGGCCCTGTCCCACGCCAGCTCCAACCCATGGCTGCTGTGCAACGCCACCCTGCACGGCATGGAGCGGCTGCGCGTGGGCGGCGTGCTCAACAGCATGGAGCACGCGCGGCTGCGCGCGGCGTACCTGTTTCATCGCCGGGTCGAGAACCTGCTGCAGGTCATGCACCGCGTGCAGACCCACCACCTGCCGACGGACCGCGGCCCGCTCTGCCAGCTCATGGGGCGCCCCGACGTGCGCACCTTCGAGTCCGAGCTGGAAGAGCACCGCCGGCGTGTGCGCGGCATCTTCGAGCACCACTTCGAGCGCGCCTTTCCCGCCACCGAAGGGCCCGCGGCGCAGGTGAGCCAGCTGCTGCTGGACCCCGAGCGTGACGAGCAGCGCTTCGAGCAGGCCCTGGCGGACGCGGGGCTGTCCGATGCCGCGGGCGGCCGGCGTGTGCTGGAGCGCGCCGCGGCGCCGGTCTCGCGCTTCCTGCCCGAGTCGCGGCGACAGGTGGCGGCCCTGGCCAACTTGGCGCCGGCCCTGTTGGAACGCCTGGCCCTGGCGGCCGACCCCGACGGCGCCCTCGACCGCTTTGAGCGCATGAGCCGGGGCGTGGGCGCGCGCGAGATCCTCTACGCCCGGCTGCGGGACGACTCGAAGCTGCTGGGCATGCTCTGTGATCTGGCGGACGGCAGCCCGCACCTGGCTGACGGGCTGGCGAGCGAGCCCTGGCTGTTCGACGCGTTCCAGGACGCCGTCTCCACCGGCAGGAGCGGGCGACGGCAGCGGCGCACCCAGCTGATCCAGCGCGACGCGGCCCACACCGACCCGTGGCTCGAGCTGGCCGACTACCGCCGCATCGAGACCCTGCGCACGGCCGTGCGCGACCTGGGCGCCGACATCGCCACGCCCGCGGTGCTGGCCGAGCTGTCGCACCTGTGCATCGACATCCTGCGCCACGGCTACGACCTGGTGCTGGCGGAGCTGCTGCGCGAGCACGGACAGCCCAGCTCCATCCGCGGCGTCTCGGGTCGGGCTCCGGCCCACATGGTCGTGCTGGCGCTGGGCAAGGTGGGCGGGTTGGAGGCCAACTACGGCTCCGACGCCGACGTGGTCTTTGTCAGCAGCGGCGACGGCGAGACCGCCAACGGCCTCTCCAACTCGGTCTTCTTCAGCCGCGTGGCCGAGGAGCTGATCGCGCGCATGGGCGGCGCCCGCGGCGGCCCGCGGTTGTACAAGCTCGACACGCGCCTGCGTCCAGAGGGCAGCAAGGGCCCGCTGGTCACGACCCTGCGCGCGTTCACGCAGTACTTCGAGTCGCCCCGGGCGGCGCTGTTCGAGCACCAAGCCCTGCTCAAGGCGCGCATCGTGGCCGGCGACGCGTCGCTGGGGCAGAGGGTGCTGCAGACCATCCGGCGCGGCCTGCGCCGCTGGGCAGCGCCGGACGACCTGATGGCACGCATGCGCGAGATGCGCGGCAAGATCGAGGCGCTGGCCGTGGGGCACGACCTCAAGCGCGGCACCGGCGGCATGGTGGACATCGAACAGCTCACCCAGGCGCTGCAGCTGGCGCACGTGGCCAAGCACCCCTCGCTGATGGTGCAGGAGACGCCGCGCGCGCTCGAGCTGCTGGCGGAGGAAGGCCTGCTCGGGCAGCACGAGGCGACCTGGTTGTCGGAGACGTACCTGTTCTTCCGGCGCGTCGAGACCCGGCTGCAGATCGCGCTGGGCGCCGACACCAAGGAGATCCCGGCGGACGGCCGTGCCCTGCGCAGCCTGGCCCTGAGGCTGGGCTACGTCGACAGCAGCGAAGGCGACGCGGGGCACCTGCTGCTCTCCGATCTGGAGGAGGCCAGCAACAACACCCGCGCGCGCTACGAGCGACTGATGGCCCTCCCCGCGGACTGAACGCGCGGGTCAGTCGTCGGCGTGTTCGGGCAACCACTCCGCGACCTGCGTGCAGGCCGCGTTGAAGCGCGGCTCGACGGCGCCCACCTGCCAGCTCATGCGTCCGCGCAGACTCACGCGGTACTCCAAGCGCCAGTCGGCCCCGCCCAGGAGCACGCCCTCGCGATCAAAGACGGCGGTCTGCACGTCTGCCACGACGCGGCGTTCCATCAGGTCCTCGGGCGATCCGAAGGCCGACTGGAGCAGCGGACCGGACTCGGGCGCCAGCAGGTAGCGACCATCCTGCGCCACCTGAGGCCGACCATCCGGCGCGGGCAGTGGGCGCCAGCCCAGGTCCTCGACCACGGTGTCGCCCGCCATGACGCGAAAGCGCACCGCCTGGAGCAGGCCGCGGTCCTCGGCATCGACGCCCTCATCGGCGCGAAAGACCACATCGACCCGGGGCTCGCTGCCCTCATCGCCGCCCACAAGCACGAGCAGCCTCCCGCCCATCGCGTCGTCAGCGCCCTCGGCGTTGAAGCTGTTGAACACGACCAGCAGCTCGAGCCGGCGCAGGGCGAGGCGGTAACCCTCGGCCTCCATCTCGGAGCGCCGCAAGTCCAAGCGCAGGGTCTCTTCGAAGGCCGTCACCTGCCGGTCCAACAGCGGGCTGCCGGTGGGGCCGACGTCCAGCGGCGAGCGCTCGGGCGCCATGGACGCTGCGATGCTCAGGGCCTGCTGAATGCTCGACTCGTGCAGCTCGTCCAGCTGCAACAGGGCCTCGTCGTAGGCCAGGGCCACGGCCTGCTCGTAGGCCTTCACTTCGGCCCGCAGCAGGGTCGAGAGGTAGCGCTCGGACGTGGCTAGCCGAGCCGGTGCCGACAGGGTCGACAGCCGCGCGGCCAGCGACACGCGAATGCTGGCGGCCCGGTCCTGGCTGGCGCGGGTCACTTCGAGCAGCGCCGTGCGCAGCTCGTGCTCGACCTCGCGGGCCCGCGAAGCGTAGGCAGGGCGCCCCAGCACATCCGTAGGCGTGTAGTCGTCCGTCTTGGTGTACAGCCCGTCATCACCTGCGACAGGCAACGAACACGCAGCCAGCCCCAGGGTCAAGATCAGGGTCAAGATCAGGGACGGCACCGGGGGCGGCCTCAGGGCCAGCTTCGGGGCGAGAGTCAGGGCGCGGGCGGATCTCATGACGGCTCCCGGTTGGACGTGCGCTGACGGGCGCGTGTTCCCGCTCAATCGAGGAGCCGGCACGAGCGCATCCAATCGACGGTCTGGGCCAGGCCCTCGTCGAGTGAGCGGTGCTTGTAGCCCCATTCGGCCTCGGCCAGCTCACAGGAGAAGGCCCAGCAGTGCGAGTCGATCAGATCGCGCGTGGAGGCCTCGCCCGCGCCACCGGCGAACAGCCGGCCCAGCAGGCCCTGCTTCCTGACGCCCTGAGCGGCGGGCGCCGGCACACCGGCCAGCGCGCCGAAGCGCTCGAAGAGCTGGGCCAGGCTCACGTTGTCTCCACCGCAGATGTAGCGCCAGTGGGTCCAGCGCGGCGGGGGCCAGACGCCGGAACCATCATCGGCATCCATGACCTGCAGCTGGGCGGCGGCCACGTCCTGCACATGCACCAGGTTCCAGGCCTGGCGGCCGTCGCCCGGCATGCCGCCGTAGCGCCCGGCGGCGTGGTTGGCCAGCATGCGCACGATGCGGTTGCCCGTCGCCAAGCCGTCCACGCCCGACACGTCCCGCGCCTCGGGCCCGTACAGCATGGTGGGAACCAAGGCCAGCACCGGCTCGCCTAACGACACGCGCTGGTTGACCGCGTTCTCGGCGTCGCACTTGCTCTGCTCGTGGGCGTCGTGCATGTCGTCCGGGCTGTGCACCCAGTACTCGTCGTTGACGAAGTCCGGCACCGAGCGCGGCTCGCCCGAGCGTCCGATGGCGTAGTAGTGCGAGGTGTGCAGCAGCCGCTCGACCTTGCCGGAGGCGGCCTCAAGCAGCTGCGTCACGGCCTGGTGATTGACGCGCTCGTAGCGCGCGTCGGGCTGATCGTCGCGGGTCTCGGCGGCCAGGTTGAACACGCGCTGCACGCCGTCCAACGCCCGCGCGATGTCGGCGGCGTCGCACAGGTCTCCCTGCACCAACTCGACGCCGTCCAGGCCCGAGGTGTCGCTGCCCTCGCGCACCAGCACGCGCACCTGACGGCCCTGTTCGACCAGCAGCTTGACCAGCTGCCGGCCCAGGTATCCGGTGCCCCCCGTCACCAGGTACCGAGTCATTGAGTCAGGTTCTCGAAGGGCAGCGCGCGGCCGTCCACGTCGGTCTCGGCGAGGTCGATGCCGTAGCGCGCCAGCAGCGTGGGGCCCACATCGATCAGGCCCGCAGGCGAGTCGTCCGTGTACTTGCGGTTGCTGAAGAAGACGCCCGGCACGTGCACGGGGTCGACGCTCACGTGCCCGCCCGACCAGTGGTTGGTGTTGTCGACGATGGCGGCCTTGTCCAGACCGCCCATGGTGTTGGACCAGGACACACGGAAGTACGGCTCGTAGCCCACGAACAGATCGGCGAAGCCGTCGTGCTGCACGTCCTTCATGCGGCCAGCCATGCGCCGCTGGCCAGCGCCCTCCTTCCACCAGGGGCCGTCGAAGAGCACATCACGCCGGGCCACGCTGGTGAACACCTTGGGGCCGCCGGGGCCGTCCGTCACCGCCAGCAGATCGGCGCGCATGGACGCGATCAGCTCGTCGTACTGCGCCGCCGTCACGATGCCCTTGGGCTCACGCCCGGCCAGGTTGATGAAGATCTTGCCCAGGCCCATGGAGTAGGCCTGGGTGCGCTCCCAGTCGACGTAGCTGAGCAGATCGGCCGCGCGCCCGCTGAACTCCGCCAGAGGCTTGTCCTGCTTGGTCTTCAGGTAGCCCAGCTCGTACAGCAGGTTGTTGAGGTTGACCCCGCGGCGGAACGACGTGAAGCCGTGGTCGGCCACCACCAGCAGCATGGGGTCGGGGCCCAGGTCGCCGGCGTCCATGCGCGACATGATGCCGCCCACGATGCGGTCGGCCTCCTGATACACCTCGCGCAGCGAGTCACCCAGCCGGAACTCCCGGCCCCAGGCGGACACCTTGGTCTCGGCGTAGGCCGCGTCGTAGGCGGGGTGATCGGGATCGGACTCGCGATAGAGCATGTGCCCGATGCGGTCGGTCGTGCTGAAGACCTGGTAGTAGACGTCCCAATCACCCGAGCGATCGAAGGCCCAGTCGAGGATGGCCTCGCGCCCCTCCATGGTCGAGACGATGTCGTCCAGGAAGCCCTGGGGCGTGAAGTGCGTGTCGGCGTTGTCCTTGAGCGGGTTGGTCATGCAGGCCCAGCCCAGGGTCTCGTAGCTGCGGCCGATGCCGTCGCGGATCTCGCTGGCGAACTCCGGCGGCGCGCTGATGGGCAGCCACTCCGGCGGGTGGCTGGGGTCGATGTTGATCGGCGGCACAAACACGCGCACCTCGTCGTCGTCGCAGCGGATGACGTGGAAGCGCACCAGCCCGTGGGCCGCGAAGCGCTCGTTGAAGCGAAACATCACCGGCAGGAAGTCGCTCCAGCCGCCCTCCGGGATGACCACCTCGCTGTCTTGCACTCTCACGCTGACGGTCTTGCCGGCGCGGTCCGCGATCATGTCGAAGGGCACCACCGTGGAGCGGTTCTTCTTCCACTTGCTGTAGGCCGAGTTGGCCTCGCCCAGCTGCTGCTCGATGGCCCGCGCGGCCTGCTCCGTGTTGGACGGGGCGGTCTGCGCCGCCTTCAGCGTCTCGATGTCCTGCTTGAGGCGCTGCTCGGCGATCCAGTCCTTGGGCCCGACCAGCTCCGCCGCCGCGCGCGTCTCGTCGTCCAGGTCGAAGTAGACCTTCTTGATCTTGCCGCCGGCGTTGGTGTCGTCCTCCCAGGCCCAGGGGTCATCGGTGTAGATGAACCAGCTGCCGGGCGAGCCGCTGATGTCCTTGACGCCCAGCCCCGAGAGCAGCTGCGTGTTGGGTCCCTCCTCGTCGGGCGGAAAGGTGGAGGCCACCTGGATGCCCATCAGGCGCACACCCTGCTCGTCGAGGTGGCTCCAGAAGTTGGTGCCCTGCATGGGGTTCACCTCGTAGGGCAGCTTGCCCTGGGCGGGCAGCCCGGCGGTGTACTGCAGCCCCGCGTACCAACCGCCGGCGCCGGCGACCAGGCCCAGCACCAGGGCCAGCAGGGCCTTGGCACCCAGGACCTTGAGCAGCACGAACACCAGCAGCAGCGCCGCGCCGCCGCAGGCCGCCGTGAAGCCCTGTGGGTTGTCCAGCGCCAAGGCGATGGGCACCAGCTCGTCGGCCGGCAGGCTGTCCGCAAAGCCCAGCATGGGCTGGGGCAGGGGGTTGCCCATACGGTTGCCTTGGCCGTCACGCAGGAAGTAGCGGCTCACGAAGCCGCCGACGCCGGTCTTGCCCGGGTTGGAGCCGGTGTTGAACACGGCCCAGCTCACCGGCGACTGCGCCGGGTTGGAGCTCTCGAGCCGCCCGAAGTGGCCCTGCTCGGCCAGCCGGCTCAGGTTGGGCAACAGGCCCTCGGCCATGAAGCGATCGGTGAGCCCGTGGTCCATGCCGTCGAAGCCGATCACCAGCGACTTGGGCGCTTGCTGGGGGGGCGTCTGTGCCCCGGCCGGGGCGAGGCTGGCCAGGAGGCCCGTGACAAGGAACGAGCAGAGGGCCGTCAGAAACAGACGTGGCATGATGGAAGCATCCGGAACGTCGAAGGGAAACGGGCACTGTAAGCCCCCCCGCCCGACGCTTCCAGCGGACCCGCCATGCCTCGTTCCACGCACCGCACACTGCCGCTGTTGGCCACGCTCGCGACGCTCGGGGTCTTGGCCCTGGCGCTCGCGCTTTTTCTCGACGACGACGGCAAGAGCCCGGGCGACGAACGCAGCGCTCCGGGCCCCGTGTCGCTGCCCGAGCTGGGGGGCCGCAGCGAGCTGCCCGCCCCTGTCTCGGCGGCGCCCGTGCCGGACCGCTCCCCGGGCGCACGCGGCGACCTGGCTGCGGAGCCGGCCGCGCCCCGAGGCCCCCGACACATCGCCGTGCGCGTCTTCGACATCGACACCGATCAGCCCATCAGCGCCTTCCAGGTCACGGTCCTGCCCGCGGGCAGCGGCCCGCCGCGCCTGCGCCTCGACCAGGCCTCGCCCCAGGCCTTCCACCTGCGCGGCGGCATCGCGGCCCTGCCCCAGGAGCCGGGCCGTTACGACGTGGTGGTGCAGGCCCCCGGCTACCTGCCCGGCGAGCTCTCGGACGTGGTCGTGCCCGCCGCCAACGGGCGCCCGTTCGACGTGCCCCTGAGCCGCGGTGCGGGCATCGCCGGCCGGGTTCTGGGCCCTGACGGCCTGTCCCGGGCGAGGGTCGATGTGTTCCTCGAGCTGACTCGCCTGGCGGACCCCCGCGACACCCCGCCCATGGTGACCATCGCCAAGAGCGGCGCCGACGGCGGCTTCTCGTTCTCGCCCCTGCCCGATGGCGAGTACGCGGTCACGGCCCTGGAGCTCGACAACGAGGTGGACCGCGTGGCCGGCGTCCGGGTCTACGGCCGCTCCACCGAGGTCGTGCTGCAGCTGGCCCCGCGCCACCAGCTCAGCCTCAAGGTGGAGGACCCGCAGGGTCGGCCGGTGCAGGGCGCCATGGTGGAGGTCTCGGGCAAGGGCTCCATGCACAGCGGCTCCAGCAGCCCCTCGGGCCTGGTGGTGCTGGAGAACCTGCGCGACGGCAGCTACAGCGTGCGCGTGCGCGCCGAGGGCTACCAGGAGCTGCACCAGGAGCTGCCGCTCTCCGGAGGCATGGGCCAGCACCTGCACTGGTTGCGGCTCACGGCGGGGCCCGACGGCGAGGGCTGAGCCGCCCGCCCCCCTCGGCATGGCCCGGCGCGGGGTCAGTCCCTATGATCCGGCCGCGAGACCCCCACGAGAGGCCCCATGGGCAAGAGGCTCTGCGACCCCAAGGAGTGGCTGGACGCGCCGCTCATCTGCGACCTGGACGGCGTCCACAAGCTCATCCCGCAGCGCCATGAGCTGGGCCTGCTGCACGGCGTGATGCACTACGACAACGAGGCCCATCTCGCCATCGGCTTCCACGACAGCAGCCTCGACGACTTCTGGGTGCGCGGGCACATCCCCGGGCGCCCGCTCATGCCAGGCGTGGTCATGGTGGAGGCCGCCGCCCAGCTCTGCGCCTGGATCAGCCGCGACATCATCGAGACCGCCGAGGACGAGATGTTCGGCTTCGGCGGCGTGAACAAGGCGCGCTTCCGCGGCCAGGTCGAGCCCGGTGAACGCCTGATCATCGCCGCCCAGGTGGTCCGGCTGCGACGCACCATGGGCATCTTCGCGACCCAGATCTTCGCCCACGACGAGCTCGTGTACGAAGCCGAGGTCATCGGCATCTCCCTCTGACGCCCCGCCTCTCGTGCATCCCATCCTGTTCCGATTTCCCGCAGACTGGCCGCTGATCGGCGACTGGCCCCTGCGCTCCTTCAGCGTGATGGTGCTGATCGGCGTGCTTGTGGCCGCCGTCTACCTGCGCCGCACACTCTTCGTCGATCGCGGCGAGAACGCCGACCGCGAGTTCGACAAGCTGCTCTGGCGCTGCCTGGTGCTGGGCTTCATGGGCGCGCGCCTGACCTACGTGGCCATTCACCCCGAGGTCTATCACGGCCCGCTCTCGCTGCTGGCCTTCTGGGAGGGCGGCCTGGTGAGCTACGGCGGCTTCTTCGGCGGCGCCGTGGGCGGCCTCTGGTTCTGCAAGAGCGTCAAGATGAAGCCCGCGGCCGTGGGCGACGTGGTGCTGCCGGCGCTCGCGCTGGGCCAGGTCTTTGGCCGCGTGGGCTGCCTGTTGGTGGGCGACGACCACGGCGCCGCCTGGGACGGCCCCTGGGCCGTGACCTTCAGCGGCGTGCCCGACTCGCTGATTCCCCCCGAGCTGGTGGGCGTGCCCCTGCACCCCAGCCAGATCTACCTGTCGCTCATGAACCTGGCCATCTTCGGCTGCATGGCCTGGCTCTACAAACGCCGCGCCTGGGACGGGCAGGTCATGACGGGCACCATGCTGCTCTACGCCATCGGACGCTTCGGCGTGGAGTTCACCCGCGGCGACTACGCGGCCCGCGGCATGTTCAGCGGCTTCTCCACGGCCCAGTGGTGGAGCGTGGTCACCGCGGCTCTGGCGCTGCTGCTGGCGTGGCGCTTCCGCAGCCGGGCCCGGGCCTCGGCCACCTCGCCCGGGTAGACCGCCGCCAGCTGGACCAGATCGGAGCGAGCGTTGAGCGAGCAACGACGCATGACGGCGCGCAGTCGCGGCGCCACCTGCGCAGGACAGGAGCCCGCGCCATGAGCACCATCGTGGCGGGTATCGACGAGGCCGGCTACGGCCCGCTGATCGGCCCGCTGGTGGTGGCGGCGTCCGCGTTTGAGCTGCAGGCCGGCGGCTCCGAGCGCTGCCTGCATCGGCTGCTGGACGACAAGCGGGCGGGCAAGAGCGGCCTGCCCGTGGCCGACTCCAAGCGCCTGTACCACGGCGGCGGGTCGCTGGCCGCCTTGGAGCTCTCGGCCCTGGGCCACGTCACGCTGGCTCGCGGCGTGCTGCCCGTGAACGCCGGCGGGCTGCTGGAGGGCGCCCTGGATCTGCCCCGCGACGAGCTGGCGGAGCTGCCCTGGTACGGCCAGGACCTGGCCGCGGCTCCCCTGCCCGTGGACGCCGACCCGGCCGAACTGAGGGAGCGTGCGCGCACCCACGCCGAGCGCCTGGCCAGCCGCGGCGCGCGCTGCGTGGCCATGCTGGCGGCGCCCGTGCCCGCGCCGCGCTTCAACCGCGTGACCTCCGCCGCAGGCACCAAGGCCTTCACGCTCTTCCGCGCCACCGGGTGCCTGATCGAAGCGCTGGTGGCGCGCTTTGCGGATGACGAGCTGGTGATCCACATCGACCGCCAGGGCGGGCGCATCCACTACGGCGACCTGCTGCAGACGTGCTTCCCGCTGGCGACGCTGACCACGCTCGAGGAGCGCCGACCCGAGTCGAGCTACCGGCTGTGCTTCCCGGGGCGCGCGCCGGTGCAGGTGCACTTCCGCGTCAAGGCCGACGACAGCCGGGCGCCCGTGGCCGTGGCCAGCGCCCTGGCCAAGCTGCTGCGCGAGGTGTTCATGCGCCGGCTCTGCGCCTGGTTTGCCGAGCAGCTGCCGGGCCTGCGCCCCAGCGCCGGCTACGGCAGCGACGGCCAGCGCTTCGTGGCCGAGGTCGAGCCCCTGCTCGCGGCCCGGCGCCTGCCGCGCGAGCTGCTGGTGCGCTGCCGATGAGCGAGCGCCACATACGCCAGGAGCGCCTGCCCCAGGTGGGCCTCGAGGGCCAGCGCCGGCTGGCGGCGGCGCGCGTGGCCATCGTGGGCTGCGGCGCCACGGGCAGCCGCCTGGCCGAGCTGCTGGGGCGCGCCGGCGTGGGCTTCCTGCGCCTGATCGACCGCGACGTGGTGGAGCTCTCCAACCTGCAGCGCCAGGCGCTCTACACCCACGCCGACGTGCAGGCCGTGGAGCCCAAGGCCGCCGCCGCCGCCCGGGCCCTGAGCGCCATCGACCCCGACCTGACCCTGGACCCGGTGGTGACCGACCTCAGCGCCGGCAACGCGCCGCAGCTGCTGGGCGACGTCGACCTGGTGCTCGACGGCACGGACAACTTCCCCACGCGCATGGTCTGCAACGACGTGTGCGTACGCGACCGGCGGCCGTTCATCTACTGCGGCGTCGTGGGCATCGAGGGGCAGGTGCTGGTGGTCACGCCCGGCGGGCCCTGCCTGCGCTGCTACGTGCCCGAGCTGCCCGCGCCCGGCGCCCTGCCCACCTGCGACACCGCGGGCGTGTTGGGCACGGCGGTGGCGCTGGTGTCGGCCCTCTCCGCGGGCGAGGCGCTCAAGCTGCTGCTGGGCAGCGACGACGTGCGCGCGGGCGAGGTGCTGGTGCTGGACGCCTGGCACGCCGAGCTGCGCGCCATCGGTCTGCCGGTCGACCCCGCCTGCCCCTGCTGCGGCCGCGGCGAGTACCGCTTTCTGGGCGCACCCGACGCGGCCGTGCCCACCGAGCTGTGCGGGCGCGACGCCATCCAGCTTCCGGCCAGCGGCGCGCCGGTCGACCTGGCCGCCGCGGCCGAGCGCCTGGCCGGCCTGGGCACGCTACAGCTGGGCCCCTGGCTGCTGCGCATCGACACCGACGAGCGCCGCGTGCTGCTGTTCAAGGACGGCCGCGTGGTGGTGGGCAACACGCGCGACGTGGCCGAGGCCCGCAGCGTCAGGGCGCGTCTGCTGGGGGACTGACCTCCTCGGCGGGCGGCAGCTGGCGCGTCGCGACCCAGGCGCGGTACTCCGAGAGCGCCTGGGGCGAGGCCAGGGTCTCGCGCAGGGCCAGCATGCCCAGCTCCTCCCGGGCGCTGAGCCGGCCCACCTGCGTGTGGGCGCGATCGTCGTTCAGCGGGTCGAAGCCCACGATGCCCGCCAGGAAGTCCCACAGCTGAACGGGGTGCAGGTCCAGCTCGGCGGAGATCAGCAGCTGGCCGCGCGCTCCCACGGCCCAGTAGTCGCGCCACTCCTGGTAGAGCAGCAGCTCCGGCTGGTGCTCGGCGCCGTCGAACGACGCGCCCCCCATGCGGCGATCGCCCGTGCCCTGATCAAAGCCGGAGACAAAGCCCTGGCCCCAGGGGCCGGCCGCCACCTGCTTGGAGTGGTGCATGCGCAGGCCCAGCGAACGCTGCCCGTGCCAGCCCAGCCCCATGGACGCCCCGGCCTCGGCTCCCAGCTGAGCGGCACGGGTCAGGTGCGCGTCCACGCCGAGACCGGCACCCAGGCCCAGGTCGAAGGAGACCACGTCGAACAGGTCCATGACGCGATCGGGCAACCACATCAGCACCTGCCGCCCCCAGCCGGCGGGAGCCTCGCGACGCAGCGCCAGGTTGACGCCCAGCTTGGGAGCCTGCCAGCGCTGCTCCAGCTGTGCGTCTTCCAGGGCCGCCAGGGCGTCGAGGCCCTCGCGCTCGGGGTCCACGGTGGCCACGCCCCGGGCCAGGGCCCGTTGCAGCTCGGGCTCGCCGGCCGCCCGTCGCAGGACGGCGGCATCGGCCTGCCCGCGCATGTGCGTGTGGATCTCGCGTGGCTTGCGGACCGGCGAGCAGGCCAGACCCAGCGACCCCAACAGCAGGGTCAGGGCACACAGCGCGCGGACATCTCTCATCACGTCTCCTCTCGGTACGATCGATTCAGGGCTTCGGGGCAGGTTGGGCGCGTCGAGGTCGGTCTCAAGACCCGCCCCAGACGCTGAGCGCCGCCCAGATGCGCGGGTGTTCAAGGTCGCTGCGACCGGCCTGCCCGGCCGCTTCGAGCCAGGCGCGCTGGGCCGCCGCCAGGGCGCTGGCGGGGTCGATGCCCTGGCCCCAGGCCTGGGCCACGCTGGCCAGCTGCCGCTCACGAACAGCGGCGGGCAGGGGCCAGCGCGACAGCAGCGTCCACTCGGCGCCGGCCGTGGCCGCGGCGGCGGACGCCAGGCCGTGGCGGGCATCGGTCGGGTCGAAGCGGCTGCGGTCGAGGATCAGCAGCGGTGGCAGGTCGAGCTGCGCCAGGCGCCGCCACGGCAGCACCCCGGCGCGCGCGTCGCCGCGCGCCGCGTGGGGGTCGGGGCTCAGCACGACGCCCGCCAGTCGGCCGCCACCCAGCGCGGTCACCGAAGCCTCCAGCACCTCGGCCGTCGACGCCGCGCGAATCAAGCCCGCCACGCTGGCGTCGGCGCCGCGCACGGTCGTGGCGGTCGCGTCCGGGCGCAGGGGACCCGCCGCCAGAGCGGCCTCGCCATAGCGCTGGATCAAAGCGGGAAGCACCAACGCCGAGCGCGGCCCGTCGGCCGCTGACGGCTCGTCCGGCGGCGAGCCAGCCGAGCCCGAGCCCGAGCGCGTCGGCTCGTCTGGCGTCGAATGCGCCGTGGCCGGCCCCAGCTGCGGCTCCCCCACCTGGACCCAGCCTTGCCGGGCGACGGTGCTGCGCTGGCCGGTGGGCGCGTGGGGCAGCAGGCGCAGCACGCGGCTGCGCACGAGCCACGACACGGGCAGACCGGCCTGGGGCTGCTGCTCGACCCACAGCGCGGGCGGGGCCGCCGCCAGGACGTTGGGCAGCAGCAGCGTCCAGAGCCTGCGGGCCTGGAGGTCGATGCGCGCGCGCGGACTGAACAGCGCGTCGTACAGCCGCGCGGCGGGTGCGGCCACGTCGTCGCGCTCGCCCGACCGCAGGGCCTCCGTGACCGCCTGCACCAAGCGCCCCAGGTCGCGCCGCGACGGCAGCCCGAAGGTGGTGGCGCCCAGGGACGAGGTACACAGCACCAGGTAGCTCAAGGGCTCGCCGGGCAGCACCGCCAGCAAGGCCTCGTCGGGCGAGAGCGCGCCTTGCACGCGGGCGTCGATCCAGGCCGAGGTCGCCGGCGGCAGGCCCTGGGACGGCCAGCGCCCGGTGAGCGCGCGACGCGCCTCCAGGTACTGCCAGCGCAGGGCTGCGCCCACGCCGTCGCGCAGGGCCTGTCGGGCCAGGTCGTCGCGTCCGCCGGAGCGCAGTCGCTCGGCGTCCGCCAAGTAGTGGTGCAGAGCCGACCAGGCCAGGCTGGGCAGCTCCACGGGACAGCTGGCCTGCAGCACCGCCAGCGAGCGGTCGACCCCCGGCGCCGCGCTCGCCGCCAAGGCGGGCATGAGGTCCAGGGCCAGGCCGCGCTCGGGCGGGCGCTCGGCGTGCAACCAGGCGCGCACCGCGGTGCGCGCCAGGGACCCGGGCAGCTGTGCCAGCAGCTCTTCGGCCGCCTCGGCGCGGCCATCCAGGTGCAGCGCCACGGCCAGCAACCAGCCCACGGGCTCGGCGTCGGCGTGGCCGTCCAGATCGGCGCGGGCGCGGGTCAGGGCCTGCACCGCCTCGGCGCTGCGCCCCTCGCTCAGGGCCAGGCGACCCTGCAACACCACGAAGCGCGCCAGGGCCGCGGGCTCGGCCGAGGACGCCAGCAGCGGCTCCAGGCGCTCGGCCACAAGATCGTAACGCCCGGCGCGCAGCTGCTCGGAGAGCGAGAGCAGCAGGGCCTCATCGCGCTCGGCGCGGCGCCGCTGGCCCTGTTGCTCAAAGGCCACGGAGGCCGAGAGCGCCAGCTCGCCCGCAGCCTCGTGCAGGCCCAGGTCCGCCAGCAGCAGAGCCTGGTTGGCCAGGGCCACGGGCGCGGCGGCGGCCTCGCGCCAGGCCTGCACGGCGCCCTCATCGTCGCCCAGCTGCACCAGGATGGAGGCGCGCTGTCGCAGCAGCGCATCGCGCCGATCGTCCTCGCCGCCGGCTGGGTTGCGGCGGTTGATCAGCAGCGCTCGATCGATGCGCACCAGGGCCGGCTCGACCTGCCCCAGGGTGAGCGAGAACATGGCCGCCTGCTCGAGGGTCTGCACCGCCAGGCGCGGGTCCTCCACCTCATCCGCCAGGCGCGCGAGCTGCTCCAGGTAGTCGAGCGCCAGCTGATCGTGCTGCAACAGGCTCTCCACCCGGGCGAGGTTGCCCAGGGCCAGGCCCTCGGTGCGTCTGTCGCCCAGACGCCGCGCGGCGGCCAGGGCAGGCAGCAGCTTCTCGCGCGCCTCGGCCGGGCGCTCGGCCAGCTTGAGGCACACGCCCTGCTGGGCGTCGTAGGCCACCGCCAGACGCTCATCGCCGGCCGCGCGGGCCAACTCGGCGGCGCGGGCGTAGAGCGTGGCCGAGGCGTCGTGTTCGTTGCGGTCGTAGAGCGTCTCTGCCCGCGCCACCAGCTGCGCCAGGGCGGCGGCCGCTTCGTCCGCACCCACAGGTTGGGAGCCGCGCACGAACCAGAGCCACACCACGCCCAGCAGCAGCACCACGCCGAGCACCCAGCGTCCCATCAGGACAGGCTCTCGGTCACCACGCGCAGCAGGTCGTCTCCGTACTCACGCAGGCGCCAGGGCTCCATGCCCGCCACGGCCTCGAGGGCCTCGGGGCTGCTGGGCGCGGCGCGCGAGATGGCCGCCAGCAGGGCCGTGGTGGCCACGCGCGACACGTCCACTCCGCGCGTCTCGGCGCGCTGGGTGCGCCAGCGGCGCAGGGCCTTGAGCGTGCGCTCCTGGCCCGGGTCGAGGCGGCCCTCGCCCAGGTCGCCGCCGCGCCGTCGCCCGGCCCGCTTGGGGTAGGGGATCTCGTCGGCGGCCAGGCCCTCGAGCAGCGCCGCCAGCATGTCCTCCACGTCAGCGAGGGGCAGCTTGCGGTTGGTGCCGCGCACCTTGCGAAAGGCCTCCACCCCGCGCGGGTTGCGGCGGATCAGCTCGAGCAGCGTGCCGTCATGCATGACGCGGTAGGGCGCGCAATCCATGCGCTTGGCGATGGCGTTGCGCGCGGCGTAGAGCGCCTTGAGCGCGGCGCGGCGGCTGGCCGGCAGCTCACGCGAGTCCTTCACGCGCACCCAGTTCTCGGGGTCAAAGGGCTTCTCGGGGATGCAGGCCCGCGCCACGCGACCAAACTCGGACACGGCCTCCTCGTCTCGACCGAGCTGCTGCAGCTCGGCCAGCAGAATCTCGCGCAACGGGAGCAGCCAGCGCACGTCCATGGCGGCGTACTCGGCCTGCTCCTCAGGCAGCGGCCGAATGCGCCAATCCGCCTTCTGGTACTTCTTGCTCACATGCACGTCGAAGTGACGCTTCAACACCGCCGCCAGGCCGCAGCCGTCGTGCCCCAGGATCTGCGACGCGATCATGGTGTCGAACACGCACTCGAAGTTCAGGCCCCAGCGGTCGCGCAGCAGGCCCACGTCGTTCTCGCCGCCGTGCACCACCTTGACCCGCTCGGGGTCGGCAAAGAGCTCGCCCAGCCCCGACCAGTCGAGCTCGGCCAGGCCGTCGATCAGGGCCTCGCCCTCGGGCCAGCCCAGCTGCACCACGCACAGGCTGGTGCCGTAGGCGTACATCGAGTCCATCTCACAGTCGAGCGCCAGCACCGGCTCGTCGGCCAGCTGCTGAATGAGGCGGTCGAGGCGGGTCTGGTCGTCGATCATGGTCGGGAGAGTCTACCCGGACGGCGCTCCGGCTTCTGCTGCCGGACTAGCGCCACGACCGCGTTAGCATGACCGAGTCCTTGGAGATCGCGTGTGACCGCCCCTGACTGGCACCAGCTCGGCTTCCTGACCCCGGACGCGCCGGACTGCCAGCGCGAGGTCTGGGCCCTGGCGGCGCTGATGCGCTCGCGCCTCGGCGACAGCCTGCAGAGCCTGGCGCAACTCACCGCCGAGCCGTCGTGGCAGAGCACGCTCGAATTGCAGGCCCAGGCCGCCGCCGCGCTGTCCGAGCAGCTGTTCGAGGAGGCCGGGGAGGGGGCCCGCCTCAGCGTGCAGGACGACGCCATGATCCGCGAACTGGACGGGGCCCTGTGCGAGGTCATCGGCAGCGGACACGTGCCCTCGCTGTTGGTCTGTGGCTACGCCGTGCTGGGCGAGCTGGCCCTGGTGCCGCTGCGCCTGCTCGACGAGGTGGCCGGGCACTACGCGCGCGCCACCGGGTCGAGCCTGCTGGACGCGGACCATCACCGCATCCTGGGACGCCTGGCGGGCATCGCCATCGACACCAAGAGCCACAGCGCCGGGCTGCGCCGCATGCTGCGCCACCTGAACGCTCAGCTGGCCGACGTCCACCTGTCCTGGCGACAGACGTTCCACGTCCTGGGCGTGGACGGCGAGCAGCTCACGTCGGCCTCACGCGACACCACCCAAACGGCCCTGCGGCACCTGGGCCTGAGCGTGACGCGCACAGACCTGGCCATGTTCCGCGACAGCTGACAGGACCCGCCCAGGGCCTCTCAGGCCATCCCAGGCCCGTCTCAGGCTGCTTCCGGGCACATCGCTGCGCGCGGCGGCGTACGTCGGGGCGAGGCGGCGGGTGCGCGCCCTCGGCTCAGGCCGTCGCGGCGCGCACGGCGCTGACGAACTCGCGCCGATCAAAGGGCTTGGGCAGACAGCGCACGCCACAGGTGGACAGCTCGTCCAGCTGATCGTCACCCGCACCGGTGATGGCCAGCACGGGCAGCTGCGGGTCGAGGGCGTGCAGCTGGCGCGCCAGCCCCAGGCCGTTCAGGCGCGGCATGACCACGTCCGTCACCACCAGCGCCGCGCCGCCAAAGCTCTTGTACCAGGCCAGGGCCTCGGCGCCGTTGCGCGCGGACGTCACCTCATACCCGATATCACGCAGCATGACGGCCAGGCCCAGACGGCAGTCGGCGTCGTCCTCGGCCACGATGGCCCGGGGGCTGCTGCGCACCTCTTGAGCGTGAATCGCTGCGTTCTGGTCTGGCTTGTGCTGGTGCATGACGAATCTCCGGTCTGCTCGACTCTCCGACTCGGTTCCGGGCGGAAATAACCGCGGCCGGCCACCTGAGCGTGATCACGGGATCGGCCAGACCGGGGCTCCGGCTTGAGACACAACTTGAGCCCGCCCCAGTGACAGCCGGCCGCCAAGAAGCCCCAAGTCCGGGCCAGCGGCCGGCCGATGAGGGCCAAGTCGGCTGCATCCTCGTGGAGAGAGCGACGTGACCGCCCCCAGACGCCTGCTGTCCATCGAAGACAATCCGGTGGACGCCTACCTCATCCGCGCCACCTTCAAGGCCCTGGCCCGGCGACGAGCGGCGGCTCGCTTCGAGCTGACCCAGGCCGCCAGCCTGGCCGAGGGCCTGCGGGAGCTGGAGCGCTGCGACCCGCATGTGGTGCTGCTGGATCTGGTGCTGCCCGACGCCAGCGGCCCCCAGGCCGTGACGCGTCTGGCCCACGCCCGGCCCGACGTGCCCATCCTGGTGCTCACCAGCCGCGACGACGAGGCCCTGGCCCTGCGCGCGCTCCAGGCCGGTGCCCAGGACTACCTGGTCAAGGGGCGGCTCGACATGCGGCTCCTGGATCGCGTGGTGCTGCACGCCATCGAGCGCCAGCGCCTGTCGTCGGCCCTGGCCCGGGCCCACGAGCGCGAGCTGGAGCGGCGCGACGAGTTCCTCAGCCACGTCTCGCACGAGCTGCGCACGCCGCTCTCCGCCATCCAGCAGTTTGCGTCCATCCTGGGCGACGGCCTGACCGGCGAGCTGCCCGCGGAGCAGGCCGAGTGCGTGGAGGTCGTCTCCCGCAACGCGCGCCATCTGCGGCGCATGGTCGACGACCTGCTGGACGTGGCCCGGCTCGACGCCGGACGCCTGGTGGTGCGCCGCGCCCCCGTGCCGCTGCAGCCCATCGTCGAGCGCACCCTGGCCGACCTCTCGGCGCGCGTGGCCCAGAAGGGCCTGCGCCTCAGCACGCGACTGAGCCCGACCGCGCAGGTCTACGCCGACCCCATGCGCGCGGGCCAGGTGCTGGCGAACCTGCTCGAGAACGCCGTCAAGTTCACGCCCGAGGGCGGCTCCATCCAGGTGTCTCTGAGCGCGGGCCAGGACGGACCCGAATTCGTGCGCCTGTCGGTCACGGACAGCGGCTGCGGCATCGAGCCGGGCGAGCTCGCGGGCATCTTCGGTCGCCTGCGCCAGGCGCCCAGCGCCCCCTGCGAGGACAGCCGCCGCGGCCTGGGCCTGGGACTGCACATCTGCCGCCAGATCGTCGAGCGGCACGGCGGTTGGATCTGGGCCGAGAGCACGCCGGGCGAAGGCAGTAGCTTCCACGTGACCCTGCCGGTGTTCTCCCTGGAGCGCATGCTGGCGCCGCTGCTGGCCCGTCGAGAGGGCCGTGACGAGCCCTTCCATGTGGTCGGCATCTCCTGGCTCGAGGGCCAGCGCCCCAGCGCACGCCAGCTCGAGTCTGTCGACGCCGCCGTGCGTCGCTGCGGCGAGGAGGCGCAGGGCGTGGTGCTCCCGAGCCGGAGCAACGGGCACGAACGCAGGCTGGTGCTGCGCTCCAGCGGCGCCGTGGCCCGCGCGCTGGTGCAGCGCCTGCGACGGCGCCTGACCCGCCATGCGTCGCCAAGCGACAGCGCCCCGCGCCCGCAGATCAGCCGACACCTGCTGCTCTCGCCGCCGCCCGGCGGCTGCGCCAGCGTGCTGCCCGAGCTGGGTCGGCGCCTCGGCCTGTCATGCGCCGTCGCGACGCGCCTGGCCAGGACCCACAGCCCTGGCCAGGCCGCGCTGCACGCGCCCGGCCAGCCCGCGCCGCAGCCCTCGCCCGCGCCGCAGCCCCCGCCCGCGCTTCAGCGACGCCAGGCCAAGGGCACCAGCAGCACGATGACGCAGTAGAACTCCAGGCGCCCCAGCAGCATGCAGCCCATGAGCACCAGCTTGGTGAGGTCGCCGAGCGCCGCGAAGTTGCTGGTGGGCCCCACCGCGTCGAGCCCGGGGCCGATGTTGGACAGGCAGCTCAACACGGCGGAGAACGACGTGGCCACGCTGTTGCCGAGCAGCAGCAGCAGCAGCATGCCGGCGAACAGCGACATCAGGTAGAGCACGAAGAAGCCGGTGGTCTTCACCACCAGCTCCTCGGTCAGGGTGCGCTGACCGACCTTGACCACGAACACCGCGCGCGGGCGCAGCAGCCGGCGCACCTCGCGCATGCCCGCCTTGATGGCGACGATCAGGCGCACCACCTTGGCGCCGCCGCCCGTGGAGCCCGCGCAGGCGCCGCAGAACATCACCAGCAAGACCAGCACGTGCAGTCCCGCCGGCCAGAGCTCGTAGTCGGCGGTCACGAAACCGGTGGATGTGAGCAGCGTCACGGTCGTGAACAGGCAGTCGCGCAGCAGCGGCTCCAGCCCGGTCAGCCCCTCGCCGCGCGCCAGCAGCCCCACCATGAAGGCCAGCGTCACGCCCGCGATGATGAGCACATAGACACGCAGCTCCGCGTTCCGAACCACGCGATCGATGCGGCCGCGCACGGCCTGCAACAGGATCACGAAGTTCACACCCGCCAGGAACATGAACACGATCACGATCCATTGCACCGCCGGTCCAAAGGACGCGAGCGAGTCGGCGCGCGTGCCGAAGCCCCCGGTGGCCACCGTCGCGAAGGTGTGGCAGACGGCGTCCAGCGGCGTCATGCCCACGGCCCAGAGCGCTCCGAACTCCACCAGCGTCAGGCCCACGTAGATGGCCCAGAGCACCTTGGCGGTGGAGGAGATGCGTGGCAGCAGCTTCTCGGACTCGGGTCCCGGCACTTCGGCCTGAAACAGGAAGTTGCCGCCCGCGCCCAGCGCCGGCAGGATCGCCACCGACATGGCCACGATGCCCATGCCACCCACCCAGTGCGTGGTGGAGCGCCACAGCAGCAGCGCGGGCGAGAGCTGGGCGGGGTCATCCAGGATCGAGGCGCCGGTGGTGGTGAAGCCGCTCAGCACCTCGAAGCAGGCGTCCACCACCGAGGGGATGGCGTCCGTGATCACGAAGGGCATGGCGCCCAGCGCGGTGAACACCAGCCAGGATGCCGTGACCACGGCAAAGGCCTCGCCCACGCCGAAAGCCTCCTGTCGCAGCTCAAAGGAGAGGGTCAGCGCCATGCCGAGGCCGAGGCTCACCGCGGCCGACAGCACGAAGGCGTCCACCAGCGCGGTCTCCACGCCCGGCCCCGTGACCAGCAGCACCAAGGGCGTCACCAGCAGCACGGACATGACCATGCACAGGCGCCCGATGATGTGAAGGACCGCTCCGATATCCATGCTCGCTCAGCGCCTCCAGGCCAGGGGCGAGAAGAGCACCAGCACGGCGAAGAACTCAAGCCGCCCCAGCAGCATGGCCAGCATGAGCAGCCATTTGCCGGCGCCGGGCAACCCCGCGAAGTTGCTCGCGGGCCCCACGGCGCCGAGCCCAGGCCCCACGCCCGAGAGGCAGGTGACCATGCCGCTCAGGGACTCCTCGCCGCCCACGCCGAGCAGCGTCAGCAGCAGCGTGCCCAGGCAGGCCGCGCACAGGTAGAACACCAGGTAGGCCACGCTCCGGGTCACGACCGGCTCGGCGATGGGCCGCCCCTCCGCCTTGACCACGAACACCCCGCTGGGGCGCAGCAGCCGCTGCAGCTCGCGCCAGGCCGACTTGACCCAGAGCAGGTGCCGGAACATCTTGGCCGACCCGCTGGTGGATCCGCCGCAGGCGCCGCCCAGCATGAGCAGCAGCACGACCACGTGCAGCGGCTCCGGCCAGAGCCCGAAGTCGACCGTGGCAAAGCCCGTGGTGGAGCTGATCGAGACCACCGTGAAGACCACGTCGAGCACGGACGCGTCGAGCTCCGGAGCCCGGCTGCCCAGCACCCAGAGACCCAGCAAGCTGGCCAGCGCCAGCAGCGACAGCCAGGTGCGCGTCTCGACGTTGCGCAGCAGCTGCAGCGGCCGCCCGAGCAGCGCCGCAAACAGCAGCGCCTGGTTGAGACCGGCCAGGACCATCAGCGCCACCGCCGTCCACTGCACGGCGGGAGCGAACGACGCCAGCGAGTCGGCGCGCGTGCTGAAACCGCCGGTGGCCACCGTCGCAAACGAGTGGCACACGGCGTCGAACACGCTCATGCCCGCCAGGGCGAAGGCCACCACGCCGAGCAGCGTGAGCCCCACGTACACCAGCCACAGGATCCGGCTCACGTCGCGGATGCGCGGCGCCAGACGCTCGCTGTCGCTGCCGGTCGACTCGGCCTGGAACAGGAAGTTGCCGCCCGCGCCCAATGCCGGCAAGATCGCCAGCGAGAGCATGATCACGCCCATGCCCCCCACCCAGTGCGTCAGCGCGCGCCACAGCAGCAGCGGACGGCCCAGCTGCGCCGGGTCATTCAAGATGGAAGCGCCGGTGGTGCTCAGACCGGAGATGCTCTCGAAGGCCGCGTCCGTGACGCCGGGGATGGCGCCGCTGAGCCAGTAGGGCAGGGCCCCGAGCAGCGTGAACGCGACCCAGGCCGAGGCCACCACCGCGAAGGCCTCCTCGAAGTCGAACTCCTCGACGTGCTTGGCAAACGACAGGTGCAGCACCAGGCCCAGGGCGCACGAGCAGGCCGACGAGCCCAGCAGCGCCCGCGCCACCGGGTTGCCGAAGCCGGACTCGAACAGCGCCAGCGCCAGCGGCACCAGCAGCAGCCCGCCGAACAGCAGGCACAGGCGTCCCAGCACGTGGAGGACGCTGGAGACGCTCACGAGCCGTCGCGCGAGGGCTCGGGGCCGGGCTCCTTGACCGCCGAGCCGCTGTCATCCGCGAAGTGCAGGCCGCCGCGCCGGGCGAACAGGCGCTTGATGCGATCGCGCAGGCCGGGCAGCACGAACGCCACCACCTGATCGCCCTCGCGCAGCACCGTCAGGCCGTGGGGGATGAAGGTCTCGTCGCCGCGCACCACGGCCCCGACCAGCGCGCCGTGGGGCAGGTGCAGATCGCGCAGGGACACGCCGGCCGCCGTGGCGCCGTGACGCACCAGCATCTCCACCACCTCGGCGGAGTTCTCGCCGATCTTCTGCACGGCCTGCAGCACGGCTCGCGCGTGGTCCACCTGCACGTAACGCAGCAGCCGCCCCACCATGGTGAGACGCGGGTTGATGACCGCGTCGATGTCGAGGCTGTCGAGCAGCGACACGATGTCGGGGTCGGCGGTCACCACGATGTTGCGTCGCGCACCGCGCTTCTTGGCGAGCAGGGCCAGCACCAGGTTGTGCTCCTCGTTGCGCCCGGCGGAGATAAAGAAGTCCGCCGAGGACAGGCGCCCCTGGCCTTGGATGTCGGCGTCGTTGGGCGAGCCGTTGAGCACCAGCGTGTCGTCCAGTTCGGCGGCGGCCACGTGGCAGCGGTCGCGATCCTCGTCGATCAGGACCACGTTGGTGATGCCCTGCAGGCGCCGCGCCACGTCGATGCCCAGGCGCTCGGCGCCATAGATGACCACGCGCTGCACACGATCGCTGCCCGACACCACCTTGCGGAAGACCGGCAGCGACTCCCGCGCCATGAGCATGTAGACCCGGTCGCCAGCTTGGAGCTGGTCGCTGCCGCGGGGCACGATGTGAATACCGTCGCGCAGGATCGAGGCCACCAGAAAGGGCACGCCCGCGTACTCTTCCTTGAGATGCGAGAGCGGGCGGTCCGCCAGGGAACTGCCTGGCTCGAGGTCGAAGCTGCGCAGCAGGATCTGCCCGCCGGCAAAGTCGCCGACGTCGATTGATCCGGGCGCGCTCACCAGCGCCACGATGGAATCGACGGCGATCTCGTCGGGGTTGATGAAGCGCGTGATGCCCAGCTTGAGCGAGTCGATCAGCGGCGACTCGCCGGTGAAATCGCGGTTGCGCACGCGGGCCAGGGTGCGACGCACGCCCAGCTTGTGGGCCGCGCCGCAGGCCAGCATGTTGACCTCGTCCAGGTTGGACACGGCGATGAACAGATCGGCCCCCTCGGTGCCCGCGGCCTCCAGCGAGGCCCGGCTGGTGGCCGTGCCCTGCACCGTGAGCACGTCCAGCCGATCGCGCAGGTACTCGAGCTTGCCGGGGTCCACGTCGATGATGGCGATGTTGTGCCCCTCGACGCCCAGCTCCTTGGCCAGGTGAAAGCCCACCGCGCCCGCGCCGGCGATGATGATCCTCACGGGCCCACTCCGTCGGCGGGCTCGTCCTCGGCGGGCTCGTCGGGTGGCGTCTCGGCCTCGGGATCAGCGCTCGGCCGGCCCTCGTCGTCTGGCGCATCGACGCTCGTGTCGCCGCCCTCGGAGGCGCCCGCGTCGGTCTCCGGGTCAGCCGCCGTGTCGCCCACATCAGCGGGCGTTGGCGCCGGTCCCAGCTCGTCCAACAGCGTGGCCACGCGCTCGCGCAGCTCGGTGCTCTCGGAGGGCACGCGCGCGGCCAGGCGCAGCAGCAGCTCGCGCGCCACGGCGTCCTCGCCCAGGTCCATGCGCACCTGGGCCAGCCAGAACA
>QNBX01000049.1 GCA_003644265.1 Planctomycetota bacterium
CCCATGGGGGCAAACAGACCCGCCTCCTCCCAGATCCAGCGCATGCCCGCGGAGGTGGCGCTGGCCGGCCCGGGCACGTCGTCCGCCGGCACGAACAGCGCCTGCCCGCGGGCCACGTCGACGTCCGGCGCCCGGGCGCGCAGCTCCAGGATGGCGCCGGGCCCCAGGGTGATGGTTGCGTTCAGCTCCAGGTCGCGGAAGGGGCCTAGGATCACCAGGGCCGAGTTGCGGTCCAGGGTCACATCGTCAGGCAGATCCGGCGCTGGAGGCGGATCGGCCAGACGCGCCGCGGCCTCGGCGCGCAGCAGGGGGGACAGGACCTCCAGGCGGCGCTCGGCGATGGTCGTCACGCAAAACACGGCCGCCATCCCCGCCACCACCATCCGACGGGCCGAGCGGCCGGAGGTTTCGCCCCCTCCCGGAGCGCTTGGATCGTCCGCCGAGGGCAGCAGCCCAGCCGAGCGCAGTCGCAGCAGGGACGGAGGCAGCCCGGCCAGCAGGGCCCCGCCAAGCAGCAACGACAGATGCGAGAGCTGGGTCTGCAGCGTGCTCGCCAGCACCGCCGCCGCGGGGGCCAGCAGCATGGCCGTGGCGTCGGTCAGGGCCAGGGGCGAGGGCCGCACGCGGCAGATGGCGGCCAGCACCAGCGCCGCGCAGGCCAGCAGCGCCAGCGCGGGAGCCACGCGCGGCAGCAGCCCGCGGGTGGGCCGCGGCAGGTGCTCGAAGGACTCGGTCTGGGACGGGGGCGGCCGGGTCGCGGGGATGCCGGGGAGCGCAGCGGGCTGGGTGCCGGTGTGGAGCGACAGGGACAGCAGGGTCATGGGCCCGCCCTGGGTCCAGAGCGTGGGCGGGCCGGTGGGCGCGGCGTCCAGGCTGGCGCTGGCGAGCGATACGCCGGCCAGGGACAGGTCGACCCGTCGACCGCGGAGCTGCAGCGCGAGCTGGAAGCCGCTGTACTTGCTCAGGTGCGCAAAGATCTCATGACCACGCGCGGCGGCCGGGCCATCCGGCCGGGGGATGCTGCCGACGCCTGTGGCCAGCGTGGCCAGGCTGCCGTCCGCCGCGCGCTCGGCCAGTTCCACGCGGTAGGGCTCGGCGGGCCAGACCCGCGCCAGCAGGGCGCGCTGCCCGGGCAGGGGCAGGCTCAACACCAGGGCCGCGGGACCGCTCGGTCGCACGGCGCTGACGCCGATGCGCGTGGGGGCGGCCGCCAAGGGGGCCGGTGCGCCGGCATGCCGGGGCGTCACGCCAAGCGCATCAGGCCCCGCGTCCGGTGTGCTGCCTGGTCCCGCGGACGCGTCCGCGCCGGGTCCGGCCAGCGTGGTGGTCACCAGCTCCTGCCCGGGTTGAAGCGTCAGCCCCGGGTCGCGCTGTGAGATCGTGCTCAGCGCCTCGCCATCTTCGCGCAGCTCCCAGAAGCTGCCGCTCGGGACGACACGCCGGCTCCAGGGGTCGTTGCGGTCGAGCTGGCGCGCGAGCCCGAGGGCTCCGAGCAGCAGCAGCGCCGCCAGTGCGACGCGTAGCACCTGCCTGCCCACGGTCAGCTCGCCTCCGGGCCGGAGTAGTGGTGCCGGCTGCCGTCGGGCGCTTCGAGCACCAGGCCCCCGCGCCTGTCGGGCTGGGCCCAGGGGTAGTCGAGCGGCAGCTTGCCGTGTCCGCCAGGCACGTCCAGCAGCCAACGCGGCAGGGCGTGGCCGGGCACACTCCCGCGCAGCGCGCGCATCAGGGCCTGACCGCGAGCCAGCGGGACGCGCAGGTGAGCCGTGCCGGGGACCAGGTCGGCCTGGTGCAACGCGTAGGGCCGCACGCGCGCCGCCAGCAGGGCAAAGAGCAGCTCGCGCTGAAGCTCCGGCGTGTCGTTGATTCCAGCCAGCAGCACCGACTGGTTGAGCACATCCACGTCGGCGGCGCGCAGCCGGGCCACGGCCGCCCGCGCGGCGTCGGTCAGCTCCTGCGCGTGGTTGAAGTGCGTCACCAGCGTGAGCGGCTTGCTCAGCTGGCCCAGCCGGGTCGCCAGGACGTCGGTGACCCGGAACGGGTTCACCACCGGCATGCGCGTGTGGATGCGCAGGCTGACCAGCTGGGGCAGGGCGTCCAGCCGGCCCAGCACCGCAGCCAGCCGATCGTCGCTGAGCGTGAGCGGGTCGCCGCCGGTGAGGATCACCTCGCGCAGCTCGGGCTCGCCCGCCAGCCAGCTCAGGGCGGCGTCCAGCGCGGCCTCGTCCAGGGCGTATTCAGCTCGCCCCACCAGGCGCTTGCGGAAGCAATGCCGGCAGTGCACCGAGCAGATCGGCGTGGGCGACAGCAGGGCCCGGTCGCGGTAGCGCCGCGTGACGCCGCGCAGCGGATGGTTGGCGGGGGTCTCGTCGCCGATGGGGTCGCTGCGCTCCTCGGGCCGCAGGCTCAGCTCGGAGGGGGAGGGCACCGCCAAGGCCCAGATCGGGTCGTCGCTCGAGGCCCGTCGCGCCAACGACAGGTAGTAAGGGGTGGCGCGCATGCCATAGGCCGCGATGGCCTTCCCGACGCCCTCCCGATCGAGCACCGGGAGATCAAAGCGTCCGGGAAACAGCCGCTCGATGTCGTCGAGCGACGTGGCCGCGTGGGCGTGCTGCCAGCGCCAGTCGGCCACGGTGGCGGGATCGGAGACGGTGGGCGCGAGCATGCGGGGCATGGTAGCTGTCACGGGCTGGGCGCGGATGACTTCTGCCTCGCCCGGCGAAGGCGGCCCTGTTTGCCTCTGTGTCCGAAGCCGCAGCGGGGGCGACGAGCCTCGGACGGCGCCCGAGCGCTGCGAGCTAGAACGGCGAGCAGACCGTGGTGAGCAGGCCGTTGCTGAACGCGAAGCCCTTGGGCTGGGTGGCGTCCGGCGCGATGGCCTGCCAAGCCACCACCGCGCCCACCAGGGCCGGGTCGGCGGGCATCTGGAAGACCACGTCGAAAGCGCCGCCCGTGAGCGGCGCGGGCACCTGCAGCGCGAGCGGCAGGCTCACCAGGAGCTTGCCGGCCTTGAAGGGGATGCCGCTGAACTCGGGCGCGAGCCCCGCGATCAGGTAGGCCGTGGAGCTGTTGTCAAAACCCGTGACGGAGAGCGTGTTGACGGCGCCGAGCGCCGGGCTGGAGCTGCTGCTCAGGTTGCCCACGTGGGGCGCGCCGAGCAGCGTGCCGTAGGGCACGTGGCTGCAGCCGCCCGGCTGAAAGAAGACCGGGTTGCTGTAGGCCTCCAGGCTGCCGCTCGCGGTGGAGCTGTAGAGGCGATACCAGCTGCGCGTGTCGGGGTCGACCGTGACCACGCACTCGAACACGCCGGAGCCGGTGAGCGGCGACGACTGGCACGGGATGCTCTCGGAGGCGTCGCCCACGCGCCCGGAAAAGAGCGTGACGGTGGCCGTGTCGGGGCCGAAGTCATAGTGCGCGCGCACGCTCACCGTGGGCGCCGTCTGACCGGCCACGAGCGTCTGGATCGTGCCCATGCCCAAGCTCTGTCCGTCGTGCAGCAGCTCGAGGATCAGCGTGTGGCCGTTGGACACGAACGAGCGCCCGTTGCGCACGGCCGCGCTGATGTTCTCCAGCGAGAAGCTCTCGCCCGGCATGAGCAGCGCACGGTTGGCGCCGAACGCGAAGGCCTCGTCGTGGGTGTCGCTGCCCGAGTAGGCGAACAGCACGCGACCCGCCAGCATCCAATCGACCCAGCGCTGCACGTGCCCGCCCAGGCCGTCGCTCTCGGCGCCGTTCCAGATCTCCACGCCCTGCAGGCCGTTGGACTCCATGCCCGAGGTGGCGGCGAACGAGTTCCAGCCGAACGAGTCGTCCATGGGGTGATGGGCCACGGGCCAGCCGCCGTCCGCGCGGATCTCGGCGATGTTGCCGAGGAAGGGGTCGAGCTCGTCGGTGAAGAAGCCGTCGCAGAAGCCCCAGAACTCCGGGCTGCCGCCGTGGTGTCGGTGCGTGATGCCGTGGGCGCCCATGTGGTTGGCGGAGGTGGCGATCAGGCACAGCAGGTCGCCCAGGTCGCTGCCCACCTGCGGGCCTTCTTCGTCGCTGGACAGCTCGGTGTCGGGCATGGCCACGAAGCTGGCGTCGGTGATGGCTGCGCACTCCGCGACGATGGCCTGGTACTCGGCCTCGCTGTTGATGCAGTAGCTGTGGTCGGTGGCCGAGAACCAGTCGAGGCCCAGGGCTTGGTACTGCGACTTGAGCTGGGCGTAGCTGAACGAGCCGCTGGTCTGCAGCGATTCGGCGCCGCAGTCGCCCGACGGCGCGCAGGCCCCTGAGGCCTCGCCATGGCATGAGTGCACGTGCAGGTCGCCCGCGTGCAGGCTCAGGCCGGGCAGGCCCGCCGCCAGGGCCGGTGGCACGCCGCGCCAGGGCGGCAGCAGCGTGAGTGGGCGCCGCGTGCGTTGCGTGTGCGCGGCGCCGTCCGCGTCGGTCCAGGACACGTCCAGCAGCAGCTCACGCTCGGTGCCGGGGGCGTCGCTGGCGTCGAACACCATCCACAGCGGCAGCTGGACATCTGCGCGCCCGAAGCTGGGGGCCTCGCCGTTGCCCAGCCGCGCGCTCAGCGCATCGAGCCGCGCCACGGCCTGGTGCCAGGCGTCGATGGCGGCGTCTCCTGTGAGCGGCGGCGCGTTTGCCGGCCCGTACACATCCGGGCGCGCGGAGCGGTGCCCGACCAGCTCCTCGGGCAGGCGCTCCACCATCGCGCCGATGGCCGAGAACTCAGGATCGCCGCGGAGCGAGAGTGACAGGTCCGTGGCGAACAGCGCCTGCTGCGGTCGGTCCGCACGGGCCAGCCTGAGCCCCGTGACCCGCGCGCTGCGCCCCGCCGGGTCCGGGTTGTCGATCAGGACCTGCCCCGCCACCAGCAGCCGCTGGCGCGCGGCCGCCGGCAGGTGCGGCACCACGATCAGGTCCGGCGCGTTGGCCACCTGCGCGGCCGGCGGCGCGATGCCCCCGGCGGGCGCGGGGACGGCGCCTTCTGCGCCGGGCGCCACGTTCCACAGCGCGACAACAGCGGACAGTCCCAGCGGCAGTGCGAGGATCAACGAGAAGGGAGAACGCATGCTGGTGGCCTCGCAGGTGCGGCGCCCCGTAGCCCACCGCAGCGGTGAAGGGGGCGCCGCATTCTAGCGCCGAAGGGCCGCGGGCGGTCGAGCACAGTTGGCGCGACAGCGGGCGCGTGGCGCGCCACGCGGCGGTCCGCGATGTAGACGGGAGAAGAGCCCGTGGGCGCGAAGCGCCGGCTGTAGACCCCGGAGCGCAGGGGCGGCTAGGACGGGCCGCCGCCCTTGCGCTTCCGCAGGGCCTCGCGCAGCAGGAACTCCAGCTGCCCGTTGAGGCTGCGCAGGTCCTGATTGGCCCAGGCTCGGAGCTCGGCCAGCAGGGCCGGAGGCAAGCGCAGCAGGAAGGCCTTGCGCTCCGACTTGCCGCCCCGGACGTCGCGCTCGCCCTCGCCACCCTCGCTCGGGTCGTCAGGCGTTGCTGGTGTGGGTGTGTGTGCGTCGGCGGCCATGATGTCTTCAGGCTGGGTTCACCGGGGCGGGAGGCGTCGCGCCCGGGCGCCGCCTCCCGCCAGCATCAGTTGTAGAGGCCGCCGACGTTCACGACCGGCTGGGCGTGGGCGTTGCCGCACAGCACCACCAGCAGATTGCCCACCAGGGTGGCGCGGCGCTCGGCGTCCAGCTCGACCACGCCGCGCTCGCTCAGCTGGGTCAGGGCGTCCTCCACCATGTGCACGGCGCCCTCGACGATCTTCGTTCGCGCGGCGATGACGGCGCTGGCCTGCTGGCGCTGCAGCATGGCGCTGGCGATCTCCGGCGCGTAGGCCAGATGGCTGATGCGCGCCTCGAGCACCTCGATGCCGGCGCGGTCGAGGCGGCTCTGCAGCTCGTTCAGCAGCTCCTGGGCCGTCTCGGCCGTGTCGCCGCGCAGGCTGGGTACGTCGGAGTCGGACACGTTCTCGTCGTAGGGGTGCGTCTTGGCCAGATGGCGGATGGCCGTCTCGATCTGCACGTCGACGTACTCGAAGTAATCCTCCACGTCGAAGCGCGCCTGGGCCGTGTCGCGCACCTGCCACACGACCACGGCGCCGATCTCGATCGGGTTGCCCACCAGGTCGTTGACCTTGATGGTCTCGCTGGACAGGTTGTGCACCCGCAGCGAGATCTCGTGCTTCATGGTGAACGGGCAGGTCCAGTAGAAGCCGGGCGTGCGCACGGTGCCGCGGTAGCGCCCGAACAGCACCAGTACGCGGCTCATGTTCGGGTTCACCAGGAAGAAGCCGCACAGGATCGTGATGGTCAGCGGGATCGAGGCGAAGAAGCTGATCAGGAAGGCCGGGTGCTGATCGCTGAACAGGCCGTTCTGCACGCCATAGGTGATCAAGGCGGCCCAGTAGAGCGGGATGCACGGCAGTATCAGCCAGCCGCTGCGGGCGTTGAAGGTCAGCTCGTTGGAGGCGGGTCGTTCGCTCATGGTCTGGCTCTCGAATGGAATGTGACTGGTATCTTGGTGATATCATTGAGATATGCAAGCGCAGATTGCCGCCCGGCCGGCGAGGCGGGCCCGGAGACGCCCGAAGTCAGGTGAGAAACATGGGCACGAAGGCTGAATTCTGAGCCTGTGGCGCCGTGGTGGCCCTCTCCAGGATTGCTCCGGTGCAAGCTCCCGGGGGGCCCAGCTGGGGTTGGGCGCGGCTGGCGAGGCTGGCGAGGCGCGGACGACCTGGCTGGGGCTTGCGCCGGGCGCGCTTCCTGAGGGGGCGAGTTGCGCGCTACTCGTCGTCGTCCAGGTACGGCAGCAGGCTCAGCCAGGCGTTGACGTAACCCAGCCCGGCGGCCGTGCGCGGGTCGAGCCCGGTGGCGTACTTCGGGGGCAGCTCATACTGCCGCGCCACGGCG
The DNA here is from genome assembly GCA_003644265.1 of Planctomycetota bacterium. The sequence continues at coordinate 6,897 of QNBX01000049.1, forward strand.
GGGTCGAGGCCGGAGAGGTAGCCGTGGGGGGCGCGCAGGCCGGTCTCGCTCACGTAGTAGATGCTGCCCAGGCGCGCCAGGATCTCGGCCCGCTCGTCCTCGCTCTGGGCCACGCGCAAGGCCCAGGCCTGGGCGTTGATGCTCTGCAGCGGCGGCCCGCCGAAGATGTCGCCCACGTCGCCGTCCCAGGCGTCCGGCTCGCGCTCGCGGCAGTCGCCCTGGTACTTGCCCTTGAAGCAGATGCAGACCATCTCCCAGCGGCTGAAGAAGCTCTCGGTGAACTGCCCGTTGGTGAGCTGGCGACCCTTGAAGTCGTTGGCGGCCAGCTCCAGCAGGGCCTCTCGATAGAGCGGCAGGCCCGAACTCACGGGGTTCTGCTCCGGCGGCAGCTCGTACAAATCAAGCAAGCCCTTGAAGGCGCGCGGGCTGTCTCCGGCGCAGGAGCTGCCCAGGCGGATGGCCTGGATCCAGAGCGTGTCGCCGGCGCGGCCCGTGTCGCGCGACAGGCGATGGTCGGTGGCCGTCTGTAGCAGCCTCAGCGCGTCCGGAAGCACCGCGCCGCCATGGGAGAGCAGGGTGGCCAGATCCTCGCTCAGGTAGCCGTAGTGGTCGTCGGTGTCGTTCTCGAGGTCATAGCGCGTCGCGTCCCAGGGGCGCTGGTAGCGCGACAGCGCGCGCGCGATGCCCTGCAGGTCGCCGTCCTTGGGCTCGACCGCGTGGGCCGCCATGACCGCCGCGGGCGACTTGAGCAGGTGGTACCAGAAGCTGCGTCCGGTCACGATGGCCCAGCTGGTGTTGTATTGCTTGGGCGGGTCGATGGCCCCGCGCGGCGTGAGCCGGTTGGGCATGTGCCCGAACCAGTTGTCGTGTTGACCGATGAAGCGCCCGCTGGCCCGGTCCAGCTTGACCGCGTTGGGGTGCTCGTCCGGGTCGAGGTCGTGGCGCGCCTGCAGCGCCAGCAGCGCGTCGCCCGTACGCCGCACCTGGGTCTCGCAGCGGGCCACCAGCGCCGGGTCGTCCAGCAGCGGCCGCACCTCCATCAAGAACTCGACGAAGGCGCCCACGGTCACAGGCGAGTTCGGGAAGGGCCCCCTGTCCACGTGCAGGATGCGCGGCAGGCCGCTGTCCGGGTCGAAGTGCTGGTCCAGCAGGCTGGTGACGAAGCGTCGCAGCAGCTCACGCCACGGCTCGGCCTCGGCGTGCCGGTCGGTGGCGTCCAGATAGGCGATCCAGCGCGCCAGGATCTCGTGCAGCGAGTGCAAGTGGCGGATGGGCTTGAGCTGCACGTCGCCGCCGCTGGTGACGTCCAGCGCGGTGGCCAACACGTATCCCGTGGAGCGCTCCACCAGGGCCGGGCGCGCGCCGTCAACGGGGGCGGTCCAGGTCATCAGCGTGCGCCGCACCAGGTCCTCGATCAGCGTGCGCGCGTCGGCCGGGCGCACGCGCGGCAGCGAGACCGCGAGCGAGGCCGCGTCCACGTCCACGGGCCCGCCCTCAGCTGAGAGGCGCAGATTCAGACGCGGTTGCGGGCGCCCGCCGTGGCGCGAGCTGAAGGCCGCGCCCAGGGGCAGTTCGACCCAGCGCCAGCCGTTGGCGTCCGGGGCGGCGTCCGCAGGGGCGAGCACGCGCAGCAGGCGGCCGGGGCCGTCCTCCAACTGCACCACCAGACGTGCGTCGGAGTGTGCGGCGTCGGGCGCGCGCCAGGCCAGGGTCAGCGCGATGCGCTCGGTCCAGCGCGGGTCGGCCACCAGCTTCTGATGCACGCCGGGTCCGTCGGGCGCCAGCGCCAGCCAGGCGCGGCCTTCGGCGGCGTCGTCGCCGTGCTCGATGCGGTCGCTCGGGTCATCCGGTTCGAAGCTGAAGGCACCCACCCAGTAGGCGCCGTACTTGGGTGGCGAGGTCGTGCCGTCAGCCAGCAGTTCAAAGCCGCCGTTGAGCAGTCCCTCCAGCACCAGCGTGACGCCGTCGGGCCCCGGGCGCGGCAGGGCCTGATCAGACGTCGTCGGAGCGGTCGGCGCGGCTGGCGGCGCGGCTGGCGGCGCGGGGGCAGCCACCGGCGCGACGGCTGGCGGCACCGGCCCGGGCTCAGCACCCGACCCGGGGGCCGGCGCGCAGGCGGCCAGCAGAGCGACGAGGGCGGCGAGCGGGAGCAGAGCAGGAGTCCTGGGGCAGGCGAACGAGGGACGCGATCAGCGACCCACTCTATCTACCTCGCGCTGCCGGCCGATGCTGCTATCCTCGCCGCCGTGAAGGCATACCTCGACCTCGTGCGCCACGTGCTCGAGCACGGCGAGCGCAAGTCCAGCCGAACTGGCGTCGACACCCTCAGCTGCTTTGCGGCCCACTATCAGGTGGATCTGAGCGCGGGCTTCCCGCTGCTCACCACCAAGAAGATGCACTGGGCGTCCGTGCTGCGTGAGCTGCTCTGGTATCTGTCGGGTGAGAACCACATCCGCAACCTGCGCAAGCACACCAGGATCTGGGACGCGTGGGCCGACGAGGACGGCAACCTCGAGACGGCCTACGGCAACTACTGGCGGCACTTTCCCAGCGCGGCCAAGGACGCCGACGGCAAGTGGCAGGTGACCGAGATCGATCAGATCGCCAACGTGCTCCACTGCCTGCGCACCGATCCGCACAGCCGGCGCATGGTGGTCACGGCATGGGAGCCGGGCAACGCCTGGTCCAGCCGGCTGCCGCCTTGCCACTACACCTACGCGTTCCACGTGCAGGGTCAACGCCTCAACTGCCACCTGACCCAGCGCAGCGGCGACGTGGCCCTGGGCATTCCCTTCAACCTGGCGGCCTACGCCACGCTGACGCACATGCTGGCGCAGTCGGTGGGGCTCAAGCCGGGGCGCTTTGCCCACTCGATCGTGGACGCGCACATCTACTGCGCCCGCGCCGACGGGTCGCTGGCCGACATGTGCCATCTGGACGGCATGCGCGAGCAGCTCACGCGCGCGCCCTTGGCCTTGCCGCAGCTGCGCATCGCCGACAAGCCCTTTGAGCAGCTGGGCTTCGACGACTTCGAGCTGGTGGGCTACGAGCACCTGCCGCCGATCCGTTTCAAGGTGGCGGTGTGAGCGCGCCGGCGCGGGCCGACTGCCGGCTGATCGTCGCCATGACCGAGGGGCGCCTGATGGGGCGCGACCACGACTTGCCCTGGCATCTGCCCGAGGACCTGAAGCACTTCAAGCGCAGCACCCTGGGCGGCACGCTGATCATGGGGCGGCTCTCGTACGACGCCATCGGCCGCAAGCCCCTGCCCAAGCGCACCAACCTCGTGGTCTCGCGCGCGGTGCCTGGCCATGCCGCGCGCGATGGCGAGCGACGGGACGGCGCGCGCTGGTTCCCGTCTCTGTCGGCGGCTTGCGATTGGTGCGCGCGTGAGCAGCCCGGCGACTCGGCCGTGCAGGTTGCCGGCGACGCGACCGCGCGCGACGGCGCCACACGCAGTTCGACGCGCGCTGACGTGGCGAGCGCCAGTGCGCCGGGTGCGCCGGGTGCGTCGGGTGCGTCGAGTGCGTCGGGTGCGTCGAGTGCGTCGAGTGCGTCGAGTGCGTCGAGTGCGTCGAGTGCGTCGAGTGCGTCGGGCAGCGGCCCCTGGATCCTCGGCGGCGCGCAGATCTTCCGGCAGATCCTGGCGCCACTCGAAGAGGGCCCGGGCGCCCGCACGTGTTGGGGCCTGCCGCGTCCGGCCACGCTGATCGTGAGCTGGGTGCCGGATCAGCCGCTGCGCGACGGCGACGTGCTGTTTCCCTTCGACCGCGCCTGGATCGAGCGCCACTACCACATGGCCGAGACGCGCAGCGCTGACACACCGGGCCTGGAGTTCGTCAGCTACCGCTTGCGCGACTGACGCTGCGGGTGGCGCTTACGCGGCTGCGACGGTGGGGGCGACGGTGGGGGCGACGGTGGGGGCGACTCGGGCTGCTGCTGCTGGGCGCCTGGTTCGCGCTCAGCTGGTGGATGTCGGGTCAGCTCATGACGCCGCAGCGCCGCGGGCCGAGCCCCGCACCCCGGGTGGCCGGGCTGGTCTGCGAGGACCTCACGCTGCGCACCGACGACGGCCTGGACGTGGCCGCCTGGGCCGTCACGCCCCGCACGGCGCCGCGCGCGGTGTGCATCCTGCTGCACCCCATGGATGGGTATCGCTCGGCGCCGCGCGCGGCCTTCGTCGCCAAGCACGGGCTGGCGGTGCTGGCTCTCGACCTGCGCGGCCACGGCGCCAGCGGGGGCGACCGCAGCGGCTTCGGCTGGCATGAGCGGGCCGAGGTGCGGGCCGCCGTGGGCGAGGCGCGGCGCCGCTGGCCGGGCCTGCCGCTGGTGGGCTGGGGCACGAGCCTGGGCGCCGCGGCGCTGGTCTTCGCGGTCGACCCTGCGTGGGACGACAGCCTGCCACCAGACACGTTCTCCGCGTTGGTGCTCGAGAGCCTGTACGCCGACATCGGCACGGCCTTCGTCAATCGGGTCGAGCTGGCGGCCGGCTCGTGGGCGCTGCCCCTGGCCCAGCTTACGCGCCTGCTGGTGAGCCTGCGCGGCGGCCTGGACGAGTCGCAGCTCTCCCCCGAGGCCTCGCTGGGTCGCCTGGTGGCCGCCGCGCCGGTCGAGCTGCTGCTGGCCACGGGCGACCTCGATCGGCTCTCCACGCCCGCCGAGCTGCGACGACTTGCGCACGCCAGTGGCGGGCGCGCGCTGCTCGTGGCCGGCGGCCGTCACGCCGACCTGTTCGGCCCGGGAGTCGGAGCCTGGCTGGTGGAGCTGCGCGCGTTCTTCAAGCGCTGGGGGCGGCAGGCGCCCTGAGCGACACCCACGCCGCCGTCAATCGGCCCGCGCTCTCGCTCACCGCGGCACGCCGGCCGTTGCCGCCGCCTGGCGCCAGCTCCCGCCTGCGTCCCGCTGAGGCCCGGCGTCCAATCCGGCTTCCTAGCCGATGCCGTGGTGGACGGCCTGCTCCATGGCTTCGGTGAAGCGGTCTACTTCCTCCAGCGTGCTGCAGACCGAGGGCGAGACGCGCAGTCCGCGGAAACTGTCGCGCTGGATGGTGGTGGTCCAGATGCCGTGCCGCTTCCAGAGCCAGCCGTGCAGGTCGGAGGGCTCGATGCCCTCGATCTCCACCAGGGCGATGCCGCCGGCCATGCCCGGCTCCAGGCTGGTGTGCAGGCGGACGCGCTCGTGCTTGCTGAGCGGTCGGGCCCAGCGATCGCGCAGGTAGACCATGCGCGCGAACTTGCGCGCGCTGCCCATGGCCTGGTGGAACGTGAGCGCGTCGCCGACGGCCAGCACCGGGCCCACGGGGTATGTGCCGGTCTGCTCGAACTTGCGGATGTCGTCGTCGCTGCTCTCGTCGGCGGCCATCAGCGGCCACAGCTCGCGGATGCGGTCCTTGGCCACGTACAGCATGCCCGTGCCGATGGGCGCGTTGAGCCACTTGTGCAAGCTGGTGGCGTAGTAGTCGCACTCCAGGTCCGCCAGCCGGAAGTCCAGGTGCGCGAAGGCGTGGGCGCCGTCCACGATGACCGGCAGGCCGTGGCGCCGCGCCATGGCCACCACCTGCTTCACGGGCAGCACCTGGCCCGTCAGGTTGATCACGTGACACATCAGGATCAGGCGCGTGCGCTCGCTGATGTTGCGCTCGAACAGGCGCACGATCTCGTCCGGATCATCGCTGGGCGTGGGGATGTCGAACTGCTTGAGCACGATGCCGTCGCGCCGCTCCCGCTGGCGGAAGGTCGTGATCATGCGCGGGTAGTCCTGCGAGGTGGTCAGCACCTCGTCGCCCGGCGACAGATCGAAGCCCTGCTGGCAGATCTGCAGGCCCTCGCTGGCGTTGCGCGTGAGCGCGATCTCGTCGGGCGAGACGCCGCAGAAGCGCGCCAGCCGCGAGCGCACGGTCTCGCGCTGGGGCCGCAGGATCTTCCACATGGTGTAGCTGGGCGCGTGGTTGCTGAAGGCCACGTGCCGCGCCATGGCGTCGAGCACCACGGCGGGCGCGGGGCTCACGCCGCCGTGGTTGAGGTTGACGAAGGAGCGGTCGAGCGGAAACGCCTGGGCAACCGGCCCCCAGATGTCCTCGTCGGCCGCCGCCAGTTCGGGCGCGCGGTCGTCCGGCCGCGACAGCAGCTCCAGCGCCCCGGCCAGCGCCGCGGGATCGAACATCAGCGCCGCGGCGGGCAGGCCGGCTGCGGACAGAAAGCCCCTGCGATCAATCACGGCCGCAGCCTCAGTTCACGATCTCGATCAGCTCCACGTCGAACACCAGCGTGGACTTGGGCGGGATGCCCGGGCGGCCGGCCTCGCCGTAGGCCATCTCGTGGGGGATCACCAGGAAGCGACGGCCGCCGGCGGACATGCCGCCCACGCCCTCGGTCCAGCCGGCGATGACCTGGTTGAGGCCGAACACGATGGGGTCGCCGCGGTCGCGGGAGCTGTCGAACTTGGTGCCGTCGGTGAGCCAGCCGGTGTAGTGCACGCGCACCTTGTCGGTGCGGCCGGGGGTCGGGCCCTCGCCCTCGACCACGTCCAGCACCCACATGCCGGAGGGCAGGGTCTCGCCGGCGCTGGTGTCGTGGTCCTTCGACGCGACCAGCTCGATGCCGTCGCCCAGGGCGGCCATGGCGGCCTCGCGAGCCTTGGCGGCGCGCGCCTCGATGACCGCGTCGGCGGCCTTGATCAGCCGCTCGGCCAGCTTGGCGTCCTGGACGCTGACCGTCGTGATGACGATCTGCTCCAGGGGGCAGGCCACCTCGTTGCCCACCTGCATGTTGCGCTCGACCTCGACCTCGCGCATGGCCTCGAACACCTCCTGGCCCGCGGTCAGCTTGCCGAAGACGCAGTAGCCGAAGCCGCGGTCGTTGGGCGCCTTGTGGTTCAGGAAGTCGTTGGTCTTGCAGTTGATGAAGAACTGGGCCGTGGCCGAGTGAGGGGCGCCCGTGCGCGCCATGGCGATGCTGCCGTACACGTTCTTGAGGCCGTTGGCGGCCTCGTTCGGGATGGGGTCACGGGTCTTGACGTACTTGAGGTCCGTGTCGAAGCCGCCGCCCTGGGCCATGAAGTCCTTGAGCACGCGATGAAAGATGGTGCCGTCGTAGTGCTTGTCCTGGGCGTAGCGCAGGAAGTTGCCCACGGTGATGGGCGCGGCCTCGGCGTTCAGCTCGAAGACCATGCTGCCCATGCTCGTGACGACGCTGACCTCGATGGTGTTCCCGTCGGCGGTGTTCCCGTCGCTTGGGCCGTCCTCCTGGGCAGGGGCCGGCGGCGCGGTCAACAGCAGAAGGGAGGTGGTCAGGGCCAACAGCGCGGTCGTGGCGGAGCGCATCGGGGCAGGCTCGTACGAGGAGGGGTCAGAAGCGAGAACGCAGCACGATAGACGATCGTTGGGCGCTCGCGCCACGCGAGCCGGGATGCCCCTTCCGAGGCCGGCGGCCGGCCGCCGGCGGTCGGCCGCTCCCCGATGGCCTGTGCTGCGTGAGCAGGGCGCCTGATCGTGACGTTCGCAGGGCCGGCTTGGTATCTGACCCCGCCGGCGGCGATCATGTGCGGCCGAGGGGCGCGGGGCCATTGTCGGCCCGCCGCGCCTGCTCGACCGCCTCCGGGGACTCCTGATGCTCAGCCGAACTCTTGGCCCGCTGCTGCGCGGCAGCGCCCAGCCCGTCCAACTCCTGATGGCCTGCGTGCTGGGGGCGCTGATCGGCTTCGTCCCCGGGGCCGCGGACCACCCGGGGCTGCTGGCGGCCCTCGTGGCGCTGCTGCTGGTGCTGAACGCCAACCTGGGCGTGGTGCTGCTGGTGGCCGGCGTGGCCAAGCTGGCCTGTCTGGCGCTGATGTCGGTCTCGTTCTCGCTGGGCCGCGTGCTGGTGGACGGTGAGGCCACGCGCGCGTTCTTCGCCTGGGCGGTGGAGGCGCCGGTGCTGGCGCTGCTCGACCTCGACGTGTACGCGGTCACGGGCGGCCTGGTGCTGGGCTTGCTGGTGGGCGTGGTCGGCGGCGTGGTGCTGGTGACGACCGTCGGTGGTTTCCGCCGCAAGTTCGCCGGCCTCGAAACCGGCAGCGACAAGTACCAGGCGCTACTGTCCAAGGGCTGGGTGCGTCTGCTCATGTGGTTGCTGTTGGGCAAGCGCAAGGGCAAGTCCAGCTACGGCGACCTGCTCGAGCGTGGGTTCGGCAACCCGATCCGCGTGCTGGGTGTGGTGCTGGTGGCGCTGGGCTTCGCCGCGGCCTGGTTCTCGCCGTCGCTGCTGGGGGGGGCCATGCTCGCCAGCGCGGCCCGCTCCGGGTTGGAGGGTGTGCACGGCGCCACGGTCGACGTGGGCTCCGTCAGCATCGACCTGGCCGAGGGCCGCCTGGTCATCGACGGGCTGGCCATGGCCGACCCCGAGCACCTGGAGCAGGATCTGTTCCGCGCGACGCGCCTGGAGGCCGACGGCAGCATGGCCGACCTGCTGCGCGGCCGCTTGGCCTTGGACCTGCTGGTGATCAGCGACGCGGCCCAGGGCGCCGTCCGCTCGAGCCCCGGCGTGCTGGTGGGACAGGCGCGCAGCCCGAGCCCCGCGCCGCCCGCGGCCGACGAGGCGCCGGGCTTCAGCAGCGGCACTCTCTCCAGCTACCTCGATGATTCGCAGCAGCTGGAGCAGCGCCTGCGACAGGCGCGTGAGTGGCTCGAGAAGCTCTCCGCTGACGACGAGGAGGACGACGAGCGCGGGCCAGGCGACGAGCCGGGGCTGACGCTGGAGCAGCGCCTGCGTCGCGAGGTGGAGCGCCTGGGCTACGGCCGCGTGCGCTCCCCCGGCCTGCGCAGCTCCGCGCCGGCGCTGTTGATCCGCAAGCTCGAGGTCCACGGCATGGCCATCCCGGCCTTGGATGGCGAGCTGCTCGACCTCGACGGCAGCCAGCTCTCCAGCGATCCCGCGTTGGTGCCCGAGCCCGCGCGCATCAGCCTGGTCTCGCGCCAGGGCACGCTGCGGATGGAGTTGGGCCTGGGCGGTCCGGACGCCCGCGTCGAAGACAACCTGGTGCGCGTGGCCCTGCACGGCCTCTCGGGCGACACGGTGGGTGCCATGCTGGGAGGCGACAAGCTGTCGGGCGGCACCCTCGACGTGGACCTCGACGGCGCCTGGGCCGACGGTCAGGTGGGCCGGCTCGACCTGCCGCTCAACGTGACCCTGCGCGACGTGCTGGTCGACATCGTGGGCGGCCCGCGTCGTGTCAGCGAGCTGGTGCTGCCGTTCCAGCTCTCGGGCGCCATCGACAACCCGCGCATCCGCTTCGAGGACGACGCGCTCAAGGACGCCATCAAGGCCCAGGCCATGGCCGTGGTCGATCAGAAGCAGGCTGAACTCGAAGCCAAGGCCGACGAGAAGAAAGCTGAGCTCGAGCGACAGGCCGACAAGCAGAGAGCCGAGCTCGAGCAGAAGGGCGCCAAGCAGCTGGGTGGTGCGCTCGGCGGGTTGTTCGGCGGGGGCGATGACGACGATGGCTGAGCCGTGATCACGCTGCGAGCAGCCCGCTCCCGGGCGTCCGAGCCGGGCCCAACGGCGGCCCTCGCCGGGGCGCGGCTGCCGTTCCGCTGCTGTGGCGTGTCCGGCCGGGGCGGCTCTGACGACGGGATCGTGTCGTCTCCAGGCCCCGGCTTGGGCCGCGCGCCCTCTCCCCGTTAGTCTCTGTGTCCTTCGTGTCCGTCCTGTCCCCTGAGGCCAACATGCGTATTTGCTCCCTCGCCGCTCTGACGCTCGCGGTGGCCCTCTGCAACGCCTGCTCCATGCCCTTCTCCGGTTCGTCCGAGGAGGCGCCCTGGCTCCTGGCGGACACGCCGCTGAACCGTGACGCCGCGACGCTCAGCGCGGACACCGACGCGCACATCGCCTCGGCCCGCGAGCTGCGCGACCGCATCGTGGCCATCGACGGCGAGCACACCGTCGAGAACACGCTCGAGCTCTACAACGAGCTCGAGATGCACCTGGGCGCCGCGGGCAACGACTGCCAGCTCCTCGAGGCCGTGCACACCCAGGCCGACGTGCGCGAGGCGGCCCAGGAGGGCGCCCGCCGCGTGAGCGAGTACGGCACCGAGCTGGGCCTCGACCGCGAGCTCTACGCGGCGCTGCTCGCGCTGGATACCACTGAAGAGGACGAGTCGACGCGCTGGGCGCACAGCAAGATCCTGCGGGAGTACCGCCGCTCTGGGGTCGACAAGGACGAGGCCACGCGCAGTGCCATCAGGCAGCTGGACGCCGATCTGGTGCTGATCGGCCAGGCCTTCGACGAGAACATCCGCAACGCCGTGCTCGAGGTCGAGACCACGGTCGCTGGTCTGGCCGGTCTGCCCGACGATTTCCTGGCCTCGCACCCGGCCGCGGACGACGGCACGGTCACGGTCAACACGACCTACCCTGACTACCAGCCGATCATGCGCTACGCCACCGATCTGGACCTGCGTCGGCGCCTGTTCATGCAGTACAAGAACCGCGCCTATCCGGAGAACCTGTCGGTCCTGTCCGACTTGCTGGTCGGGCGCGAGCGCTACGCCAAGCTGCTGGGCTATCCCGACTGGGTCGCCTACCGCACCGAGCCGCTCATGATCGGATCGGGTGAGGCGGCGGACGCGTTCATCGAGAAGGTGGCGGCGCTGGCGCGCCCCGTGTCCCAGCGCGACATGGCCCGCCTGCTGGAGCGCAAGCGCCGTGACCACCCGTCGGCCACCGACGTGGAGGAGTTCGAGGGCGGCTTGTACGGCAACCTGGTGCGCAAGGAGGGCTTCGACTTCGACTCCCAGGCGCTGCGCCCGTACCTGGAGTTCGAGCGGGTGCGCGAGGGCATCTTCGACCTGAGCGCGCGCCTGTTCGAGCTGCGCTTCGAGCCCGCCCCGGGCCTGGAGCTGTGGCACGAGAGCGTGACGGCCTGGAACGTCTATGACGACCAGGGTCAGCTGGGTCGCTTCTACCTCGACCTGTTCCCGCGCGAGAGCAAGTACGGCCACGCGGCCTGCTTCCCGTACCGCATCGGCGTGGGCGAGGAGCGGCTGCCCCAGGCCGTACTGGTGTGCAACTTCCCCGATCCCGCCAAGGCGCCCAACGGCGTGGCCTTGATGGAGTTCGGCCAGGTGAGCACGTTCTTCCACGAGTTCGGCCACCTGCTGCACATGATGCTGTCGGGGCGCCAGCACTGGATGCAGAACTCCGGCTTCGGCGTGGAGTGGGACTTCGTGGAGGCGCCCTCGCAGATGCTCGAGGAGTTCCTGCTGGAGCCCGAGGTGCTGCAGTCCTTCGCCGTGCACCACGAGACCGGCGAGGTCGTGCCCAGCGACCTGATCGAGAAGCTGCGCAGGTCGTCCGAGTTCGGCAAAGGCTCGGGGACCATGCGCCAGATGTACTACGCGGCGGTCTCGCTGCACAGCCATCTGGCCGACCCGACCGATCTGGACACGACGCGCCTGAGCAGCGCGCTGGCGCACGAGTTCAGCCCCTATGATCCCGTGCCCGACACCCACATGCAGTGCAGCTTCGGGCACCTGTCGGGCTACTCGTGCATCTACTACACGTACATGTGGTCCAAGGTCATGGCCAAGGACATGTACAGCCGCTTCTCGGAGGAGGGCGTGCTGAACCCCGCGGTGGCGCGGGCCTATCGCGACGCGGTGCTCGCGCCGGGTGGCTCCAAGCCCGCTGGCGAACTGGTGGCGGACTTCCTCGGGCGCGAGCGCAGCTTCGATGCGTTCCGCGAGTGGCTCAAGCGCAAGTAGCCGGCGCTTGCCGTTGGTCGCAGCGCCGCGGCTGCTGCGCAGGCCCAAGCCGCTGGCCCCATGACGCGGCGTGGGAGAGACCTGGCTGGTGGGGGTCGGGCTATCGGGGGTGGTCCCGGGGGTCCACCACCAGCCAGGAGATCCTTCACTCGCCAACCAGTGGATGCTATGGGCCGTCCTGATTCTCCTATCAGATCGGACATCTTTCGTCGGCGCTGTGTGGCGCATGCGCTGAACGGACTGGGCTTCGGCTGTTTACTCCGCCTGGGGGCCGTGACAGGCGCGGTCGAGCAGGGTCAGCGGGTGTTCGCAGCGCAGCTCGCTGCCGGCGGCGTGGGCCTGGGCGGACAGGTGCAGCAGGCAGCCGGCGTTGGCCGTCGCGATCACGTCGGCCCCCGCGCTCGCGGCCTGGGACAGCTTGGCCGCCGCCAGGGCGCTGGCGGGTTCGGGCTGCAGCAGGTTGTAGATGCCGGCGCTGCCGCAGCAGCGGTCGCTGGCCGCGGGGTGTACGAGCTGCGCGCCGGGCAGGGCGCCCAGGAGCCGCGCGGTCAGCCCGGGCAAGCGCTGGGCGTGGGCCAGGTGGCAGGCGTCCAGGCAGGCCACGGAGCCGGGCAGGGCAGCGCTCGCGGGCGGCAGGCCCAGCTCGTCCAGCAGCTCCAGTGCGTCGCGCACCAACGCGGCCAGGGCGCGGGCGCGCGGCAGCATCTCCGGGTCGTGCTGCAGCAGCCGCGCAGACTCCTTGAGCGCCGAGCCGCAGCCTGCCGAGGTGACCACGATGGCGTCCAAGGGGCCCGCGTCGCCGAAGGCCTCCAGGTTGGTCAGCAGCAGCCGGCGCGCGCCGTCCAGGTCGCCGGCGTGGGCGTGCAGCGCGCCGCAGCAGGCCTGGCTGCGCGGCACGATGACCTCGCAGCCCGCGGAGCTCAGCAGCCGCGCGGCGGCCTCGCTCACGTGGCCCAGCACGCTCCCGCCCACGCAGCCGGTGAGCAGCCCCACGCGCGGGCGGCGTCCGTCGGCGCGCGCGTGGAGCGCCTCTGTGCGCTCCGGCAAGCGCGCCACCCGTGGGGGCGTGGCGGCCAACAGAGCGGCCGCCGCTCCCAGGCGCCCCGGCAGCAGGGCTGCGGCCGCCCGCGCCAGGCCGCTGGCTACCGTCAGAGCGAGCAGCCGCGATCCCAGGCGCTGCAGGCGCGGGGGCAGGGCCACCAGCGTCAGGGCCAGGCGCTCGCTGCGCCGTCGTCCGGGGTCGCGCGCCGGGTGCTCGCGCAGGGCCACGCGCGCCGCCTGCAGGTGCTCGCCGTAGGGCACTCCCGAGGGGCAGGCCGTCTCGCAGGCGCGGCACCCCAGGCACAGATCGAGGTGCCTCACCACGCTGGGCGTGGGCTGCAGCGTGCCGTCTTCCAGACCCTGCATGAGCACCAATCGGCCGCGGGGTGAGTCGAGCTCGCTGCCCAGCACGTCGTAGGTCGGGCAGGCTGGCAGGCAGAAGCCGCAGTGGATGCACGGCGCGTTGGTCGGCAAGCCGGCTGGGGAGCTCGTGTCCATGCTCAGAGGCCTCCCACGAAGCGCCCGGCCACCAGCGCGCCGCTCGGATCGAAGGCCTGCTTCACGCGCCTCATGAGCGCCAGGTCGGGCGGGGGAGCTCCCCACACCAGGTCGGGTTCGTGGGTCAGTCCGGGGGCGCCGGCCAGCAGCACCACGTGACCGTGGTTGCGTAGCGCCATCAGCAAGGCGGGCAGGTCGCAGCCGCTGCGGGGCGCGACGAAGGCCTGGCCGAGCCCGGGGCGAAGCTGCATGCGCGCGCCGGGAGCGACCGTGTCCACGCAGGCCAGCGCGTCCCGCAGCCGCGAGGGTCGACCCCAGAAGCGCAGCACGTCGGCGCCGTGCTCGCCACCGAGGGCCGCGACGGGATCGTCCAGCCCGAGACGCAGGCGCGCGGCGGATTCGCTGTCGGCGGCGTTTGCTGTGCCGGGCGAGCCGGGCGAGCGGGCAGCGTGGCTAACGCCAGGGGCGCTCAACGCGCTGAGCGTGAGCGTGCCCTGATGGCCGTCGCCACGCAGCAGCTCTTGCGCCCGCGCGGTCTCGCCGACGACACGTTCATGCCGACCGTCGAAGCCCAGCACGAGCTGCACGGAACAGGCGCCGACCAGCACGTCGACAAAGGACGGCCGGGCAGGGGAGGACAGCACGGTCGCCGCCCCACGCAGGGCCTGCTCGCGTCGTTCGTAGCCGCAGACCAACGTGGCCTGGACCGGCGGACGCGGCCAGAGCTTGAAGGACGCCTCCACCACCACGCCGAGCGTGCCCAGGGAACCTGCCAGCAGGCGCGGCAGGTCGTAGCCCGCGACGTTCTTGACCACCCGGCCGCGCCCGCGCACCAGGGTGCCGTCGGGCAGGGCCACGCGCACGCCCACCAGATCGTCGCGCAGCCGGCCGTAGCGCAGGTCGAGGGCGCCGTCCGCTCCCGATGCCAGCAGCCCGCCCACGCTGCCGCGGCGCCGATAAGGCTGGTGCGGCAAGCACTGATCATGGGCGGCCAGCAGGTCAGCGAGCGTGGCCAGCGGCATGCCGGCCTGCACCGTCAGGGTCAGGTCCTCGGCGTCGTGCGCCACCACGCCGTCCAGGGCTGCGGTGGAGAGGCGCAGGCCCGGGCGTTGGCCGCGGGCGGCCGGTCCGTGGCGCGTGCCCAGCCCCGCGGGCAGCACCTTGTGCCCGGCGGCCGCGGCGTCGGCCAGGGCCTGGGCCAACTGCTCGGCCGTGGCGGGCGCCAGGGAGGGGACGGCGCTCACGACGATCTGCCCGCCCGTTGCCGCGCCTCGCCGCAGCCCTGTCCCAACGGCAGCAGCTTGCCGGGGTTGCACAGACCCTCGGGGTCGAAGGCCGCGCGCAGCCGCGCCATGGCGGCCAGGTCGTCGGGGTCGAACAGCAGCCCCATCCACTCGCGCTTCTCGACGCCCACGCCGTGCTCGCCGGTGAGCGAGCCGCCCAGCTCGACGCAGCGCCGCAGGATCTCGCCGCCCGCCCGCACGGCGCGCCGGCGCGTCTCTTCGTCGTCGTGATCAAACAGGATGCAAGGGTGCAGGTTGCCATCGCCCGCGTGGAACACGTTGGCGATGCGCAGGCCGTAGCGCTCGGCCACGCCGCGCACATGCGCGAGCATCTGCGGCAGCAGGCTGCGGGGGATGACGCCGTCTTGCGTGTAGTAGTTGGCGCAGATGCGACCCAAGGCCCCAAAAGCCAGCTTGCGCGCGCGCCACACGGCGGCACGTTCGGTCGGGTCGACCGCCAGGGTCAGCTGCAGCGCGCCGTGCTCGCGGCACAGGGCGGTGGCCTGGTCGAAGTCGGCGTCCATGCCGGGCTCGGGGCCGTCCATCTCCAGCAGCAACAGCGCGCCGGCGCCGGGCGGGAACTCGAACCCGAAGGCGGCGCTCAGGGCCTCCACCACCTGGGCGTCCAGCAGCTCCAGCGCGGCGGGCACGATGCCCGCGGCGATCAAGGCCGACACCGCACCGCAGGCCGTCTCGACCTCGGGAAACGCCACCAGCGCCGTGCGCACGGACTCGGGCAGGCGGACCAGATTCACATCGACGCGCGTCACGATGCCCAACGTGCCCTCGCTGCCCACCAGCAGCGCGGTCAGGTCGTAGCCCGGACGCTCGGCGCCGCCGATCTGCACGCGCTCGCCCTCGGGTGTGATCAGCTCGAGCCCGCGGACGTGGTTGACGGTGACCCCGTGGGTCAGCGTGTGCGGCCCGCCCGAGTTGTGGGCCACGTTGCCGCCCAGGGTGCAGACCGATTGGCTGGAGGGGTCGGGGGCGTAGTACAGGCCGTGGGCCGCGGCGGCAGCGCTCACCGCGAGGTTGGCCACGCCGGGTTCGCAGCGCGCCAGGCGGTCCTCGGGTTCCAGCGACAGGATGCGATTCATGCGGTTGAGGCCGATGATCACGCCGCCGTCGGGGGCGGCGTCGTGCGCAGGCTGCGTGGGGGCGTGGTGTGCAGGCTGCGTGGGGGCGTGGTGCGCAGGCTGCGTGGGGGCGTGGTGCGCAGGCTGCGTTGGGGCGTCGTGCGCAGGCTGCGTGGGGGCGTCGTGCTGACCGGGGCCGGACGCGCTGGCGTGGGGGGCGCTGGGCGTCGCCGCGTCGCGAAGCACGGACTTGCCGAGGGCCAGCGCGCCGCCCGACAGGCCCGTGCCCGCGCCGCGCGCCACGAAGGGCTGGCCGTGCCGGCGGCAGGTCAGGACCACGGCCTGGACCTGCTCGGTGTTCGACGGCAGCACCACCGCGGCGGGCTGGGCCGCGTGCATGCTGGATCCGTCGCTGGCGTAGACCAGCAGCTCCTCGCGCTCGTGCAGCACGGCGTCGGTGCCGACGATGGCGGCCAGCTCGTCGAGCAGCCGGGCGCGGGATGTCGGCGTCCGTTGGGCCTGGAGGCTCACCGCGCGTCGTCGCTGTCATGCTGCGTGTGTTCGCTGTGCGCAGCGCTCGTGTTGAGCGTGTCGGGTGCTCGCTCTGTCATGCCCGCAGGCCTCGTCCAGGCACGGTCGGGAGCGCCGCGCCGCCGGTCCACTCTCACGCTCAGCCCCACGGGGATCAAGTCATATGGAGGGGACGTGCCCGCGCGCACACCGACTTGGCGCCCGAGCTATGCTGCGTCCCCCAGCCCTCTCTCGACTTCGGAGTCGTCATGGCCGACGTCCGCCGCAGCGCCTGCAACCGCGACTGTCCCGACGCCTGCAGCCTGCTGGTCACGGTGGAGGACGGGCGCGCCACGGCGCTGCGCGGAGACCCGGACGACCCCGTCACGCAGGGCTTCCTGTGCGAGCGCACCGGTCGCTTCCTGACGCGGCAGTATGCCGCCGACCGGCTCACCACGCCGCTGCTGCGCAAGGGCGGCGAGCTGCAGCCGGTGAGCTGGGACGAGGCGATGTCCGTGGCGGCCGAGCAGCTGCTGGCCGCGCGCGCGGAGTCCGGCCCCGCGTCGGTGTTGCACTACCAGTCGGGGGGCTCGCTGGGCGTGCTGATGGCCCTGCCCGGCCTGCTGTTCGAGCGCTTTGGTCCCGTGACCGTCAAGCGCGGCGACATCTGCTCGGGCGCCTCGGAGGCGGCGCAGCAGGCCGATTTTGGCATCAGTGACAGCCACGATCTGTTTGACCTCGAGCACAGCCGCGCGCTGGTGTTGTGGGGCAAGAACCCGCACGTGGGCAACGTGCACCTGCTGCCCGTGCTCAAGCGGCTGCGCGCGGCGGGTGTGCCCTTCACCGGCATCGACCCGGTGCGCACCCGGCTGGCGTCCCTGTGCGATCGCTTTGTGCAGCCGCGCCCGGGCGCCGACTACGCCCTGGCCCTGGGGACGGCGCGCGCGCTCTACGACCAGGGCTGGGTCGATCAGGCCGCCGCGGCGCGCTGCGATGGGCTGGAGGCGCACCGCGCGCTGTGCCATGGCCACGACGTGCCGGACTGGGCCGAGCTGGCCGGTGTGCCCGCGGACGAGCTGCTGGCCCTGGCCCGACGGCTCAGCCAGGAAGGCCCCTGCGCCATCCTCCTGGGGTGGGGCCTGGGGCGCCGGCGCAACGGCTTCGCCACCGTGCGCGCCATCGACGCGCTGACGGTGCTGAGCGGCAACCTGGGCCTGCCCGGGGGCGGCGTCAGCTTCTACTTCAACCGCCGCGGCGCCTTCGATCTCGAGTTCCGGGGCGGTCGCGAGTTGGCACCACGCAGCCTGTCCGAGGCGCGCCTCGGCGCGGAGATCCTGGAGGCCCGGGACCCGCCCATCCGCGTGGCCTGGATCAACGCGGCCAACCCCGTGTCCATGCTGCCCGACTCACTCGTCGTGCAGCGGGCGCTGGAGCAGGTGCCCTTCGTGGTGGTGGTCGACACCCATCCCACCGACACCACCGACGTGGCCGACCTGGTGCTGCCCACGCTCACGCTGCTGGAGGACAGCGACGTGATGGGAGCCTACGGGCACCACTGGCTGCGCAGCTCGGAGGCGGTGATCGAGCCCGCGGGCGAGGCGCGTCACGAGCTGCACATCCTGCAGGATCTGGCCGGGCGCCTGGGGCTGGGCGACGTGCTGGCCGGCAGCGTGGAGGACTGGAAGGCGCGCGTGACGCAGAGGCTCGCGGCCGCGGGCGCGGGGGTGTCGGCCATGCGCGCCGGCCCCGTGCGCAACCCCTTTGCGCCCCAGGTGCTGTTCGAGGACGGGCGCGTGGAGACGCCCAACGGGCGCGTGCAGCTCTCCGGCGACGGCCCGGACGCGGCGCCGGAGACCGACGCCGAGTGGCCGCTCACGCTCATGGCGCTGTCCAGCCGCAGCATGCAGAGCTCGCAGCGATCGCTGCCGCTGGAGCCGGGGCCGGCGCTGGCGCGGGTGCATCCGGACGTGGGCGCGCCCTTCGGGGACGGCGGCGAGGCCCTGCTGGAGAGCCGCAGCGGGCGCCTGCCCGTGCGCGTGCTGTTCGACCCGCTTGTGCGCCGCGACCTGGTGCTGATGGACAAGGGCGGCATGCTGCGCGACGGGTGTTGCACCAACGCGCTGATCAGCGCGCGCGAGACCGACGGCGGCGGCGGGGCGGCTTACTACGATGAGCTGGTGCGCTTGGTACCTGGGCCCTGAGCGGCGAGCTGCGCCGGGCCTTGCGGTGCATGCCGCCACCAGCGACTGCGCGAGTCGCGGGAGGGTGGGTGGCCGCCCGCTCACACAGGCGCGCGGCTCAGCGAGGGCCGAAGCGGGGTTCGTAGACCGCCACCGTTTCGTCGCCTGCGCCAAAGCGGATCACCTCGTGCACCAGGCGCTCGCTCAACCAATGCGGTTCTGTGGCCGACAGCCTGGCGACGCTCAGGACCAGGTAAGGCGTGTCGAACTCCTGCAGGCGCGAGCGCAGGATCTGGTCGTACACCGGGAGCTGGGCCGTGATGGCCGGGCGCTGGGCGTACCAACCGTCGCGCTGGCGGTGGCTCACCACGTACTGCTCCGGGCTCGTGTGCTCGGTCACCCAGCGCAGCGCCTCGATCCGGGGCAAGTGGTGCGTGCGCTGGGCGCGAGTGCCCGCGCCGGCGGCCACGATCAGCGCCAGCAGCGCCAGCAGTCTCAGCGGCAGCTTGCCTCGCCACATGCGCAGCAGCCCGATGCCCGCGGCCGGCAGCACCAGGGCCAGGGCCAGCAGCATGTGTCGGTTCGTCAGAAAGTGGCTGCGTTGGAGCTGCACCGCGCACACCAGCACCCACAGCGCGAGCATGAGCAGGCCTGCCATGGTGGCGCGGCGCCGCTCGCGTAGCAGCAGCGCGAGCCCGGGCAGGAGCAGCACGATCGTCTCGCCCCGCAGCGCGACCACGAGACGCCTGGCGGCGCCGTTGAGCGCTGCCATGACCGACATCCGGCGCAGGGCGGGGGGGGGCTGCTCGGGCGGCGCTTGCGGCTTGAGCCCTCGCGCGTTTGGCGCGAGTGCCGCTGAAGGTGCCGGTGCCGACGGGAGCGCCGCGGGTGCCGCGGACGCTGTCGCCACCAGCCCCATCCAGAGCGGCAGGTTCAGCGTGGGGCCCATGGCGCCCTGCCGCGGCGGGATCGCGGGGGCGGCATGGCCCGGGCGCTCGAGCGGGTCCTCCTCCGAAGGCACCAGCGGCCAACCCAGGGGGCTGTCGGCGGGCGCCTGCCACATGGGCCCGGACAGGCCGAGCCCCACGTTGGACATGGAGGGCTTGAGCGAGAGGCACCACTGTCCTGTGATCTCGTGCAGCGCCACGGCGTAGGGAGAGAGCGTGAGCAGCAGCGCCAACGCAAACATGGCCACGCCCTTGAGTCGCGCGCGCAGCGCGGGCGCGGGGCCGCCGGCCAGCAGCCAGAGCCCCGGCGCCAGCGCAACAAAGAGCCCCTCGGCACGGGTCAGGTAGGCCAAGCCGGTGGCGACGCCCGCCGTGGCCAGCAGCGCGAGCGTTGCGCGAGCCGGGTCGGGCCGCTCGTGCGCGGACCCTGCAGGTGCTGGAACGCCGCCGCTGCGGTTGGCAGCCGAGAGCGTGGCCCACACGGCGCACAGAGCCAGGGCTGCAAACAACCCGTCGGCCTGGATGTCGGCGGTGACGTCCAGCGAGCGCGTGGCCACCGCCGCCACCAGCGCCGCCGCCGGCCCCGCTGCGCGCTCCCCCGGCAGCAGCGCGCGCGCCACCCCCCAGGCGGCCACGCACAGCAGCAGTCCCGACGCGATGGAGACCGCCAGCGCCGCGCTCTCGACGCTCCCGAAGAGCGGGCGCACCAGCGCCGTGAGCGCGCCGTACAGCGGGTGATAGGGGTGGGACAGCGCCGCGATCCAGTCGCCCTGGGCCAGGCGCTCGGCCTGCCAGAGGAAGTTGGGCCCATCGTTGAACATCATGGCCGCCCGTTGCCAGGCGACGACGCGCAGGCCCAGAGCCAGAGCGAGGATGGCGAGCAGTGAACCCATGCCGCGCAGTGTGGGCGCGGGCCGCGGGCGGCACAAGCGC
>QNBX01000050.1 GCA_003644265.1 Planctomycetota bacterium
CAGACCAGCACCAGACCAGCACCAGACCAGCACCAGACCAGCACCAGACCAGCACCAGACCAGCACCAGACCAGCACCAGACCAGCACCCCGACCGCCGCCGCCCGAGCCCCCCTCCACCTGCCCGCCGCCATGTCGTCGTTTGCCCTGACCTTCGCCCAGGCCGTCGCCGAGGCCGCCGAGCTGCCCCTCGACGAGGTGCTGCCTCTGGTGACCTCGCCCCCGCGGCCCGAGATGGGCCAGCTGGCCTTCCCCTGCTTCGGCCTGGCCAAGCAACGTCGCCAGGCGCCGCCGGCCATCGCGACCGAGATCGCGGCGCGCGTGGCCGTCTCTCCGCCCCTGCTGCGGGTGGAGCCCATGGGCCCCTACGTCAACGCCTTCCTGGACGCCGGCGCCGTGGCGGGCGAGGTGCTGCCCGAGGTGCTCACCCGCGGCGAGCAGTACGGCCGGGTCGACATCGGGCAGGGCGGCGTCGTGTGCGTCGACTTCAGCTCCCCCAACATCGCCAAGAGCTTCGGGCTGCACCACCTGCGCTCCACCGTCATCGGACACGCGCTGGTGGGGCTGCTCGACGCGGCAGGCTACAAGCCCGTGGGCATCAACCACCTGGGCGACTGGGGCACGCAGTTCGGCCAGCTGCTGCACATCTGGTTCGAGCAGGGCGACGAGGCCGTGCTGGCCGAGCGCGGCGTGGCCTACCTGCACGAGCTCTACTCGGAGTTCAACCGACGCAAGCAGCAGGACCCGTCGCTGCAGCAGCGCGCGCGCGAGCGCTTCAAGGCGCTGGAGAGCGGCGACCCCGAGGCGCGCCGGCTCTGGAAGCTGTTCCGTGACGTCTCCGTGCGCGAGTTCGAGCGCATCTACGCTCTGCTGGGCATCCGCTTCGACGAGGTGCGCGGAGAGTCCCACTACGAGGACCTGATGCCGCCCGTGCTGGCCGAACTGGAGTCCAAGCAGCTGCTGCAGCGCAGCCAGGACGCCACGGTCATCAACCTGGAGGCGGACGACCTCGGCGTGGCGCTGGTCAAGAAGGACGACGGCTCCACGCTCTACCTCACGCGCGATCTGGCGGCGGCCCAGTACCGCTACGACACCCACGGCTGCGTGCGCTCGCTGTACGTGGTGGGCGCGGCCCAGGCGCTGCACTTCAAGCAGATGATCCGGGTGCTGGAGCTGCTGGGCCGCGACTGGGCCGGCGGCATCGAGCACGTGCCCTTCGGGCTGCTGCGCCTCGCCAACCAGAAGATGAGCAGCCGCGACAAGACCACCGTGCTGCTGCTGGAGGACGTACTCAACGAGGTGGTGGCCCTGGCGCGACAGACCATCGTGTCCGGCGCCGAGCAGCGCGGGCGCCCCCTGCCCGACGACATCGACGAGCTGGCGCACCGCATCGGCGTGGGCGGCCTGGTGTTCAACGACATCAAGAACCGGCGCATGCGTGACGTCAACTTCGACTGGGACACCGTGCTGTCGTTCGAGGGCGAGACCGGCCCGTACCTTCAGTACACCGCGGCGCGCATCGCCTCGCTGATCGAGAAGAGCGGGCGCGCGCCGCGGGCCGACATCGACGCCTCGCTGCTGGACGGACCGCACGAACTGGCCACCTGCTTGGCCCTGGCCGACCTGCCCGCGGCGCTCACGCGGGCCGTCGAGCAGAGCGAGCCATCTCTGCTGGCCGACGCCCTGCTCAGCATCGCGGCGCGCTTCAGCACTCTCTACAGCAACCGCGAGTGGAAAGTGCTCTCCGATGACGCCGCCTTGAGCGACGCCCGGCTGGCCTTGGCCGCCAGCGTGAGGCAGTCTCTCGTCAATGGACTCTCCTGGCTGGGCATCCCCGTGCCCGACCGCATGTAGGCCCTTCTCCCGGCAGGACACGCCTCACCCATGACCGACCTCGAGCGCTTCATCCGCGACATCCCCGACTTCCCCAAGCCGGGCATCATGTTCAAGGACATCACGCCCATGCTGCAGGACGGCGCCGCCTTCCAGCGCAGCGTGGACGCCTTGGCCGAGGCCCTGGCGGACGTCAAGTGCGACGCCGTGCTGGGCATCGAGTCCCGGGGCTTCCTGTTCGGCCCGGCCCTCGCGCTGGCCAAGGGCGTCGGCTTCGTCCCGGTGCGCAAGCCGGGCAAGCTGCCCTACGAAGTCATCAGCCAGGAGTACGCGTTGGAGTACGGCAGCGACTTCATCGAGATCCACAGCGACGCCCTGTCCGCCGGCCAAACGGTCGTGGTGGTGGACGACCTGATCGCCACCGGTGGCACCGCCTCAGCCGCCTGCGACCTGGTCGAGGGCCTGGGCGCCACGGTCGCGGCCTGCGCCTTCATCATCTCCCTGGACTTCCTGCCCTGGAGAGAACGCATGGGGGACCATGACGTGCGCGCGCTGCTGCGCTACACGTAGCCTGGCGCGAGCGCCGCAAGGGGGTGTTCGCCCCAGTTTGGGAGCTGCGCTTGCCTGCCGGCGCCATGGGCGTATTCTTCCCTCAGCGTGACGGCCCCGGCTGCCGATAAGGGAGCCACCGATCCGCGCGATTCCCCCCACCACACCATGAATCGAGCCACCAGATGACCAGCCGCTTCCAGGACAAGCTGAAGGAGATCCGGGACGCCGGGGTGCGCCGCAGCGAGGCGTCCCACAAGGAGCGCAACCTCGAGGACATGGCGCGCTCCCAGAAGACGGTGGCGGCGTTCGAGTATCGCGAGCGGGTCGAGCAGACCATCGAAGAACTGGTCGCAAATTTCCTGGGCGAGGTGCCTGGCTTCGTCTTGAGCCGCGGCTTCTTCGAAGGCAAGTACATGCTGGCCCTGCGCCTGGACGAGCCCTCTGGCGATCTGGACGAGGGCGCCCACTCCTACTCGCGGCTCATGTTCCTGCTGGCGCCCCACTCCGAAGACAACAGCTTCGAGATCCAGTGCCGCAAGACCGTCCGCAACCGGGACGTCGAGACGCAGTCGCACAGCGGCCCCATGACCCTGGACGGGCTGCCGACACACTCGGCGTTTATCGAGGAGCAGTTCCTGGGCTTCGCGCGAGTCTACTTCGGCGACACGCCCCAGGCCAAGGCCATCAGCCTGCCCACGAGCTGAGCGGCGCAGACCGCACGCAGCAGGGCGCCATTCCGGAATGGTCCTCAAGTCGTCCGGCCTGCCGACCGATGAGGCCGTTGACCCCGGGTGCGCACCCAACCCAGGCGGCCCCGCACGAGCTGCGGGTAGCTAGCCGACCGAGACCCGGGATCAGGCCAGCAGCACGCTACTATCGAGTTTCCAGTCGTCGTGCGGATGCAGGGAGAAACGATCCGCGCGTATCGAGGGCAAACCACTCGCAAGGGTGGGACGCAAAGCTACAGGGCCCGGGATCCACCCGGGCAGCCAGCTGCCGACACAGGAGAGACCATGGCCAGTACGCCCAGCCGCACCAGCGGAGGCAAGCAGTCCCGGACGCGCACCGGGGCCAGTTCCAGCAGCAAGTCCAGCGGCAAAGCAGGTGCTCCAGCCGCAGAGAGCGCCGACACCCACGCGGCCGCCCCTGCCCCACCGCCAAGCGGCGCCAAGGGCAAGCGCGCCCCCAAGCCCGGCAGCAAGGGCCGCGCCAAGACCGGCCGCTCGCGAGGAGAACTCGGCGGCGAGAACGAGGCCCTCTGGCGTGACTACGCCAAGACCCACAACCCGGCCCTGCGCAACACGCTGATGGAGATGTACCTGCCGGTGGTGCACTTCACGGCGGAGCGGCTGCTCATGACGCTCCCGCGCTCGATCGAGTTGGAGGACCTCAAGAGCGCCGGCATCTTCGGCCTGATGGACGCCATCGACGGCTTCGACATTGATCGCGGCATCAAGTTCAAGACGTACTGCAGCACGCGCGTCCGTGGCGCCATCCTGGATGAGCTGCGCAGCCAGGACTGGGTGCCGCGCCTCGTGCGCCTGCGCGCCCATCAGATCAACCGGGCCCAGGCCAGCCTGGAGGCGGCCCACGGCCGCCTGCCCACCGACAACGAGATGGCCGAGGCCCTCGACCTGCCGGTGCATGACTACCTGTCCATGGTCGAGGAGGCCCGCGCCCACACCGTGCGCTCGCTCTCCGAGAGCTGGGACGACGGCAGCGGCGACCAGGCCATGGAGAAGATCGACTACCTGCGTGATCCCGGCGCCCCCGACCCGGCCGAGATCATGAATCAGAAGGACGTCATGAAGACCATGATCCGCTCGCTCAACAAGCGCGAGAAGGAGATCATCCTCATGTACTATCGCGACGGCCTGACCATGAAGCAGATCGGGCGCCTGATGAGCCTCACCGAGTCGCGCGTGTGCCAGATCCACAGCAACGTGATGAAGAAGCTGAAGCTGCACCTCGAGGACACGCGCGAGAACCTGGCGCTCTGAACGACCCGCCGGCGGCCGGGCCCGTGCTCGAGCACCTCGCCCGCGTCGACTCCACCAACGCGGAGGCGCGTCGGCGCGTGGAGACCGGCCGCGCCCGCCCGCCGTTCGCGCTGCTGGCCCACAGCCAGAGCGCGGCGCGCGGGCGACGCGGGCACAGCTGGACCAGCTTGCCCGGGCGCTCGCTGGCCCTGACCCTGTGTCTGCCCGATCCGATGCTGGCCCGACCGGCGCGGGCGGCGCTGCTGGTGGCGTTGGCGGTGGCGCGCGGCTGCGAGGCGTGGGGCAGCTCGCCCCTGGCCATCAAGTGGCCCAACGACCTCATGCGCGGCGAGCGCAAGGCCGGCGGCATCCTGATCGAGACCCTGGCCGCTCCCGACGGGAGACCCAGCCTGGCCATCGGCGTCGGGCTCAACCTGGCGCTGGAGCCGGGCGAGCTGTCGCAACTCAGCTCGCCCCCCGCAGGCGACCTGGGCCTGCCCTGCGATGAGGCCGCACGCCTGGGCCTGGGGCGCGCCCTGGTGGCCCAGATCCAGGACGTCCTGGCTCGATCCGACGACCCGGCCCTCAGCGCCGAGTACCGCCGGCGCTCATGGCTCACAGGCCGACGCGTGCGACTCCACACGCCCTCCGGGCCCGTGGAGGGCGTCCTGGCCCGGGTCTCCCTCGACGGCGATCTGGCCCTGGAGGGCGGCCCCCTGCTGCGCGGCGAGCACGTCAGCCTGGCGGCGCTGCTCTAGCATCCACCGGCGCAGGTCATTCCGCGCCGGATGACGGCCGCTTCCCGCCGGACCCGGGCCCGATCGAACCGGCCCGCGGCGAGAATCGAGCACCCCGCCCACCCAGAACGGCTCGCCAGGGGCAAGCTGACTCACCCGGCGTCGCGCCACGCGAACTTGCGGAGACCTCCCGGCTATACTCGCCGGGCTCAGGCCGACCCCGCAAAGGCGTCGGCGCCAGACCCCTCCCCCCCGGGATCCGCCCCGTGCCCGCAATGCGCCTCGACGGTCGCTCTCCCGGCGACATCCGCCCGCTGCACTTTACTCGCCACTGGCTGCCCACCCTGCCGGGCTCGGTGCTGGTCGACTGCGGCCTGACCCGCGTGCTCTGCACCGCCGTGGTCGAAGACGGCGTGCCGCCCTTCCTCAAGAACACCGACCAGGGCTGGGTCACCGCCGAGTACTCCATGCTCCCGGCCTCCACCAACCGCCGCAAGCAGCGCGACCGCGCCGGCAAGGTCGACGGTCGCTCGGTAGAGATCCAGCGCCTGATCGGCCGCGCCCTGCGCGCCATCGTGGATCGCCGCGCCATCAAGGGACGCACCATCTGGGTCGACTGCGACGTGCTGGCGGCCGACGGCGGCACCCGCACCACCGCCATCAACGGTGCCTACGTGGCCATGCACGACGCCCTCTCGGGCATGCTCGAGCGCGGCGACATCAAGCGCATGCCGCTCAAGGACTCGCTGCAAGCCATCAGCGTCGGCATCGTCGACGACACCCCCATGGCCGACCTGTCGTACTACGAAGACAGCTCGGCCGCCGTCGACATGAACCTGATCATGACCGGCAAGGGCGAGGTGGTGGAGATGGGCGGCGGTGCCGAGCAGGGCACGTTTGCGCTGGACGCGCTGCACGAGCTGATCGAGCTGGGTCAGGGCGCCCTGGCCCGCGTGCGCGCCCTGCAAGAGGAGGCCCTGGCCAAGTGAGTCGTCTGCTGGTGGCCACGACCAACCGCGGCAAGGTGGCCGAACTGGCGCCGCTGCTGGCGGGGCTCGGGCTGCAGCCCGTGGGGCTCGACGCGTTCCCCCAGCTGACGCCCGCCGTGGAGGACGGCCTGACCCTGAAGGACAACGCCGTGCTCAAGGCGCGGGCCGCCGCGGCCCAGAGCGGCCTGCCGACCCTGGCGGACGACTCGGGCCTGGAGGTCAACGCCCTGGACGGCGCGCCCGGCCTGCGCTCGGCGCGCTTCGCAGGTGAGGACGCCGACGACGCCAGCAACAACGCCCTGCTGCTGGAACGCCTCACCGGCGAACACGACCGCAGGGCCGCCTTCGTGTGCTGGCTGTGCCTGGTACGCCCGGGCCAGCCCGACCTGACGCTGAGCGGCCGCTGCACGGGGACCATCCTGGACGCCCCCCGCGGCGAGGGCGGCTTCGGCTACGACCCGCTCTTCGTGCCCGACGCCCCATCCGCCAGCGGACGCAGTTTTGCCCAGCTCTCGCGCGACGAGAAGGCCGGCATCAGCCACCGCGGCCTGGCCCTGGCGGCCCTGGCGGACGCGCTCGGCCAGGAGGCCCGCGCATGAAGCAGGCACAGATCCGCAACTTCTGCATCATCGCGCACATCGACCACGGCAAGAGCACTCTGGCCGACCGCCTGCTCGAGCTGACCCAGACCGTCGGGGCGCGCGACCAGCGGGCGCAGCTGCTCGACGACATGGACCTGGAGAAAGAGCGCGGCATCACCATCAAGGCCAAGGCCGCCTCCATGGACTACGAGAAGGACGGCGTGCAGTACCGCCTCAACCTGCTCGACACGCCCGGCCACGTCGACTTCAACTATGAGGTCGAGCGCGCGCTGCAGGCGGCCGAGGGTGCGCTGCTGCTGGTGGACGCCAGCCAGGGCGTCGAGGCCCAGACCGTGCACAACACCGTGCTGGCCGAGCAGGCCGGGCTGACCATCATCCCGGTGATCAACAAGATCGACCTGAACACGGCCCGCCCCGACGAGGTGCTGGAGGAGATCGAGACGGCCCTGGCCATCGAGGCCGGGGACGCCGTGCTCACCTCGGCCAAGACCGGCGTGGGCGTGGCCGAGCTGCTGGAGGCCATCGTCGAGCGCGTGCCCGCTCCCTCCGGTGACGCCGACGCTCCCCTGCGCGCGCTGATCTACGACGCCGAGTTCAACGACTATCGCGGCGTGATCATGCACGTCCGCATCATCGACGGTTCGCTGTCGGCGGGCGAGAAGATCCGCATGGCCGCGGGCAACACGCGCCACGAGGCCCTGGAGATCGGCGTCTTCCGGCCGCAGATGACGCCCACCAAGACGTTGTTCACGGGCGAAGTCGGCTACCTCATCGCCAACATCAAGACGCTCAGCGACGTGCGCGTGGGCGACACGATCCTGCTCGACAAGGACAAGACCTCGCAGCCCCTGCCGGGCTACCGACCCAGCCGCCCGATGGTGTTCTGCGGCATGTTTCCCGTGCAGAACGGCGACTTCGACGCGCTGCGCACCGCGCTCACCCGGCTGCAGCTCAACGACTCGGCCTTCACCTTCCAGCCGGAGAGCAGCGACGCCCTGGGCTTCGGCTTCCGCTGCGGTTTTCTGGGCCTGCTGCACATGGAGATCGTGCAGGAGCGCCTGGAGCGCGAGTCGGGCATCGACATCGTCCAGACCGCGCCCAACGTGACCTACGAGATCGTCGACCCCGCCGGCGAGACGATCGTGATCCGCAGCCCCGCGGAGCTGCCCGACCCCACCCGCATCGTCGAGTTCCGCGAGCCCATCGTGAAGCTCGACATCGTCACGCCTGACCAGCACATCGGCGCCATCATGAAGCTGGCCATCGAGCGCCGCGGGCGCTTCCTCAAGCAGGAGTACATCGGCCCCGGGCGCGTGCTGCTGGGCTACCGCATCCCGCTCAGCGAAATCGTGTTCGACTTCTTCGACAAGCTCAAGTCCACCTCGCGCGGCTACGCCACCATGGACTACGAGCTCGAGGGCTACGAGGAAGCCAACCTGGTCAAGATGCGCATCCTGGTGAACAGCGAGGAGGTGGACGCGCTCTCCTCCATCTCCCACGCCAGCCACTGCGAGCCGCGCGGCCGGGCCATCCTCAAGGTGCTACGCAAGGAGATCCCGCGGCACCTGTTCAAGGTGGCCCTTCAGGCCGCCGTCGGTGGCAAGATCGTGGCGCGTGAGGACATCGCGCCGGTGCGCAAGGACGTCACCGCCAAGTGCTACGGCGGTGACATCAGCCGCAAGCGCAAGCTGCTGGAGAAGCAGAAGGCGGGCAAGAAGCGGCTCAAGATGGTGGGCAATGTCGAGATCCCGCAGAAGGCCTTCCTGGCGGTGCTGCAGACCGGGCAAGATTGACCCACGCGAGCTGCCTGCCCCGCGCAGGCGGACCGGCCTTCTTGCTCCGGGCTCACATGCTGGTGATGTGTTGATTCGCGGGCACAACATGTGATTCACTGGACGCCAGTGTCGCGGCGCGCCGAATCGCCTTGTGATGGACCGCGTGCCCGAGCACATCCCCTCATCTGCTCTCACCCCGTGGAATACGACCCATGGCATTGAAGTCCCTCTCGACCACCGAGCTCATGCGTGAGCTCGAACGCCGCCAACGTGGCGCTGACCGCCTGCTGGCCAAGCGCGACAAGGTGCTGGCTGAGCTGGCCAACATCGACCGCGAGCTCGGCGCCCTGGGCCTGAGCGGCGACAGCAAGCGCTCCGGCGCGGCCGCGACCGGCGCCCCCCCCCGCGCGGCCGGCGGCAAGCGTCGCCGCGCCAAGAACGCCATGTCCCTGCCCGACGCGCTGGTTCAAGCCTGCGAGGTGGGCGCCGTGGTGTCTCCCGCCGAGGCCTCCGAGCTGGTGCTCGCCAACGGCTTCAAGACCACCTCCGCGCGCTTCAACATGATGGTCAGCAACGCGCTGGCCAAGGACGGCCGCTTCAAGCGCATCGGTCGCGGCCAGTACGAGCGCTCCGTCTGAGCTGGCCCGGTGCCCGGGCCGCGGCTCGGGACACCCGCGCTGGAGCAACGGGCCGGCCTCCTGTACCAGGGGGCCGGCCCGGGCGACCAGCGCGCGCGGAGTCAGTCCGCCGCCAGCCGCAGCACGCGCAGGTCGCGGTACCAGACGTCGGCGCCGTGGTCCTGCAGGGCCAGGTGCCCCTGGCCTGCGCGGCCGTAGCCGGGCCAGGCGGCAAACTTGGTCTCGGCCACCCGCGCCTCCCACTCGGGTGAACCCAGCAAGTACTCGGCGGTGAGCACGCCGTTGAGCCAGTGGCGCACCCGCTGACCCTGCACGCGCACGGCAAACTCGTTGTACGCACCCACGGGCCGGGTGACGTCACGGGGCGGAGCGTGCAGGCCGTAGTTGGCGCCCGCGCTGAAGCTGGCGTCCAGGCCCTGCTGGCCGCCGTTGTCGAGCACCTGCATCTCGGGTGCAGACATGTACACGGCGCCGTACTCTTCCGTGCCGTGGAAGAAGATGCCGCTGTTGCCCCCCGGCGCGATGCGCCAGCTGCCCCGCAGCTCGAAGCTGTCGAACTGCTCGCGCGAGACGATGTCGCCCGCGGGGGCCAGCCGCGCCAGGGCGTCCTGGTCCTCGCGCCAACCTGCTGGCAAGTCGTCCTGGCGGTAGCCGCGCCAGGCAGCGACAGGCAGGCGCGTGAAGCCCGCGGCCAGATCGGCCTGCACGTCGAACGGCGGGCGCG
Organism: Planctomycetota bacterium; assembly: GCA_003644265.1. The sequence continues at coordinate 9,829 of QNBX01000050.1, forward strand.
GAGCCGGCTCATCCAGCAAGAAGACCCAGGTCAGCACGGGGCTGGTCAGCGCCCTGTCGTCGCTGCCGCCGCCCGGGCCCTCGTGACCCTCGTCGTCGTCGTCGTCGTCGTCGTCGTCGTCGTCGTCGTCGTCGTCGTCGTCGTCCGCGTCCGCGTCATCGTCGTCGTCGCCGGCGGCGGCGGCGCCCTTTGCGATGACCACCGGTGCCGTCAGCGAGCGCCCGTGGGCATCCTCAGGCAGGACCGACCAACCGCCCCACAGCTCGCCGTCGATGCTGGTGGAGCCGGGGCCCAACGCCAGCCAGGCCCGCAACGTCTCGCCCGCGGCCAGCCCCCGCACGCTCCAGCTGCGGTCGAGATGCACCACCGGCGCGCCATGCAGCAGCATGCCGTCGCGCCAGCACTCCACGCGCTCGGTGACGGCCAGCTCCGTGCCGTCGGAGAAGCTGAGCGCCAGCTCGAGGTGCGGCGCGCCGTCCTCCTCGGGCACGTGCCAACCCGTGCAGCGGACCGTGGCCGCCAGGCGCTGCTCGCCGCGGGCCAGCTCCCAGCGCGGGGGCCATGCTCCGGAGCGCCGCTGAGCCCCGTCGCTCGCGTGCTGTTGCGGCCCGCTGCCGCTGGCCTGCTGCGCCTCGCCACCCGCGTGGTGCCGAGGCCCCTCGCCCGGGTGCAGCAGCGGCGCCGCGAACCACGGCCGGCCAGACGCCGTGTCGAGGCCACCTGAGCCACATCGGCGGGCGCCCAACCACGCGCCGGACTCCAGGTCGTAGGCCACCCACTGATCCGGCTGCAAGGCCATCACCACCAGGCTCTGCCCGGACCGATCGGGGCAGCTGCTGACCCACGTCTCGGCCGCTCGCGGACGCCACGAGGGCTGCAGCGCCGTCAGCGCCAGCACCAGCAGCAGGGCGCTCATGCCGCCGCCCCTTCAGCGCGCCGACGCCCGCCCGGATAGGCCAACAGCAGCAGAGCCAGACAGACCAGCGAGGCCCACATGGGTACCGAGAACAGCCGCGCGTAGTCGAGCGCGCCGCCCTCGGGCGTGGCCCAGTGCTCCACCTTTCCGGCCAGCTTGCTGCCGACGATGACGCCGACACCGATGATCACCAGGTTGAACAGGTTCTGCGCGCTGGCGCGCACATCGGAGGTCGTCTCCTCGTCCACGATCATGAAGGCCACGAAGATGAAGCAGCCGAAGCACAGACCGTGCAGCGCGATGCCGCCCAGCAGGGCCGCCGTGCTGTGCGGCAGGTAGGCAAACAGCGCCATGCGCCCCGCGTAGGCCAGCAGCCCGGTGGCCAGCAGCGCCTTGCGCGAGAGCTTGCCCGCCACCAGCGGGATCAGCGCCAGCACGATCAGCTCGAGCATCTGCCCGATGGTCATGAAGCCGCCGCCGCCCACGCCGAACAGCCCCCGGAAGAACTCGGGCGGCTGCAGGTTCAGGTGCAAGAAGCCCTCGGTGTGCACAAAGTAGAACTGGTGGATGCAGCTCACCGGCACCGCCAGCAAGAACAAGGTGATCAGCGGCTGACGCTTGATCTCACCCAGCGCCTCGAGCGTGGCGTTCTTCTCGCTGCCGCGCGAGGGAGGCGTGCGCGGCAGCGTGAAGCAGAACAGCCCCATGACCCCGCCCAGCAGGGCGCTCAGGCGAAACGCGTCGGCCTTGCCCGCCACCTGGGCCGCCAGCAGCGCGTCCCCGCTGAGCCCCTGCGGCGAGTGCTGGCTGCCCAGCCAGTGCCCCATGCCGATGCCCACCGCGATCCAGCCGAAGGTGCCCCACAGCCGCACCTTGCCGAAGTCGCGGTCGCGATCGGGCAGATGATGAAACGCCAGCGAGTTGGTCAGCGCCAGCGTGGGCGAGTACACCAGCCCATACAGCAGCGAGAAGGCCAGGAAGCCGTTGAAGCTCTCGAGCTCGGCCAGCTGCCAGATCAGCGCGGCGCCAGCGAGGTGCGACAGCCCCAGGAACTTCTCGGTCGAGAACCAGCGGTCGGCCACCTGCCCGGCGATGAACGGGCCCACGATGGCGCCCACCGCGCCGGCCGCGAACATGCTGCCGATCTCGTCGGCCGACATGCCGCGGTGCCCCGACAGGAACGACCACAGGAACGGCAGCCAGGCGCCCCAGATGGCGTACTGCAGGAACATCATGAAGGACAGGCGCGACCCGAGGCCCAGTCCCATGGGCGGCGCGGCGCCCTGTGAGCTGGGGTCCTCGGCGCAGGCGCCGGACGCTGAGTCGTCAGAGCGGGCGGGCGGGTTCACAAGGATCCTCGCGGATAGGGGCGTCGCGCGGCGGCGACGTGCGCGCCGACGCGCAGCGGGTCGTCAGCGCTCAAAGGCGGCGTCGAAGGCAACGTCGCTGCGTGGAAAATCGAGCTTGCGCACGAACGCCGCCGCCTCACTGGCTCCGTGCTCCCGGTCCATCATGGGATCCTCCCACTCCACCGAGAGCGGGCCCTGGTAGCCAAGGTGATTGAGCAAACGCACGATGCCCTCGAAATCGATGCGCCCGCGCCCGGGCGAGCGGAAGTCCCAGTAGCGCCCGTCGGCGCCAAAGTCCGTGTGGCCACCGAACACGCCGGCCTCGGCGGGCCGCTCGCTCCACCAGACATCCTTGATGTGCACGTTCAGCAGGCGTCCGCCGAACTCGCGCAGAAAGGCCAGGTAGTCCACGCCCTGATAGCCGAAGTGGCTGGGGTCGAAGTTGAAGCCGAAGGCCGGGTGCTCGCTCAGCGCCGCCAGCGCCCGGCGCGCGCTGCTGATATCGAAGGCGATCTCAGTGGGGTGTACCTCGAGGGCAAAGCTCACGCCGTGGGCCACGTAGTCGTCGAGGATCGGCGTCCAGGCCGCGGCGAAGTCGGCGAAGCCCTGCTCCAGCGCGCCCGCGGGCAGGGGCGGAAACGCGTAGGCCGCGTGCCACACAGGGCTGCCGGTGAAGCCCACCACCACCGTGCGACCGCTGGCCGCGAGGGCGGCCTTGACCTCGTCCGGCGCGTGGTCGAAGAAGCGCCGCGCGGCGCGGCCGGTGACGATCATCTCCTGCGCGGCGCGGGCGCGCACGCCGTCGGGGTCGCCGTCGCCCCAGATGTGCTCGGGCAGGATGCCCCGGTGGCGGCTGTCGACCGGATCGCACACGGCCTGGCCCACCAGGTGGTTGCTGATGGCCCAGCAGCCCAGGCCCTGGCGCGTCAGCAGCTCCCAGCGCTGCTTGCAGTAATCGTCGTCCTCGGCCGCGGCGCGCGGGTCGAAGTGGTCGCCCCAGCAGGCCAACTCCAGGCCGTCGTAGCCGAACGCGGCCGCCTTGCCGGCCAGGGTCTCCAGCGGCAGGTCGGCCCACTGGCCGGTGAACAGACTCACGGGACGCGGCATGCTCGCAGCTCCTCTGGTCACTTGATCTCGGAGAGCCGCACGGCGCGGTCTTCGGTGGCGGACAGCATGGCGGCCTCCAGCACGCGCTGCGTCTGCCAGGCGTCCTCGAAGTCGGGCAGGGGCAGGGCCGGCTTGCGCCCGGCCACGGCGCGCACCACGTCGGCGGCCATGTTCACGAAGCCGTGCTCGTAACCCAGCAGGTGGGCGTCGGGCCACCAGTTGGCGGCGTAGGGGTGCTTGCCCGCCGCGCTGGTGCACATGATGCGGCGCCAGCCGGCCGTGCGCGGGTGCTCGCTCTCGTCGTGCAACCAGAGCACGTTCATGTCCTCGAAGTCGAAGCGCAGCGAGCCCTTGGAGCCGTTCAGCTCCAGCGTGTTGCGGTTGTGATGCCCGGGCGCCAGGCGCGAGCACTCAAAGCTGGCCGTGGCCCCGCCGGACAGGCTGCCGAGGAAGCTCAAGGCGTCGTCCACGTCGCTACGGGCCATGCCCTGTCCGTCGGGCCGGGGACGCCGCTTGATGAACGTGCGCGCCACGGCGCCGCTCACCTGCGCGAGCTCTTGGCCCGTGACGAAGCGCGCCATATCGATGATGTGCGCGTTGAGATCCCCGTGCGCACCGGAGCCCGCGAACTTCTTCTGGAAGCGCCACACGCGCGGCGTCTGCGGCCCACGCCAGCTCTGCAGGTAGGTGGCGCGCAGGTGGTACAGCTCGCCCAGGCGGCCCTCGCCCACGAGCTGGTGCGCCAGGGCCACGGCCGGGCAGCGGCGATAGTTGAACCACACGAAGGTCTGGGCACCCGAGGACCTGGCCGCCTTGCGCGCGGCGTCGCGCATGGCGCGGGCGTGGTCCAGCGTGCCGGCCAGGGGCTTCTCGCAGGCCACGTGCTTGCCGGCCGCCAGCAGCGCGATGGCGGGCTCGGCGTGGACGTGATTGGGCGTGCCCACGTCCACCAGGTCGATGTCGTCGGCAGTGACGAAGTCACGCCAGTCGGTGCTGCTGCGCCCCCAGCCCCAGCGGCGCGCAAACGCTTCCAGCTCGCGCTCGTCGCGCGCCGCCACGGCGCTCAGCTCGACCCGCCGGGGCAGCTCGAAGAAACGCCCCACCTGGCCCCAGGCGTTGCTGTGCGCGCGGCCCATGAACTTCTGGCCGATGAGGGCGACGCGGAGAGGCGCAGGCATGCAGGGCTCCAGTGGTCGAGGCGCGTCCCGTCGCTCCCGACCGGCCGCCCCCGAGCGCCCCCGCCCCGACACGCGTGGGCACAGGCGCGGGCGGCGCCCAGAGGCGCGGCAAGGGGCAGGATACGGCAGCGGCGAAGGGCTGAGAAGCTCGGGTCAGCCCAGGCTCGCGGCCCCCGCCTGGGCCACGTCATGGTCGTTCTCGACCGAGCTGCCCGAGACGCCGATGGCGCCCACGATGCGATCGCCGTCGCAGAGCGTCAGGCCCCCAGGGAAGCTGATCAGGCCGCCGTTGCTGTGCTCGATGCCGAACAACGGACCGCCGGGCTGGGACAGCTCGCCGATGGCGCCGGTGGGCATGTCGAAGTAGCGCGCCGTGCGGGCCTTCTTGCAGGCGATGTCGATCGAGCCCAGCCAGGCCCCCTCCATGCGCGCGAAGGCCATCAGATTGGCGCCCTCGTCCACCACGGCGACGTTCATCTTGAGGCCCAGCTCGCTCGAGCGGGCCACGGCCGCGGCCAGCGCCTCCTGGGCCTGGTTCAGACTGAGACTGCTCACGGGACGACTCCATCCAAGAGGGCGCGAAAACGGTCCAGCCTACACGCCAGACCGCGCACAGCATCTGCCCGCTCGAAACCGTTGCGTGCAGCCCCTATCCTCCTGCTGGCAGGCAGATCATCCCAACGTGCGTCCGTCGGTTGCCCCGGCGGGCTCCGCCCCCCCCTTCGATGACCTGCCCCTCGCCCCCCTGATCGCCCCCCCTCCGGCAGCGTCCCGTGAGCAGCGCCAAGCGCCCCTTCGATCTGAGGCTGACCGAGAACATCGAGGCCATCGCGGTCTCGATCGCCATGGCGCTGGTGCTCAAGTTCTTCGTGGTCGAGGCCTATCAGATCCCCACCGGTTCCATGCAGCCCACGATCCTGGGTGACCGCGAGGCCGGCATCAACGACCGCATCTTCGCCGACAAGCTGGTGACCATGCTGCGCCCGCCCGAGCGCTGGGAGGTCATGATCTTCCGCTTTCCCCTCGATGAACGCCGGCTGTACGTCAAGCGCATCGTGGGGCTGCCCGGCGACACGCTGAGTGTGCAGGGCGGCGACATCTGGGTGGACGGCGCCATCGCGAGAAAACCCGACGACGTCAACGAGTCCGTGCTCAAGCGCGTGTTCCCCCTGCGCGGCGATGGCCTCGACGTGGGCTTCGCGTTCCTGGCCAAGGGCGAGGTGCAGGTGGAGGGCGAGACCGCGCGCTTCGGCGGCGACGGCAGCGGCCGGCTCTCGCTGCGCAAGCCGCCCATCCTGGACGCCTACCTGCACGGCTACGAGAGCGAGTGGAACATCCGCTCCGTGATCCCGCCGGTCTACGCCGTACCCGACCTGGACGTGGCGCTGGACGTCACGCTCGACAGCCGCGACAGCGTGTTCTCCCTGAGCATGGTGGCCGATGACCTGCGCACGCTGTTCGAGCTGCCCGCCGAGGGCGCGGGCACGGCGCGCATCACCCTGGCCCCCACCGCCGGCGGCGCGCCCGAGCGCGTGTTCGAGGTGAGCCCGGCACGAGGCCTGCCGCTGGGAGAATCCGTGCGCCTGAGCCTGCGCAACGTCGACCGCCGCATGCTGCTGTGCGTGGACGGCGAGGAGTGGCTGCGGGTGGACGACGACGAGTCCGGCCCCCACCCCAACCGCCCGGTGCGCTCCGACCTGCAGCTGGCCATGAGCGGCGCCGGTCAGATCGAGGCCATGGACGTGCGGCGCGACATCTTCTACCTGCCGCGCACGCCCCACAGCCGCTCCACACGAGATACCTGGGAGATCCCCGAGGGGCACTTCATGGGCATGGGCGACAACACCCAGAACTCCTACGACGGCCGCACCTGGCAGACGGTGACCTACACGCTCGACGACGGCAGCCAGTTCACGGGCTTCGACTTCGACGTGGGCGGCCCCAACGGCAGCGGCCCCTCGGACGCCAACCCACGGCGCCACGCCAACGGCTCGATCACCTTCGCCGACGTGTACGGCGACGAGCACACGTTCTTCCAACATGAGATCCAGTCCGAGACCGCGACCGCGGCCCCGTTCATCCACCAGCGCTACCTGATGGGTAAGGCCGTGGCGGTCTTCTGGCCGGTGTTCGACCCGTTCCGCTGGAAGCTCATCCGGTGACGCTGCTCGAGGTCGAGGGACTGTGCAAGCGCTATGGCGACCGCGACGTCGTCGATCAGGTCGACTTCCACGTCGGCGCGGGCGAGATCGTGGGGCTGCTCGGACCCAACGGCGCCGGCAAGACCACCACCTTCCGCATGACCGTGGGCATGATCACGCCCGACGCGGGCAGCGTGTCCTTCGAGGGCGAGGACATCACGCGCCTGCCCATGTACAAGCGCGCGCGCCTGGGGCTCGGCTACCTGAGCCAAGAGCCCTCCATCTTCCGGCACATGACGGTGGCCGAGAACCTGCTGGCCGTGCTCGAGGCCCGCGGCGTGTCGCGCTCAGCACGTCATCAACGCTCGGACGGGCTGATCGACGAGATGGGGCTGGGACACGTCGCGGATTCGCGCTCGGTTACTCTCTCGGGCGGTGAACGTCGGAGGCTGGAACTGGCCCGCACTCTGGCTCTGGACCCCACCTTGATCCTGCTCGACGAACCCTTCTCCGGCGTGGACCCCATCGCCGTGGAGGACATCCAGGGGCTGCTGCTGGGCCTGCGCGAGCGGGGCATGGGCGTTCTGATCACCGACCACGCCGTGCGCGAGACGCTGGGCACCACCGATCGCGCCTACATCATCTACCAGGGCTCCATCCTGCGGCACGGCGACGCCTCCGCCCTGGCGGATGACCCCAAGGTCCGGTCCGTGTACCTGGGCGAGGGCTTCAGCCTGGCCCCGCGCGCCGAGGAGCGCCTCGCCGCCCAGCCGCGCCCCGGCCCGCCACGCGACAGACAGCAGCAACAGGACGAGCCCCAGGACGAACCCCAGGACGAGCCCAAGGACACTCCATGACGCCCACTTCGCCGCCTCCCGACGCTGCCTGGACCGACCTCGCGCGCTCCGGGATCCTGGTACTCGACGACGACGTGGACGTGCGCACCGTCGTAAGCCGCTGCCTGTGCAACAGCGGCTACACGGTGCACCAGGCCGGAGGGCTGGACGAGGCGCGCGAGCAGCTCGCGCAGCAGGACATCATCATCGTGCTGGCCGACCTGACCCTGCGCCACGGCGAGAGCGGCCTGGAACTGTTGGCCGAGCTGCAGGATCAGCGCGCCGACATCGACGTGATCGTGATGACGGCCAACTCCGACGTGAGCTCGGCCGTGAGCGCGCTCAAGGCGGGGGCCTACGACTACCTGTGCAAGCCCTTCGCGGTGGAGGTGCTGCTGGCCGCGGTCGAGCGCGCCGTGGACCGCAACCGCCTGGCCGAGCGCACGCAGCTGCTGGACCACCTCGACACACGCCGTCAGGCCGACGAGGACAACCTGGAGCAGTTCCTGGTCTCGCTGGCCAGCGCCATCGACGCCAAGAGCCGCTACACCGCTCAGCACAGCAAGCGCGTCTCGGCCCTGGCGCGCATCCTGGGCGAGGCCATGGGCCTGAGCGCGACGCGCTGCGACCTGCTGGCCCTCGGCGGACGCCTGCACGACATCGGCAAGATCGGCACGCCCGACGCCATCCTCGACAAGCCCGGCTCACTGACGCCCGCGGAGTTCGACATCATCCGCGAGCATCCGGCCGTGGGCGACCAGCTGGTGCAGCCCATCCGCGCCATCGCCGAGCTGCGCCCCATGATCCGCTGGCACCACGAGCGCCTGGACGGCAACGGCTACCCCGACGGTCTGTCCGGCGACGAGATTCCGCTCGAGGCCCTGCTGATCAAGACGGCCGACATCTGGGAGGCCATCACCAGCCGCCGTCCGTATCGCGACCCCATGAGCGTGGACGCCGCCGTGCGCGCCATGCGCGCCGAGAGGGACGTCTCGATCCCGGCGGAGATCGTGGAGACCTTCCTGAAGGCCATCCAAGGCTCGCCCTTTGCACTGCCAGCCTCCGTCGAAGGCCGCCCGTCCCAAGCGACCGAGACCCCGCCCCCCGTGAACCAGATCGAGTTCGCGCAGCGGGCGGCGATCAAGCTCCAGCTCGCGCCCAGCGCCCCGGGGCAGGTCGCGGCCAGCGCCGGAATGGCCCACCCGCCGGCGCTCCCGGGCGACGATCGGCAGCTCGGGCAGGCAGGCGTCTGATCGGGCCCGGGGGCCACTCGCGTTGACCCTGCGCACTCGACCGTGGCATCATGTGTGGCTCCCCTGAGCCCCTGAAAAGGGGCTCCCAGCACACGGAATCAGCCCGCCATGAACGTCGTCGTCTGCATCAAGCGCGTCCCGGCCACCGACTCCCGCGTGAAGATCGCGGATGACGGCACCTCGCTCGACAGCGCCCAGGTCGAGTGGATTATCAGCCCCTACGACGAGTTTGCCGTGGAGGCCGCCTTGCAGCTCAAGGAGGCCGCCGGCGAGGGCAGCGTGACGATCATGAGCATGGGTCCGGCCGCGGCCACCAAGGAACTGCGCACCTGCCTGGCCATGGGCGCCGACGATGCGGTGCTGCTGCTGGACGAAGAGCACGGCCGACGAGACGCCGCCACCACCGCCGCCGTGCTGGCCGAGGCCATCAAGGCCCGCTCGCCAGACCTGGTGCTGTGCGGCAAGCAGGCCGTCGACCTCGACCAGGGCGAGGTGGGCAGCCGCCTCGCCGCGCACCTGGGTTGGCCCCTGGCCACCGAGATCCGCAAGCTCGACGTGGCCGACGGCAAGGCCACCATCGAGCGCGCCGGCGAGGACGGCACCTCCGAGATCTGGGAGCTGCCCCTGCCCGCCGTGCTGACCGCCACCAAGGGCCTGAACGACCCGCGCTACGCCTCGCTGAAGGGCATCATGAAGGCCAAGAAGAAGCCCCTCGATCAGAGCGACGCCGCCCTGGGCGAGACGCGTCTGGAGGTCCGCAGTCTGGAACTCCCGCCACCGCGCCGCGAGGGCCGCATCGTAGGTGAGGGCGCCGAGGCCGTGCCCGAGCTGGTGCGCCTGCTGCGCGAAGAAGCCAAGGTGCTCTAGCGCGCCCGAGAAACACACCGTCCCCGTTCAACGGAGCGCGCGCCCGCGCCGCTCCTTCCCACCCAGAACCCCAACCGGAGCGTCGAGAGCCGTGGCTGCCGACATCCTGATCGTGATCGAGCACAAGGACGGCGCGCCCAAGCGCCCGTCCCTCGAGGCCCTCACCGCCGGCGCGACGCTGGCATCCGCCCGTGGCGTGAGCGCCGTGGCCCTGGTGGCCGGCGCCGGCGCGGCGGACAGCGCCGAGGAGTTGGGCCGCTACGGCGCCGCGCGCGTGCTGAGCCTGGACGTGGACCCCGCCGACCACCACGGCTGGGCCGCTGCCGTGGCCGGTGTGGCCGGCTCCGAGCAGCCCGCCGCCGTGCTGGCCGCCCACACCGCCAGCGGCAAGGACCTCATGCCGCGCGTGGCCGGTCTCCTGGACGCCCCCATGGCCAGCGACTGCCTCTCGTTCAGCGACGAGGGCGGCGCCATCGTGGCCCGCAGGCCGGTGTTCGCCGGCAAGGCCCTGGCCAACGTGAGCTGCTCCGGCACGCTGGTGGCCAGCCTGCGCCCCAACGCCGTGGCCGCCGCCGAGAGCGCCGCCGCGGGCGAGCTCTCCGCGGCCGACGTCAGCGCCCCCACCGCCGGCCTGGGCGCCGTGCTCAAGGAGGTCATGGCCGCCGCCAGCGAGAAGCTCGAGCTGACCGAGGCGCGCGTGGTCGTGGCCGGCGGTCGCGGCCTCAAGGGCAAGGAGAACTGGGGCCTGATCGAGGATCTGGCCGCGTCCCTGGGCGCCGCCACCGGCGCCTCCCGCGCCGTCTGCGACGCCGGCTGGCGGCCGCACTCCGAGCAGGTGGGCCAGACCGGCAAGACCGTGGCCCCCGTGCTCTACATCGCCATCGGCATCTCGGGTGCCATCCAGCACCTGGCCGGCATGCGCACCAGCAACTTCATCGTCGCCATCAACAAGGACGCCGAGGCGCCCATCTTCAAGCTGGCCGACTACGGCATCGTGGGCGACGCCCTCGAGGTCGTGCCGCGGCTCACCGAGGCCGTGGGCGCGCTGCTGGCCCAGGGCTGAGCCAGGCGGCAGCAGGGACGCCGCGGCCAGCCGCCAGACCGAGCAGCGTAGCTGCGCCGCGGGTCCAGGGCTCTCTAGCAATCGGGCCACGGGCGCTTGGCGAGTACTGCCCTCGCACGGCCGGCCTACGGCGCCACTTGATGGGAGAGCGCACCGCCGCGCTCGTCCAGCACCAGCACCGAGAGCTCGGCGCCCTGAGCATGCGCCGCGACCACGTCCTCATCCGGCAGGGGCAGCGCGCGCAGAAACTCCAGCAGCTCGGGCGGCAGTCGCATGGGCGGCTTCAGCGGATTGACCAGGAGCGTGCCGCTGCGCTGCAGCTCTTCGAGCGCGTTGAGCACCGAGCGGATGTCGTCCCCCGCGCGGGCATAGCTGATGATGCTCGCGTCGCCGGGCAGCAGCGCGCGCGCGGTCACGAAGTCCTGCGAACTGGCCAGGGACGGCAGCTCCGGGTCGGCCTTGCGGCGCAGCACCTCCTGCACCAGCGTGGCTGAGGCCGACAGCACCAACAGGTCGTCCAGCACGGCATAGGCCAGCGTGAACACCGGCCCCATGGGGATCAGATAGAGGTCGTAGCCCTCGAACTCGACGCGCGTGCGCGCCGCGTGCATGCCGTTCTTGCGCACCACCCCGTCGATCAGCGCCCGCGTCTGCTCGCCGTCCGTCAGCCCGGCGGCCAGCAGAAAGTTGACCGGATCGCCGCCGTCGCTGGGCAGGGCTTCGGAGCGTTCGACCTCGCTGACGAACAGCAGGAATTGCCCGTCCAGGCCATCGAGCAGGTCGTCCTTGGCGTGAAAGCCCTGCTCGCCCTCCATCTCGGCCATGTCCTGGATCAGCTCCAGGGCCAGCTGAGCGTCGAGCGCCGCGATCAGCTCGAGCCCGGCGTCGAAGGCGCCGCCGAGATCGAGGTTGGCGGCGAAGGCCGTGTTGACGTCGGGCGGCGCCAGGCTCAGCAGCTCGCAGCGCTGCTGGTCCACGGCGGCGGCCACCACGCCCCAGATGCCGTCGGCGCGGGTGACATCGAGGCGCAGCACGGCATGGCCCCACTCCACGTCGAACCAGCTGCTGCCCGAGATCGAGCGCAGGGCGTCGAGCGCGAGGCCGTCGTAGCGGGCGGCGCGGTCGGAGTCGGGCTCCTGGTCCACCAGCAGGGGTTGCACGAGATCCCGCAGCAGCTCCGCGCTGCCGAAGAGGCGCAGCCCCTCGTGCTCCACGGCGTCGCGGGCGGCCATGCTGGCGGCGAACGCAGGAGCCTGCGCCAGGCTGTCGCCGCCCGTGCCGCGCAGGGCGTCCACCAGCCGGCCCGCGTGCTCGGCGCCGTCAACGCTCTCGCTGCTGAGCACCAGCACCAGCACCGACCCGGCCATCAGCGAGTGCATCTGGCCCTTGCGGCCGTCGGGCGAGGCCACCACGCTGACGGGCAGCTCGCGCAGCGTCTCGGTGGTGAGCAGCATGCCGGCGTCCTCGACCCAGCGCTGCAGCAGCGCGTCGAAGCCCGCGGCGAAGGCCTGCCGCGACTCGCCCAGCTCGAGCAGCAACGCCAGCGCGTACTGAGGCTGCTCCTCGTCGCCCTCGGCCACGGCGAAGTGCAGCAGGCCCAGCGCCAGCTGCCCTTCGATCAGCTGCAGCAGCGCGAGCGGGTCCGTGCCCCAGGCGTCGGTGCCGCGGGCGGCGAGGTCGTCGATGCCGGCTTCGAGCGCCTCGAGCAGCGGCGCCGCGGCGGGGTCGCTCAGCACGCGGCCCCAGGACGACCCGGCCAGCTGCTCACGCAGCGACCCCACGTCGTCAAGCAGCAGCGCGGCCACGGTGGAGTCCGGCAGCACGGCCTCGAAGTGCGTCTGCGCGCGCGACGGCGCGGCCAGCGGCGCGCCCAAGAGCAAGGCGACCAGCGACGCCGTAAGCGCGCGCCCACGAACGGCACGAACGGCACGAGCGAGGAAGGGCCGCGGCGCGTGCGAGCCGGCAGTCAACACGAGACCAAGCATGAGGACCTACCCGAGACGCGAGGGACACGCTACCCACGGACTCGTCGGCCCGCCGGGACCGGCGCAGTCTAACGACGGCTAGCCACGGGACGAAGGCGAGGCTTCACAGAGCAGCGCGCGCCGCCCGCATGGCCTCCCGTGGCGAGCGAGCCGGGAGCCCTCACGCCTCAGCGCAGGTAGCCGAGGGCCTCCAGAATGGAGCGCTGTTCGTCGCTGATGGCGTCGCCCTGCTGCGGGTCGCCGAAGTGCACGCGCAGGGCGGCGCTGGCCTCGATGGCGCCGGCCAGCCGACGCTCCAGCAGCGCGCGCCACGGCGGCGCCGGGTCGACGCTGAGCAGGTCGGTCTGCTCGCCAGGGTCGGCCGTCAGGTCGTACAGCGCGCCCGGCTCGCCACGGCGCAGGATGAACTTCTTGCCCTGCTCCAACACGACATCGAAGACCATGCCGTCCCCGCCGGAGGCGTAGCGGGTGCGCTGGGTGGGCGCGTCCAGCGGCCACAGCGCCCGTCCCTGCAGGCCCGGCTCCGGCGGCAGTCCCAGCGCGGCCAGGCACGTCGGTGTCAGGTCAAGCTGCGTCACCGGCCAGCTCAGGCGCAGCCCCTCGGGCAGGCCACCCGGCGGGCGCACCAGCAGCGGGACCGCCAGCTCCTCCTGCATGACGCGGCGGTGCTCAAACGTGCCGTGCTCTCGGAAGGCCTCGCCGTGATCGGAGGTGATCACCAGCCAGGCGTCATCCAGCCAGCCCTTGCGCTCCAGCATCTCGATCAAGCGCCCCAGGCCAGCGTCGACGCGGTGGATCGCGCCGTCGTACAGACCAACGAGCTGCTGGATGTCGGCCTGGTCGAGGCGCGAGCGGCCCTCCCAGAAGGCGTCCATCAGCCGGGCCAGGCTCTTGAAGCGGCCCTCACGCAGCCGCGTCTCGAGCACGTACTCGCGCCCCGCCAGCCGGCCGGAGTACTGCGCGTCCGTGAACAGATCGTGCGCGCGCGTGGGGATGTAGGGCGCGTGCACGCCGTAGGTATGCACAAACAAGAAGCTGGGCTCGTCGGGCGCCGCGTCCAGCCAGGCCTGCACCCGGTCGAGCTTGTCGTCGAAGAACTCGTAGCGCGAGTCGAACTGCGCGAACCCGCGGTCAAAGCCAGCCGCCGCGGTCACCAGCCCGCCATCGGCGAAGGCCGCCGTGCGGTAGCCCTGCTCGCGCAGGATCTCCGCCAGCAGCCGCACCCGCGGCGCCTGATTGTGGGTGACCGCGTTCTTGATGCCATGCACGCGCGGCAACACGCCGCTGAACATGCTCATGTGCGAGGGCGCCGTGCTGGACGACGTGGCCGTCACGTCCTCGAACAGCAGCGCCTGCTGCGCGAGCCGGTCGAGCGTGGGGCTGGTGTCACGCTCGTAGCCGTAGCAGCCCAGGTGATCGGCGCGCAGGGTGTCCACGGAGACCAGCACCAGGTGCGCGCCGGGACGCGCCGCCAGCGGGTCTGCAGCCAGCGGACGCGCCGGATCGCACGCGGGCAACGCCACCAGCGTCAGGCCCAGGACAGCCAGGGTCGTCAGTGGGTTGCGCCAAGCCATGGCCGCGGATCGTATCAGCAAACACAACCCTGTCGGGGCGAGCCTGCCCAGCCTGCCGACCCCGGGACTCACCGGCGCCGCAGCAGCAGCGTGAGCTCCGTGGCCTCGCCTCGCCGCAGCACCACGCCGGCCTGCACCTCCGGCGCGTAGCCCGCGGCGCGGATCGTGACCGTGTAGGTGCCCGCGCCCAGGCTGTCCACCTCGAAGCGGCCCTCGGAGTGGTCAATGTCGGCCTCCATGAACATGGCCTCGTCTTCGATGCGCAGGTGGTAGCTCGGCAGCGGCGAGGCGTTCGCCGCGACGAGCACCTGGCCGGCCAGCAGGGGCGCCGGGCTGAGCGTGATGCTCAGGCCCACGGCCCCGGCGGGCACCTGCTGCAGCGCGTCCCGGTGGCCCGGGCAGCGCGCCAGCAGCGTGTAGTTCCCGTCCGACAACCCCGAGAGCGAGAAGCCAGCGTCCGCGCCGACGTCGCGGAAGTCGTCCTCCCGGTAGTTGAAGACGTCGCTCTGAGGCACCAGCAGCACGCGCGCCTCGAGCAGCGGGCGCCCCTGCTCGTCCCGCACCTGACCGCTGATGGAGAGTCCACGGCCCAGCATCAGATCGACCCCGGTCAGGTCCTCGCCGCCCCCGAGCTGCAGCTCGCGCTCTGCCGGCGCCAGCTCGCCGCCGGCCGTCGTCGTGGCGCGCAGCAGCAGCTCTCCCCGCGGCAGGTAGGTCAGCTCGTAGCCCCCTCCCCGCAGGGTGCTGGTCTGGCCCACGCGGATGGTGAGCACGGTCTCCAGCCCGCCGGTCACGCGCTCGCGGCTGCGGGCCGTGGCGTGCCGGAGCGCGCTGGTCCAGCTGCCGAAGCGCCCGGGCGCGGGCAGCACGAGCTGCCACAGCGCCTCCACATCGGCCTGCTCGAAGGGGTTGCCCGCCGCGTCCGTCACGCGGCCGCGCACACGCGCGGGGGCAGACAGGTTCCAGTCCAGGGTCGTCACGCGGCCGGCCTCCAGCAACACGCCCGGCTTGCTGACGAGCAGGCCCTCCCAGGCTTCGCCGCTGCGTCGGGGAGACGAGTCGCCCGCTGAGGCCAGCGCGACGTAGGTCCCGGGAGGCACGCCCTCGATGCGATAGCGACGCTTGACGCCGACGGCCGCCTCCAGCTCGGGCGCGGCGTCCTGCACCCAGCCGTCAGAGACCAGCCACGGCAGGCGCACCATGCCGCCGCTCAGCAGCGCTCCCTGGACATCGAACAGCTGCCCCTCCAGCACGCCCGCGGCCGGCAGCACGAGGTCGACGCCGGTGACCCGACGCGTCTCGGCGGGCAGATCCACCAGCAGTTGCATGGGCCCATGGAACTCGCCCTTGGCCTCCAGCAGCAGCGACGGGCGAGCCTGCGACTCCGGCACCACATCGCGCATGGAGAACCGCCCCTGTGCGTCGGCGCGCAGGTAGTGATGCCCGTGCTCCTGGGGACCGCGGCGCAGCAGCACGCGGGCCTCCGGCACCGGCTCCCCCGCCTGGCCCGTGACGCGCCCCTCCAGCAACCAGCCGGTGTCCAAGATGAACTGCAGCCCGTCGAGGTCGCCCGCGTCCGCGGGCAGGTCCACCACGCGGGGCCGCCGATCCACGCTGGGCTGGCGGTCGGGAGTCATGACCAGGCTGAGCTCATCGGCGCCCACGTCGGGCAGCGCGAAGCGACCCTGGTCGTCGCTGTGCGTCTGGCCGTGCCGGCCCTCGATCAGCGCGTCGCTGAGGGGCGAGCGATCGGAGCGCCGCAGCAGCGTGCCGCTGACGCGCCGGCCCGCAGCGCTCGCGCTCCCCCGCGGCGGCGTCTCGAGCGGGACGGGTACCGCGCGCTCCGTCAGCAAGGGCTGGGTGCCCTGCGAGCCGCCGGCCACGGGGTCGGGCACCTGCATGCCACGTTCGCCGCCGCGCTCGACCAGCAACGGGTCGGCGCCCGCGGCGCGCTCGGGGCCATCCATGAAGATCAGCGTCACCACGGCCACGCACGCCAGCAGCGCCCCCAGACCCAGCAGCAACCCCAGGGGCGAGCGCTTGGATCGGGCCATGCCGGAGGACTCCAGAGAGCGAGGGACAGCGCTCACCTTGGTCGTGGCGGCGGCCCGGGTCAACGGCGGGCCACGGGCGGGTCACCACGGGGGGC
>QNBX01000051.1 GCA_003644265.1 Planctomycetota bacterium
ACGTCCTCGACGAAGCCCACCCGCGCGTCCAGGTCGACGCCCTGGCTCTGGGCGTTGGACAATGCGATGCGCACCATCTCGGGGCTGGGGTCGAAGGCGGAGGCCATGGCCCCCAGGCGCGCGGCCTCGATGCCCACCCAGCCAGCGCCGCAGCCCGCGTCCAGCACGCGCGTGCCGCGCCCGGGCCTGGCGATCTGGGCCAGCAGCCGGCGCATCCAGCGGTAGTGCCCGTAGGTGGCGGTGCCGGGCACGCCGTTCCAGCCCTCGGCGTTGGCGTCGAACTTGGCCACGGTGGTGCTGCGCCCCATGGCGGCGTCGCGGTCGCGCAGGAACAGCAGCGTGCGCGGCTCGCCGGGGATGGGAGCGGCCAACGACGTCTGCCCGGAGAGCAGGCTGCGCTGCACCGCGCCGTCGCTGCTGGTGCGGTAGATCGCCGTCAGGTGCCGCGCGGGCCAGAGGCGGTCGCGCAGCCGAGCCAGGCTGAGGTCATCCACGTGACCCGGCAGCACCGCCAGCACCGCCGAGTGCGCCCCAAAGGGGGCCAGGGCCGGGTGCGGGTCGTCGCCGGCGCCCGCCAGCGCCAGCACCGGCAGCGTGCCTCCACCCAGCTCCAGATCCTCGAAGATGGGTGCGAGCTCGGCAGCGGTGGTCACGGTTCGGCAGGCTCCTCGGGCGACGAGCGTGGGAGTCTAACAGCCCGGGGTGCACGACCGAGGCGTGCGAGCGGGGCGTGCGAGCGAGGCCCGCGATCAGGGCAGGAAGATCGCGTCGCCGCGAGTCTGGCCGTCGCTGTCCACGGCGGAGATCTTCAGGAGCATGCGCTCGAAGCCCGGTGGAAACGGGCCCGTCTCCAGCGTGGCGCCGAAGGCGTCGATCTCGGTGATGACCAAGAACTCCAGCAGTAAGCCGAAGGGCACGCTGAGTCCATTGATGGACGCATTCAGGCCCAGCTTGATGTCGGCCAGGCCTTCGTCGTCCTCCAGGCGCAGGCGCAGCAGGCCGGTCGTGTCATCGAGGGAGAGCTCCACCCGCGGTCGTCCGGTGGAGTCGTTGAGCGCGCTGTTGACCGCGGTGATGGCGTCGATGTCCGCCGCCGCAAAGACGGGGTTGCCGCAGTCCCAGATGATCGTGCCGTCGTCGTCCTGATCGACGCCGGCCTGAACGTCCACCAGACGCACCCACTCGATGTAGTCGAGCTCGACTTCGCCCGAGAGCACCAGCGGGTGCCCCAGGAGATCCGCGAAGTCAAAGGCATCCGCGCCGGCCTTGACCACGTCCAGCGGGTCGATCAAGGGCAGCGCTGCCAGCACGGGATGAACGCCCGTGAAGCCGTTGTAGTAGGTCATGTCCGAGCCGAGCTGCATGCCGCCTTGCATGTACGGTCCCGCGGGGCCCTCGAAGTCGGTGGGGAAGCGCGCGAAGTCGCTTCCGTTACTGGAGACCTCGACGTAGGCCAGGTCGATGTACGCGTCCCAGTCGCTGCCCTGGATGATGAACGGGTTCTCGGACACGATCAGGTCGGTGCCGGGGCCGTTCCACGCGGGGGTGTCCAGGTGCAACACGGCCTCGCCACCGATGCCGAGCGTGAACACGTCCAGCGCGCCGCCGCCGGAGCTATTGCCCTTGGGTGGACCGAGCATGTTGTCATCGACGCCGTAGTCCGCGAACGGACCGAGGTTCAGCGACGTGACCACGTCCGCGTAGGGCGTGCCCATCAGGGTGAAGCCCGTGGCCAGCGTCAGGACCGCGAGCCCCAGCGCTGCCACGCAGCGCCTGCTGCGCGGGCCGGATGTGTTCAGGGAGACCATGGGTCTCTCCTTTCTTCTTCAAGCATGGATGCGTCGGGGGGAAGAGGCGGCCGGGGCCGGTGTGCTGGGGGGACACGGGAGCAGGTCAATCGCGACTCCCGCCACCGACGCCCGGCGCCTCGATGGAGAGTACTCAGGAGCCAAAGATGAACTCTAGCCCGTTGCCGATGCCGAAGACGCCGTCCTCGAGCGTGAAGGCCTGGATCACGAGGGGCCGTCCCTGCAGGAACTCGAGGTCGCGCAGGGACATGCGGCAGGTGGCCTCGCCGTCCGGCCCCAGGTCCATCAGCGGCGAGATGGCGTGCAGGTCGTTGAAGCCGGCGCACAGGTCGCCGATGCCAGGAAACGTCGGCCCGCTGGTGTCGAGCGAGATCACGAACATGCCGTCAGCGAAGGCTGCGCCGCGCACGATGACATCGATCACCTCGTTGAGAGCGACGTTGCCTACGACCTCCGTCTCGGCCAGGGGCGCGCTGCGTGCGATGTCGTTGCCCTGGAAGCCAAAGTCACCGATCCACAGCTCGCCTTCGCCGTCGGCGCCCGGGTTGAAGCCGCCCGCGCCCTCGAACAAGGTCAGGCCCCCGCTGTACGCGAAGCCCTCGAAGACGCACTCCTCGACGCCGTCCGCCATGCCGTCCGCGTTGCTGTCCGGCAGCAGCCGCCCGACGCAGCCCGCGAACGAGGGGCTCGAGCCGCCCGAGATCCACAGGCTGCCGTCCTGCGCGAAGGCCAGCCCGCTGGCGCCGGTGAGGCCGGTGGCGTAGAGCCCGTTCTCGCCGGGGTCCATGGCGTCGCCGTCGTCGTTCATGTCCTGCAGCGCGAAGACCTCGCCCACGAAGAACGTGCTGTGGAGGCTGCCGGCGTAGAGCACGCCCTCGCGAAAGGCCAGCCCGCCCGAGAAACCGAGCTCGTCGAAGTAGACGCCGCCCGCGCCGTCGGCGTGGCGCACGATGGCCGGCAACGAGGTCTCACCCGAGATGAACTGAGTGGTGCCGATCATGTACAGCGTGTCGGTACCCGGCTCGTAGGCCACGTCGAAGGCCAGGGCCGGCCGCCCGTTGGCCAGCAGCGGGTGCGTGCTCGGGAACACCGTGCGCTCGCCGGGGTCGAGCGCGTCGCCGTCGTGGTTCAGGTCGCGCAGCAGCCAGAGGATGTCCGGGCTGAACAGGTCGCCCACGGCGATGTCGCCGCTGAGGGTCGACTGCGAGACGCCGTCGATGGAGCTGAAGCCCTCGGCGAACAGCGTGAGCGTGCCGTCGGGAGCCTGGCGCGTGAGCGTGGGGCCGGCGCTGGCCAGCAGCAAGGAGCCGTCAGCCAGCACTTCGACCACGGGGCCGGCGCTGGCCATGGTCTCGATGTTGAAACCGGACGGCTTGGTGATCTCGCCGGCGAGGGCCGGCAGGCACAGGGCGCCCAGCAGGGCGGGCACGAGCAGGTGCTGCGAGGTGAGATGGGTCACGGGGGACTCCAGAGTCAGTGAGTTGAGACCAAGGAGCGCCTCCACGGGAGGGCCTGTCCGCAGGAAATGAAAATGGCCGCCGGGACGCCCCGCAGAGCGGGGGCCAAGGCGGCCACTCGAGGCGTCGACTGGCGACGCCGCGTCCGACGGACGTTTACGGAATCCCAGATCCGGGGAATGCGCAAGACAGTTCGTCGACCAGGGTCTTCTGGCTCACGGAGGATGACCTCGGGACGCGCCTTCCCGCCTGATGCTGCAGGCAGTGACCGGGACCTCGCTCGTGTGAGCGGCTCCCCAGCGTCCGTCGCCTCCGTTCACAGCGGCGGGACCGCGACGGAATTACACCGTCTTCCCCGGGGGCCGAGAACAACAGGACAGCAGGTAAGAAAAGAACGTGGCGACCGTGAGGCCACCGGAGCGCCTATTCATGCACGCATGGAGGGCCCTGGTCAAGCGCGCGCCGCAGACGTCGCCGCAGGGCCCCTCAAGGACGCTTCTGCATGCTGGTCCGCGACTTCTCCAGATCGTTCAGCCCGTTGCCTCTTCACCCGGAGGCCCCCGCTCCCGATGATGGGCGGATGAGCGCTTCCGTCGTGAAGGACCTTTTCCTGGGCGAGCTGTCCGCCGCCGCCGTGCTGCCGTTCCCGTTCCTCGATCCCGAGCGGGCTGAGCTGCTGGCCATGGTGCGCGAGACTCTCGACCGCTTTGCCGCCGACAAGATCGATCCGGACGCCATCGACCAGGCCCACGCCATCCCCCAGGAGGTGCTGGACGGCCTGGCCGAGGTGGGCCTGTTTGGCCTGCGCATCAGCGAGGACTACGGCGGCCTCGACCTGAACACCAGCCAGTACGTGCGCGTGGGCGTCGACCTGGCGCGCTACGACGGCGCCACCGCCATCCTCTCGGGCGGCCACAGCACCATCGGCATCAAGGCCCTGCTGCTGCGCGGCAGCGACGAGCAGAAGCAGCGCTACCTGCCGCGCCTGGCCACCGGCGAGCTCAAGGCGGCCTTCGCCCTGAGCGAACCCGACGCGGGCAGCGACGCCCAGGCCCTGCGCTGCACGGCCACGCGGCGCGACGACGGCAGCTACGTGCTCAACGGCGAGAAGCTGTGGATCACCAACGGCGGCCTGGCCGATCTGATCACCGTCTTCGTGCGCACGCCCGACCATCCGCGCGACGACGGGCGACCCTCCATCAGCTGCTTCCTGGTGGAGCGCAGCATGGGCTACGTGCCGGGGGCCGAGGAGGACAAGCTCGGCATCTGCGGCAGCTCCACCGTGCCGCTGCTGTTCGAGGACGTGGTGGTGCCCGCCGAGAACATGCTGGGGCCGCCCGGCGACGGCTTCCGCTTGGCGCTGGAGGTGCTCAACTCGGGCCGCACGGGGCTGGCGGGCAACTGCCTCGGCGCCGGCCGGTTCATCCTGAAAGAGGCCGCGCGCTACGCGGCCGAGCGCGAGCAGTTTGGCCAGCCCATCGCGCGCTTCGAGCTGATCCAGGAGAAGCTGGCGCGCATGGCGCAGGACCTGCACGCCCTCGAGTGCATGCTGTTCCTCACCACCGGGCTGATGGACCGCGAGGGCAGCGACGCCGCCGCCGAGTTCGCGCTGGAGTCGGCGCTGTGCAAGATCTTTGGCACCGAGACGCTCTGGTCGGTGGTCAACGACGCGGTGCAGATCGCGGGGGGCAACGGTTTCACCAGCGACTACCCCTTCGGACGCATGCTGCGCGACGCGCGCGTCAACATGATCTTCGAAGGCACCAATGAGATCCTGCGCATCATGGTGGCGACCACGGGGGCGGCCGAGGCCGGCCGGCGCGCGGGGGGCGCTGGGGTCGAGCCCATGAGCCCCTATGGCCGACGCATCAGCGGCAGCGAGGGGCCCGACCCGCTGCCCGTACCCGCGGCGCTGCAGGCCGAGGCCCTGGCGCTGGCCATGGGCGGCTCCGAACTGGCGGTCTCCACGGCGCGCGCGGTTCAGCAGCACGGCAAGGGGCTGCGCGCGCGGCAGCTCGTGTGCGCGGCGCTCTCCGATCAGGCCATGGCGATCTACGCCCAGGCCGCCGTGCTGTCCCGCGCCAGCGCGGTGTTCGAATCGCTGGGCGAGGAGGCCGCCGCGGATGAGCTGCTGTTGGCCCAGGGCGCCTGCCGACGCCAGTCCCGGGCAGCCCGCGCCGCCAGTGACCGCCTGCGCGACAACGACGACGAGCTGTTGGTGACCACGGCCGAACTGGTCAGTCGCCTGGGCGGTCCCTTGGGAGAACGCATGTGATCGACGAGCAGCCGGACAGCAGCGAAGGCATGAGCTCTGGCGCCGACGCGCGCCGACCCGACGACGAACGAGCGATACCACGCGAGCCGTTGGAGCCTGCGACTGACGCGGGGCCGGGCCAGGCGGCTTCGGCCGACGCGGCAGCGAGCGACGAAACCGTGGGCGACGAAACACCTGCCGACGCGGGCACTGACGCGGGCACCGACGCGGATGCCGACGGGGGCGCCGACGATCAAGCCCCGGTCGAGCCTCTCCGCAGCACGGCGGCCGATGACGACGCACGGCTGGAGGACGGGACGCCGCTCACGCCGCGTCGCAGCGCGCCTGACGGCGTGCCCTCGGCGTACGTCGAGGGAGCGTCGGGGGGCCCCGATCGCGCCGGCGAACGGCGCGGCGCCGAGGACCCCGCCGGCCCGCTCGAGCTCAGCTCGGCGGGCGCGACCAGCAAGCTCCGCCCCGGCGGCCGCCGGCGCGGCGACCCCGCGGCCCCCGATGCCGAGCCCGAGCTTGAGTCGGAGTCGTTCGAGCGCCCGGGCGGCCTGCTCAGCCGCATCGATGGCCACGTCATCATCTACCACCAACCGCACAGCCTGCAGGCCGAGCAGTACCGCGCCTTCCGCGCCACGCTCTCGGCCATGAACCCCGGCGGCGCGCCCTGGGCCATCGTGGTCACCAGCGCGCGCAAGGGCGAGGGCAAGTCCACCACCGCCACCAACCTGGCCGCCTGCCTGGCCGAACTGCCCGGGCAGCGCGTGTGCATCGTCGATGCCGACAGCCGCTCGCCTAGCCAGGCCCAACTGCTGGGGTGCACCCCGCGCGTCGGGCTGACCGAGGTGCTGGAGGGCAAGGCCGCGCTCAACGAAGCCACCATGGTGACGCTGTTGCCCGGGCTTGACTGCGTTCACTCCGGGCGCGAGCCGGCCAACCCCGCCGAGGTGCTGGGCAGCGACGCCTTCGCCCACCTGCTGGGCGAGCTGAAGCGGCGCTACTCGTGGATCGTGCTGGACTCCCCGCCGGTGAACCCCTTCACCGACCCCTGCGTGCTGGCCGCGCAGTGTGACGGCGCCATCCTGGTGGTGCGCCTGCAGACCGCGCCGCGCGAGCTGGTGACCAGCTCCGTGGACGCCATCACCAACGCGGGCGGGCGCGTGCTGGGCACCTTCGTCACGGGCCTCACGCCCGACACGGACGACGACGCCGAGGTCTCGGGCTACGAGCGCATCTCCGACGAGGACCGGGCCCTGTTGCGCAAGGGCGGCAAGGACGAGCGCGAGCTGCGCAAGCAAGAGCGCGAGCGCTCCAAGCGCGAGAAGGCCGCCGTCAAGCAGCAGCGCAGGCAGGGCGGAGCCGACGAGGAGTTCCCGGTTTGAGCGGGCCTGCGCTACGAGAGCGCCGCGGCGCGCGGAATGACTTGCGCCACGGGCTGCTAGCTGGGCTCGGGGCGAGCCCTCGCCGGGCCCGTGCGCGCGCGGCCGCTACCGGCCGGAGGGCGCGGGGGTGCTGACGCCGCGGCCGCTGCGGGGCGAGGCGCGTGTGCCCGGCGACAAGTCGGTCACGCACCGCGCGCTGCTGCTGGGGGCGGTGGCCTCGGGCGAGACGCTCGTTCGCGGCGCGTTGGACGCGCTCGACACCCGCTCCAGCGCGCGCTGCGTGCGGGCCCTGGGTGCGCGGGTGCGCTGGCAGCGGGGCGGCGAGCTGGCCGTGCTGGGTACGGACGAGCTGCTCAGCCCGAGCGCGCCGCTCGACTGCGGCAACGCCGGCACCGCCGCGCGTCTGCTGCTGGGCCTGCTGGCCGGACGCAGCGGGCGCTGGGCGCTGACCGGGGACGAGTCCCTGCGCGCTCGCCCCATGGGGCGCGTGTGTGCGCCGCTGGCGAACCTGGGCGCGCGCATCGACGGCGAGCGCCTGCCGCTGGCCGTGCAGGGCGCGCCGCTGTCCGGCGGCGAGCTGCGCGTGGAGGTGCCCTCGGCCCAGGTCAAGTCGGCGCTGCTGCTGGCAGGGCTGGTGTGCGACGGCCCGCTGACCGTCGAGCAGCCCGTGCCCACCCGCGATCACACCGAGCGCATGCTGCCCGCGTTTGGCGTGCGCTGCCAGGTGGACGGCGCGCGCATCACGCTGCACCCCGGCCGTCCGGCCGCCGCGCAGATCGACGTGCCCGCTGACCCCAGCGCCGCGGCCTTCCTGGTGCTGGCGGCGCTGCTCACCCCGGGTAGCGAGCTGGCCTTACCGGGTGTCGGTCTGTGGCCGCGCCGCACGGGCTGGCTCGACGTGCTGATCCGCGCCGGCGCACCGATCACGGTGCAAGCGCTGCGCGAGGACGGCGTCGATCCCGTCGGCACGCTGCACATCCGCGCCGCCGACGAAGGCCAGCTCGGCGCGCTGAGCGTCTCGCCGCACGAGGTGCCCGACCTGGTGGACGAGCTGCCCATGCTGGCCCTGGCCGCCGCCCGCGCCCAGGGCACCAGTCGCTTCGAGGGCCTGGCCGAGCTGCGCGTCAAGGAGACCGATCGCGTGGCCAGCATCGCGCGCCTGCTGGGCAGCCTGGGCGTGCCGGTCGTGGTGGACGGCGACAGCCTCTCCATCACCGGCGTGCGCGCCTTCTCGGCGCCGCCGCTGCGCGACCCCGTCGATCACCGCCTGGCGCTGTGCGCCGACGTGGCTCGCCACGTCAGCGGTCTGTCGCCCGAGCCCGACGACGGCGCCGGCGCGGTGTCGTGGCCGGGCTTTGGCCAGGTGCTGGCGGGGCTGGGCGAGGGCTGAGAGCTCGCCCTCTTGCGTTGATTGAGTTCATGGTCCAGCCAGGTCAGCTCGCCACGTTGCCCTCCCCGGCCGCGTCTGCCTGGGCGACTGCTGAGGGCCTGCTACCATTCGCTCCCGCTCGGCGATGTCAGCGAGCTGAACGAACCGCTGTTCCTGTGTGGGAGGCCTCATGTCCGTGCTTGTGTCTCTGTTGCCCTCCCGCTCGCGCGCGGCTTGGCGCGACCCGGTGCGGCGGTATCGCACCCTGCTGGCCTTCTCGGCCACCGAGGCTGACGGTGGCAAGAACCTGTTGGCCTGCGCCGCCCAGGTCGAGGACGATGGACTCAGGGAGCACTTGCTCAAACACGCCGATGACGAGGTCAGGCACGCGCGTTTGTTCAGGGACCGTGCCGCGCAGGTGCGCGCGGAGGTCGCCGATGCAGGCGCTGCGGACGGCTCCCAGGTCGAACGGCTCTGGGACGTGTCTACGGGCCGTGAGTCGGACGGCCAGGATGCCCACGGATTCCTCAGCGACGAGTTGCTCGACACGCGCGGCGTGGTGGCCTACGTCGCCATGCTGCATGTGGCCGAGTTGAAGGCCGAGGAGCTGTTCGCCCGATTCTCGAAAGAGACCGCCCACGACCCGGGGACCCAGGCCGTGTTCGACGAGATCCTCAAGGACGAGCGCTACCACGTGGCGTACACGCGTCGATTCCTCGACGAATGGCGGCAGCAGGGCTTCGCCCAGGAAGTGGAGCGTGAGCTCAGAGCCGCCAGGAGTTCGCGCTTCGTGGGCGCTTGGCGACGGCTGGGCCTGCGCTCGGCCTCAGGTTTCAGCTGCCTGCTGCTGCAGGTCCTCTACCTCACGCTGCTCATGCCCTTCGGCCTGCTCGCCCGCCGCAACCGCCCGCCCCGCGGCTGGCAGCAGCCCGCGCCAGTGACGGGATTGCAGGACCAGGCCTGATGGCGCTGCTCGCTGTCTCGGCATATCACCGCGACGCCTCGGCGGTGTTGCTGGTCGACGGCGTGCCTGTGGCTGCCGCACGCGAAGAGTCATTCAGCGGCGAGCCCCACGACGCGGCCCTCCCCCTGAGGGCCGTTCGCCACTGCCTGAGTGCCGCTGGGCTCGTACCCACCGACCTGGAACACGTCGTGTTCCAAGGCAAGCCTCTGCGCGCCTTCGAGCGCGTCCTCGTCAGTCATCTGCGCGCCTTCCCCCGTTCGGGGCGGGCCTTTTCCAAGGATCTCTTCCGGTGGCTCGGAGATCGGCTCTGGGTGCGAGATCGCCTGGCCGGTGAGCTGGGGCTCGACCCCACCCGGGTCCTGTTCATCGACCGGGCACGTTGCCACGCCGCCACGGCGTTTTTGACCTCGCCCTTCGAGCAGGCCGCCGTGCTCGTGCTCAACGACGTGGGCGACTGGGCCACCACGCTCATGGCCCAGGGCGAAGGTCAGCAACTCACGGCCCTGTCCGAGCTGCCGTTCCCCCACTCGTTGGGGCTGGTGGCTTCTGCGTTGACGCAGTTCCTGGGCTTCGAGCCTGGCTCGGACGAGGCCCTTGTGGAAGACCTGTCGGCCTGGGGCAGTCCCGATCAGGCAGAGGCCCTGGGAGCGCTGCTTCCCGCCGCGGAAGACGGCAGCTTCGAAGTGGACAGCGAGGCGTTTCACTTCGCCTTCGATGGGGATCAACTGGCCGGCCCGGGGCTGGCGCGCGCGCTGGGCCAGCGTCGCGGCAGCCAGAGCCCCTTGCTCGTGGACGGGGAGGACCGGCGCCATGCGGTGCTGGCCGCCAGCCTGCAGGCCGTGCTCGAGCAGCGAGCTCTGGCCCTGGCCAGCGAACTCTATCGCCGAGCGCCGGGTGAGGCGCTCTGCGTGGGAGGGGTGCTGGCAAGCAACGCCCGCCTGCTGGCTCGACTTTCGGTCGACGGGCCCTTCGCCCGGGTCTTTGCCCCAGCGGCGCCCGGCGACGACGGGGCAGCCCTGGGTGCGGCCCTGCTGGCCCACAGCCTGCTCTCCAAGGAGGGTGATTCAAACCGCCTGCGACGAGCGACCCGCCAGCTGCCCCCGGGCCCCGGCCTGGGGGGCTTGCCGACCCACGACGAGACGGGCTCGCCCAGGGGCACTCCGCGCTCGCAAGACGAGTTGCGCGACGAGTTGGTGACTCAGCTCAGCGATGGTGCCAGCGTGGCGTTCGTCCAGGGGCCCTTGCCGTTGGGGCCTGATCCCGGGGGGGCACGCGTGCTGTTGGCTCACCCGAGTCATGGGCAGGATCCGCTGGCAGCTCTGCGTGGGGAGTTTGCCTGGCGGCTGCCGCGCTACGCCGTGCCTGCCGAGCAGGCAGCGAGCCTGTTTGACTTGCCGGGCCAAGCCGAACTGTTCCCGAATGCCACGGTTCCACTGGCTCGGGTGCGATCCGACAGCAAGTTGCGGGCCGCGCCCGACGGGACTGTGCGCCTGTTGCTGGTCCAGCGCGAGGCCCAACCTGAGTTGCACGCCTTGTTGATGTCACTCGACGCCGCTGGCCAGGGCCCTCTGCTGCGCGCCGAGACCTTCCGGACCCAGGGCGCAGCCGCCGTGCGCAGCGAGCGAGAGGCCCTTGACGCCTTCGAGCGCAGCACGCTCCAAGTCCTGGTCGCGGGCAACCGGATCTACACGCGCTGACAGCCGCTCTTCCGCACTTCGACGGCGCCGCGTTGCCCACCAACGGGAGCAAGCCGTGCCGGCGGTCCGCCGCGAGCCCGCCGGGCACTTTGCCATGCTGTCCTGCTACGAACGCCGGGCCACCACGCAGACCAGTCCGGCGTCCGGGTCCACGGGGCCCGTAGCTAGCCAGCTCAGGCGAGCGGAACGTGCTGCGGATGAGCCGAGGGCTGCGCCGTCAGCGAGCATGCCCGCGTGGAGCACCGGCGGCACGCTGCGCAGGGTGTGCAGGCCATGCTGGGCCAGGATCTTCACGACGTGGGGCAGGGGCAGTGAGACTTCGGCCGGGTGCAGGTACTGGTCCTCGATCCAGATGCGTCGCTTCTCAGCGTCGAGCACGCCCCGCCGCAACAGCGGGTCCAGCAGCGCGAAGGGTCGCGCTCGGGAGCGCCCTGGCAAACGGGCCAACGCACGGCGCAGCCGATGGAATGCCCGAGCCCAGGTCTCGTAGAACCCGAGGACCAGGACGCCACCGGGTGCGACCAGGCCTGCCACCTCACCCATGGCCCGGTCGGGGTCAGGCGTGTGATGCACCACTCCGCGGCTGATGACCACGGGCCACTGCCCAGGCGCTAGCGGCAGCTCGAACAGGTCGCCGCGCACCAGGTGCAAGTTGCTCACCCGGGCCCGATCACGAAACGCAGCGGCGTGCTCCAGCGACGAGCGGCAGCCATCCACGCCGAGCACTCGACGGCGGGGTGCCGAGAGGGCCAGGAACGCAGCGAGCTGAGCCGTGCCGCAGCCGATATCGAGCACCTGGGCGTCGGTGGGCAGGTCGGCGTCCAGCGCGCGCAGAAACGGGCTGGCCCGTCCGCGCCCCAGGATCGTGCGCTCGTCGTCCCCCGCGGCGTACCCAGGGAAGGGGCTCTTGGCGTAGAAGGCCTCTACTTCGGAAGCGACGGATTCGCGCTGGGCCCCGCCGATGACATCGAGTACGCCTGCACGCCAGCTGAACGTCAGGGCACACCCGGGGCAGATCCCATCCGTCGGGCTGGGCAAGTGCATGCCGCAACGGGGGCAGGCGAGCGCCTCACAGCTCAGGGCCGATTCCAAGAGACCACGCTAGCATTTCACCGGGGCCGGCCGATGATGTCCCTTCGCGCATGCTGGCCCGTGGGCAAAGGACGCATCAGAATGACATGGATCAACGCATTACGGGGCGGAGCCGCCACGGTAGCCGAGCTGCTGAGTGCCCTGTGGAACGGTCCGTACTGGTGGCTGGTTCCCGTGGTGTTGATCCTGCTGCCGACCGCCGTGGTCTGCGTGCTGCTCCAAGCCGCGCCCCTGGTGGCGCCCTTCGTCTACTCGGTGTTTTAGCCTCCCGTGCTTGCTGTCCGCGGTCGCTGGACGACGGATGGGGGAAGTCGACGCGGCTGCATCCGGTGCACCCGCGGCTCTGACGCTGAGCCTGTTGGGAATCAGTGCCCATGCAGAAGGCGAGCGGCCCTCGCTTGCACCGGGCCAGTCCGCGCACGGCAGGCGTGACAGCTCGCTCGGTGAGTTGACTGAGTGAAGGCGGAACAGCCATGCACGCTGGCGTTGTCTGCGATCCAGCTGCTGCGTCACGAGTTGCCGGTCCGCCGGGAGGCCGGCGGGGTGCTGCTCACGCTCCGAAATCGATCCGGCGGGTTCGGGGCCATCGGGAAGCCCCTCGCGTCCCCCAGAGTCGATCGGGCGACCTAATGAGTGCTACAGTCGCCCGTATCGCCCTGGGAATCGGCCCTCGATGTATCTCCACATGCCACAGTTGCGCCCTTGTTGAGGTCTCGCGGCATGCGGCCAGCAGAACGAGGCCACGCATCGCGCCCACCCTCCGGCCGACCCCGCTCGATGTCCAAGCCGCCTTCTCGCCGCGGTCGCTGGATCGTGCTGGCGCTCGCGCCGCTGCTCGGGCTGGCGCTGCTTGAGGGGCTGTTGCACACGTCCCTGGCTCAGGAGCGCCTCTACAACCTGCTCTACATGCCGGGGGAAGACACCAAGTTCGGTGATTGCTCCAGCCTGCCGGGTCTCTTGAAGGCCGGCCGCTACGGCTATGGCCCTTTTGAGGCCTGCGGCGACTTTGTGCTCAACTCCAAGGCACTGCGGACTCCGGAATACGCCACGCACAAGGCGGCAGGAACGCAGCGCGTGGTCCTCCTCGGCGACTCCAGCAGCTTCCGCTCCGGGGGCATCCCGCACGAGTTGCTGTGGCACACGCGCATGTTGGCCTCCCTGAGCGCCCGTGGCGTGGACAACCTGGAGCTGATCAACCTGGCCGTTCCCGCCATCGGCCCCCACTTCGAGTGGCGCATGTGGGAGCTTGAGGGCTCGCGCCTCTCGCCCGACCTGGTAATCCTGGCTGTCTCAGTGAGCAACGACTTGGTTGAAGTGCAGGCTGGACTCTCGGCTCGCAGCGGGCTGGACAGGCTCGCCCAACTGTTCCTCAGCGTGCGCCTGATGCGCAACTACGGCATCCTGCGCGAGTTGCGCCAAGAAGGCCGCCCAGGTGCGGTAGCCCAAGTGCAACCCGTGGCTCATGAGGCCCAGGCGGGCGGCACGGTCATCGCTGACTACCGGTCAAGGTACGACCGGTCGCGGCCGGCATTCACGCAAGAGCACCACGATCGGATCGTCTACAGGCGAATGGCCGTCTGTGATCTGGACCTCACCGGGCTGTTTGAGTCGGCGGTCTCACGCATGTACGACGTTCTGGCCCGGTTGCGGCACAGCACGTCTGCCGTGGGTGCCAAACTTGCGATCCTGTTGGTTCCGGCGGAGTACCAGATCGACGAGTCCCTCTTGCGTCGCGTCGCACAGGCCCGGGGACGGCAGCTTGAGGAGTTCGACACGAAGCGCCCCCAGCGCGCCTTGATCAAGGCCTGCAAGCGACTCCACATTCCTGTGCTCGACGCGTTTGACGTGGTGAATGAGGCCGGCAAGCGCGCGCCCATGTTTCGGCCGCGGGAGACGCACGTGAACGATCTGGGCCACGCCCTGATGGCCGAGCAGTTCAGCACTTTTCTGCTCGCTCGGGGCTTGGTGGGGGCGCCCTGAGCGGGGCCGCTCTGCACCAAGCCCACGCGCGGCAGCGTCTGCCCTCCTGTGAGCCCCGAATCCGATGGGCCAGTCGCCTGAAGCAGGCGCGCCGCACGCCGCCCCGCGGCCGCTGCTCCGTACCTGTGCCTTTGCCCTGGCGCCCTTGATTGCCCTGCTGCTGAGCCTGGAAGCCGCGCTCTCATTGCTGGGGCTGGGCGCCGAACGTGGGCAGCCTCTCTCCGCAGGATTCGATCCGCATGCGCAGTACCTGGTGCCGGTCGACGGGAGCCCAGGTGCTTGGCGCACGCAGTTCCGAGGCATCGAGAACACTCACAAGGAACTGCAGATCCCCCCAAGGGACGGGCGCCTGCGCCTGCTGCTGTTCGGCGGCTCAAACACGCAGGGCTTCCCGGAGGAGCTGATGCAGCGGGCGCTGAATGAGGCCGCGCCAGATCCAGGCTACGAGGTGATCAATCTCGGGCGTCCTGGCTACGGCAGCGAGCGCGTGCTGATCCTGTTCGAGCAGGCGCTCGCTCTCGAGCCGGACGTGGTCGTGATCTACTCGGGGCACAATGAGTTCGTGGAGTCCGGCTTCGCCTTGGAGCTGGCAGATAGAGGCGCCACCGCCCAACTGCTGCGTGCCCTCGACCGATTGCAGCAGGTGCGCATCGTCAACCTGGCAGTGACGGCTTTCCGCCCGGCAGGTGTTCCCCTGGCGCCCCCGCGCCCAGAAGCGCGGCGCAGCCCTGGCGCGCGCTTCAATCAACTCACATTCGTGCAGACCCAGGTCTTCTACGAGGCGTACGCGGAGAACCTGGCCCACATGTGTGAACTCGCTGAGGCTGCGGGGGTACGCATCGTGCTGAGCACGGTCATCGGCAACATGCTCTTTCGGCCCAGAGACTGCGGCCTTCCGCTTGAGATGAGCGGCGAGATGCAGGCCGACTTCGAGCAGCGCCTCGAATGGGCCCAGCAGCTCATCCCCTCGCGCTTTGTGGAGGCCTTCTCGCCCAGCGTGCCTCCGCGATGGTACGCCTGGCGAGACACAGGTCGGGACAGGCCAGCGGCGCCCGACGACGCGGTCGGCGCCCAGAGCTATCGCGCGCCGCGCCTGCGCCCGTTGTCAGGGCCACTCGCCCTGGCACCCGCAGGCATCGTCAAGCGCATTCCCATCGTGGAGGGTGCACACTGGACCGATCCTGCCGGTTGGGAGCCGTCGCTGCGGCCCGTGATCGACGCAGTCGCCGCCCTGCACGAGCGAGAGCTTACGCCGCAGGAGGCCCTGGCGACGCAGCGCGCCGCAGCTCTCTTCGAGCAACTGCTGATCGATTGCGACAACCACCCCGTGGCCACCTTCAACTTGGCCTTGTGCACCTACCTGCTGGGACATAACGATGAGGGCGCTACCCAGCTCCTGATCGACGCCGCATGCTTCGATCGGACCCCGCGGCGCGGGAATCAGACGTCCAACGACATCGTGCGCGAACTGGCCGCCCGCTACGACCTGACCCTGCTCGATGCCGAAGCGCTCTACCGTGCGCGCTGCCCCGACGGGATCATCGGCTGGGAAGTCATGCTGGATGTGTGCCACATCCACCCCGGTGCGCGGGTGGCCCTCATGCACGACATCGCCCGTGCGGTACTCACACCATGAACGACTTCATCCTGCTCCTGCGCACCAAGCAGCACATCTGGGTCACGGTCATCGCGATGTTCTTCGTGGTGTTGGGCATTCTCGCTTGGTGGATCGCGCGAGTGCCTGAGTCGCCCTTCGTGTACCGATTGGGCTGAGAGAGGCGGCGTACGTCGCCGCCTCTCTCGCCGGCTCCCTCCGTTAGCCGCCGCGGTCAGTCGCGGCGTGTTCACGCAGTCAGTCTTTGTCTGGTCCGCTGTCGTCGTCCTCACCGTCGGTGCTGCGCTCGGAGATCAGCGCGAAGCCCTCTTCATTGAGCTGCCAGAAGCCGCTGAAGCTGTCGAGCACGATGCGCTCGCCGTCGTGCCAGAGCACGCCGCGGCGGGCGCGGTGGCTGCCCGGGTTGAGCAGCGCGCCGTTGCCCTGCTCGCCGGCGGCGGACAGGAAGGCGTCCAGGTCGTCCACGGCGTGGGCGCTCCAGTCCTCCTTGACCTGCTCCTCCTCGATCCACTCCTTGGCGGCCTCTTCGGTGGTGAACAGCAGGGCGTAGTCGAGGGCGTCCTCCTCCACCGTCACGACCACGGGCTCGCTGGGGGACGCGCCGGGGGACCACAGCTGCGCGTCGTCGGGCCAGCCCAGCATGGGCAGGCAGCCCACGGACTCCGCGAGGCGCGCGTCGCAGGCCTCGCCGTTGTCGAGGAAGTCGATCTGCTCCTCGCCGTCGTAGGCGATCCAGCCCTCGATCGGGTCGAGCAGCTCCATCGACACGCTGCTCTTGCCGCCCTCGCCTACGCGCAGGAACTGTAGCTCGTCGTCCTGGTCGAGGCAGAAGAAGAGCGGCTGCTGGCCGTTCCACAGGGCCCCGGCGTAACCCTCACGCGCCAGGTGCGTCAGGAAGCGTGGGATGTCGAGCACGGGCACCAGCTCGGCGCCCTCGCCCGCCTCCTCGGCCAGCTCCTGGGTCTCGTACAGCTCCGCCGCCAGGCCCTGGGGCAGGATGCTCCTGAGGTACCCGCGGAAGCCCTTGCCCGGCCCTTCGCTCAGGGCCCAGGCGGCCTCCGGCGGCTCGCTGGTGGACTGCAGGTAGCGCTCGACCAGCTCGCCGGCCAGGGTCGCGTGCTCGCGGTGGCGCGGGTCGGGCAGCAGCAGCTCGCCGTTGTCCCAGCGGGCCACGGGGAACCAGTCGCCCTGGTCGCGCCAGGTCACGGGCTGATCGTCCTCGCGGTGGGGGAAGGAGCTGTTCTCCCCGTCGACGAGTAGCGTCACCGTGCGCGTGGGCGTGTTGAAGCCGCCCTCCACGCAGAGATAGGACTGGCCGCTGTGCTCCACCAGAGTGCCGGGCTGCTTCATGATTGGTGTTCCTCGATGTCACGGGCCAGGCGCCGACGCGCGGCAGCGCGCGTGAGCAGAAAGGCCAGCAGATGAAAGGGGGTGCTGAGCAGGTCGAGCGCCAGGCGTAGCAGCAGACCGGCCTGCTCCAGGCGTCCGCCGGGAGGGGCGGGCTCGGGTGTGGTTGGCGTTGTGTTCACAGGTCCTGTGCGCAGCGGAAGCCGATCGGGCGGTCGAAGCCCGGGTGGGCGAAGGTGGCCCGCCCGGGCGCGATCCAGCGGTGGCGCGTGGTGAGCTTGTCGCGCGAGCTGCGCCAGCTGCCGCCGCGGATGATCAGGTTGACGGGTCCGTCGGGCAGGCTGCTCACGTCGCGGCCCTCCTCCAGCGTGGCGGTCCACTCCCACACATTGCCGGCCATGTCGAAGCAGCCCGCGGCGGAGCGCGCGCCGGGGAAGCTCTCCACCGGGAGCGGGCCCGGGTTGGCGCTGGCGCCGTTGCACAGCCCTACGGCGAACTCGTCGCCCCAGGGCCAGGCGCGCCCGTCGGGTCCGGCTGCAGCGGCCTCCCACTCGTCCTCGCTGGGCAGGCGCTTGCCGAGCCAGCGGGCGTAGGCGGCGGCCTGCTCCCAGCTCACGAACTCCACCGGGTGGCGGCCCCGCTCGGGCTCGTCGTTGCGGACGCTGCCGACGCTGTTCAAGCTCCAGCCTCGGGGCAGCAGGGCGCGCCGCGCCGCCAAGGGTTGGGCCTCGATGAAGGTCTGGTACTCGCGCCGCGTGACCTCGCGCCGGTCGAGGGCGAAGGGCTGCAGCTGCAGCTTGCGCCCGGGGCGCTTGAAGCCGCTGTTGGGGCCCAGTTCGTATGGGCCGCCGGGCACGATCACCATGCCGGCGGGGGCGCGCTCACCGCGTGGGCCGTAGCGCTCGGGGAAGCGCGCCCGGTCGAGGGCCAGGCCGGCTTGCTCGTACTCGGCCTGGGCCGCCGTCAGGACGCGCGACTCGGGCAGGTCTGCGTGGAAGCTGCGGTTCCAGAACTCGTACCAGTTCTCGCCGGGCTCGAAGAGCGCCTCGATCAGGCGCAGCAGCGCGGTGGCGTCCACGTCCTCCAGGTTGGAACGGCCGGCCAGGCCGTCGGCCACGCGCCGCGAGATCCAGGCTGCCAGGCGCGGGTCCAGCGAGGACGCCTCGGACACCGGCAGCTCCCAGGCCTCGCGTACGATGCGCGCGCGCGTGCCGCGGCTGGGGCGGCGGCCCTCGGCGGCGGCGGCGGCGATGCGCGCCTGGGCCGTGGGCAGCAGGTCGAGCATGGCCAGCATCAGCTCGTTCTTCACCGAGGTGGCGCGGTCGCCCACGGTCAGCGCCTGGTAGTCGTCCTTGAGCGCATCCACCAGCAGCTGCAGGGCGTCCTGGGCGGCGGCGAGCTGATCGCGGGCCGCGCCCAAGCGCTCCGACGCGTCGGAGAGTGCCTGCTGGGCCCGCGGCCCTGCGGCGCTCTGCGGAGCCACCGGCAAGGTCATCAGGCTGAGAAGGGCTGCGCTGAGCAGCAGCAGAGACGGCATGATCGAGGGTCCGAGTGCCCGAGGGATGGATGCCCCATTGTGACAACTGCCGAGACCGGGGAGCAAAGGAGCAGCCGCAGCTCATCTGAGCGCGGCCCCGCCGACGGCGGCCTGATCGGTCTCCCGGGCATCGGAGAGGGACGGGCAGCGGCCTACGCAGCGGCCGGATTGCGGGCCCGGGCGGACCTGGTCTGGCTGCTGCCTCACAAGTATCGGCGCCGACCCGCGCCGGTGACCGCCTGCGCCCTGGAAGATGGCCAGCGGGCCGCCGTCTGGGGTCGGGTGCGCCGCGCCAGCCTGCGCCGCCGGGGCCGCCACGCCACGGTCTCGGTGCTGCTGGAGGACCTGCACGGCGCCGAGCTGCTGGTGCTGCTCTTCAACCGCGCCTGGCTGGCCAAGAGCCTCAAACGGGGCATGCAGCTCTGGGCGGCGGGGCGGGCCGAGGTGCCACAGAGCGGCCGCCCGCGTCTGCTGGCCGCCGACCACGAGGTGGCGGGGGAGCAGGCCCTCGCGCCCGAGGAGCGCTGGCTGCCCATCTATCGCCTGCCCGCGGGGGTGCCGCCCGCCGTGCATCGCCGGGCCGTGGCCGCGGTGCTGTCCGCGCAGCCCGTCCAGGACTGGCGCCAGCCGGACGCAGGTGAGCCCGGCCTGGCCGCGGCGCTGGAGGCTCTGCACCTGCCCAGCGACATCGAGGCCGTGCGCGCGGCGCGCCGGCGCCTGGCGCGGGACGAGGCCCTGGCCCTGTCGCTGGACGTCGCGGCCCGGCGTCGGCTGGCTGCCGATCAGCCCGCCGTGGCCCTGCCGCTGGACGGCGCGTTGCACCGAGAGCTCGTGGCGCGCCTGCCGCACGAGCCCACCGGAGCCCAGGCCCGGGTGCTGGAGCAGCTGCGCGTCGGTCTGTCCTCGCCCCGGCCCATGGCGCGACTGCTGCAGGGCGACGTGGGTTCGGGCAAGACCATGGTGGCGCTCTACGCCTTGCTGGCGGCCCACGCCGTCGGACGCCAAGCCGCGCTGATGGCGCCCACCGAGGTGCTGGCGGTGCAGCACGTGCGCGAGCTGCGCGCTCTGCTGGCCGCCACCCACGGCGAGGCCGCGCCCGAGGTGGCGCTGGTGCTGGGAGGCGGCGCGGCCCCCGAGCGCCGGCGCGTGCGCGCGGGGCTGGCCGACGGCTCGATCGCCCTGGCGGTGGGCACCCACGGCTTGGCCTCCGGTCAGGTGGCCTTCTCCGACCTGGCCGTGGCCGTGATCGACGAGCAGCAGCGCTTCGGCGTGCGGCAGCGCGTGCGCCTGGCCACCAAGGGCGCCTCCACGCACCTGCTGGTCATGACGGCCACGCCCATCCCGCGCACGCTGGCGCTGACCGCGTATGGCGAGCTGGACGTCTCGCTACTGGACGAGCTGCCCCCCGGCCGCAGCCCGCGCAGCACCAGCTACGTGCCCGCGGGCAAGCAGCCGGCCCTGTGGGCACGCCTCGCCAGGCGCGTGGCCGCCGGTGAGCGCGGCTATGTGGTCTGCCCGTCCATCGCCGCCGGAGACGAGCCCGGCCACTCGGTCAGCGAGACCCTGGAGCGGGTGCGCGAGCGCCTGGGCCCCGCCGCCCGGGTGGCAGCCGTGCATGGCCGCCTGCCGCCCGCCGAGCGCGACGCCGTGCTGGACGGCTTTCGTGGCGGCACGCTGGACGTGCTGGTGGCCACCGTGCTGGTGGAGGTCGGGCTGGATGTGCCTGAGGCCGGCTTCGTGGTGCTGCCCGACCCCTCGCGCTTCGGCCTGGCCACGCTGCACCAGATCCGCGGCCGGGTGGGGCGCGGCGAGCTGCCCGGCGCCTGCTACCTGCTGGGCCCCCTGCCCGGCGGCACGGCCCGGGCCCGGGTGCAGGCCATGTGTCGCTCCGAGGACGGCTTCGCCCTGGCCGAGCAGGACCTGGCCCTGCGCGGCCCCGGCGAGGTGCTGGGCACGCGCCAGAGCGGGCTGCCGGGCTTCCTGGTGCTGGACCCGGTGGCCGACGTGGAGCTGCTGGCCAGCTGCCGCGACGAGGCCCTGGCCCTGGCGGCCGGCCTCAGCGACGGCGAGCTGGCCGCCCTGCGCGAGCGTGCCTTCCCGCGCCTGGAGCTGCTGCGCGAGAACCTGCTGGCGGGAGGCTGAGCCTGGGCGCCCAGGCCGGATCTGAGCTGCCAATGGCGTCCAACACTCGCCCCGGGAGGATCGGTATAGTTCCCGATTCGACGGTGCCCGAGGGGTGCCTGGGACGTGGCGCCTTAGGCAACTCCCGAGCCTCTGGCTGTTGTTTGGCCGGCCTGGGGCCCCGTCGTCGCCATGACAGGACCTGAACAGCGCGGCCCGGGCCCAGGCCCAAGGCTGCGTCTGAGTGCAGCCCGAAGACACCCGCCCCAGATTCCCGAGGAGCCGTTGCCGTGACCGACATCCTGGAGCGCGGAGA
Organism: Planctomycetota bacterium; assembly: GCA_003644265.1. The sequence continues at coordinate 20,949 of QNBX01000051.1, forward strand.
GCGCATCAAGGAGGAGGCCGCCTTCCTGACCGACCTGATCGACGAGGTCGAGAAGGTCGTGGTGGGGCAGCGGCGCCTGGTGGAGCGGCTCATCATCGCCCTGCTGGCCGACGGCCACGTGCTGCTGGAGGGCGTGCCCGGCCTGGCCAAGACCATGCTGGTGCGCACCCTGGCCCAGGCCCTCGACCTGAACTTCCATCGCATCCAGTTCACGCCGGACCTGCTGCCGTCGGACGTGACCGGCACCGAGATCTACAACCCCGCCTCGGGCGAGTTCAGCGTGCGCCGCGGTCCGGTGTTCTCCAACATCCTGCTGGCGGACGAGATCAACCGCGCGCCGGCCAAGGTGCAGAGCGCCCTGCTGGAGGCCATGCAGGAGCACCAGGTGACCATCGGCGAGACCACCTTCGATCTGCCGTCGCCGTTCTTCGTGATGGCCACGCAGAACCCGCTGGAGCAGCAGGGCACCTACCCCCTGCCCGAGGCCCAGCTCGACCGCTTCCTGCTGAAGGTGCTGGTGGACTACCCCAGCAAGGAGGACGAGCAGCGCATCGTGGAGGCCATGGCGCGACCCTCGCCGCGCACCGAGGTGCGCACGGTCACCAGCGCCGAGCAGCTCAAGCGCGCCATGGCGCTGCAGTCCGAGGTCTACATCGACGAGCTGGTGACGGCCTACATCGTCGACCTGGTGCGCGCCACGCGCGACCCGGCGTCCGTGGGGCTCGACGACCTGGCCCCGCTGATCGAGACCGGCGCCAGCCCGCGCGCGTCCATCTCGCTGGGCCTGGCGGGCCGCGCCCACGCCTTCCTGGACGGCCGCGCCTACGTGAAGGGGCACGACATCAAGTCGGTGGCCCACGACGTGCTGCGCCACCGCATCCTGCTCAGCTACGAGGCCGAGGCCCGCGAGATCCCGGTGGAGGAGGTCATCACCCGGGTGCTCGACCAGATCCACGTGCCCTGAGCCACGGGAGCGCCACCAGCACCATGGGTCCAAGCGCAGCCAGTCCGATCGCAGCGCGTGGCGCCGAGGCGTCCGCTGGCGGTGAGGCCGACACCACGGAGATCCTGCGCCAGGTGCGGCGCGTGCAGCTGCGCACGCGCAAGGCCGTCACCGACATGGTGGCGGGGGGCTTCCGCTCGGTCTTCCGCGGTTCCGGCATGGAGTTCGAGGAGGTGCGCGAGTACGTGCCCGGCGACGACGTGCGCGCCATCGATTGGAACGTCACGGCGCGCACCGGCAAGCCCTACATCAAGAAGTTCGTGGAGGAGCGCGAGCAGACCATCGTGCTGGCCCACGATTTGTCGGCCTCCACGCGCCTGGGCAGCTCGCGTCGCAGCGTGCGGCAGGGCGCGGCCGAGCTGGCGGCGGTGCTGGCCTTCAGCGCGGTGCAGTCGGGCGACCGCGCCGGCTACCTGGGCTTCAGCGACGAGGTCGAGCTCTCGCTGCCGCCGCGCGGGGGCAACCGCCAGGCCTTCCGCATCACGCGCGAGGCCCTCTACCGGCGCCCCGCCAGCCGCGGCACCAGCCTGGCCCTGGCCTGCGAACACCTGACGCGAGTGCTCAAGCGCCGGGCGCATGTGTTCCTGCTGAGCGACTTCCTGGACGACGACTTCGAGCGCGCCCTGGGGGCCCTGGCCCGCCGCCACGACGTGGTGGCCCTGCGGCTGGTGGATCGCCTGCACGGCGAGCTGCCCAACGTGGGTCTGGTGCGCTTCCACGATCCCGAACGCGGTGTCGATCTGCTGGTGGATACCGGCTCGGCCGCCGTGGTCAAGCAGCTGACGCGGCGCGCCGAGGCCCGCACGCAGCAGCTCACGCGCCTGCTGCGCGGCCACGCCATCGACCTGGTGGACGTGCCCCTCTCCGGCCAGGTGGTCGACCCGCTGGTGCACTGGCTGCACATGCGCGAGCGGAGGCTGCGGTGACGCGCACGACGTCTCTGTACGCGGCGCTCGTGGCGCTGGTGCTGGCGGCCTCGGCCTCCTCGGCGCAGGACACGCAGAACGGCCCGCCCGTGCTGCCAGCTGCCGCGCCCGATGTCGAGGGCCCGCCCCTCGCTCAGGACGTCGGCATGAGCGTGCGCGCGCCCGAGCAGGTGCTGCTGGGACAGTGGTTCGAGCTGGTGCTCGCGGGCCCGCTCAGCACCGACGCCGAGCTGGGCTTCTCGCTGCGGCCGCCCGACCTGATGGCCAAAAGAAGCGTCACCAAGGCCACCATCACGGGCGTCGAGCTGCGCCTGCCACTGGTGGCGGTGCGCGCCGGCACGCTGACCCTCGACGGCCTCATGATCGAGGACGGCGAGACCCTGCTGGGCGTGGCGCCGATCCAGATCGAGGTGCTGACCGAGCTGCCGCCCGAGGCCACCGCGCGCGTGGCGGCGCCGCTCGCTGCGCTCAGCCTGCCCCTGCCTGCCGTGCCGGTCTGGCCCGTGCTGGCGGCGCTGCTGCTGGGGCTGGCCCTGATCGGCATGTGGGTCGTCCGCGCGGGCCGTGAGCTGCCGGTGGTCGTTTACACCGAGCCTCCGGATCAGCGCGCCATGCGGGCGCTGGAGCACCTGCGTCTGGGCCTGCCGAACACCTCCGAACAGGTGGCGGTGTTCATTCTGGCGCTGAGCGACGTGCTGCGCGACTACATCGAGCGGCGCTTCCTGGTGCATGCCCCGGCGCGCACCACCGAGGAGTTCTTGATCGAGGCGCTGCGTGAGCCCGAGCTGGCCCAGCACAAGCCGTCCCTCGAGCGCTTCCTGACGCTCTGCGACCTGGTCAAGTACGCGCGCTTCCGTCCCGCTCCCAGCGAGGCCGTGACGCTGCTCGATACGGCCTGCGCGTTCGTGGAGCAGACGCGATGATCCACCTGGGCGACCCCGCATTCCTGTTGCTGCTGCTGCCCCTGGCGGCGCTGGTGCTGTGGCGTCGGCGCCGCGCCCCCGGGAGCGTGGACGGCGCGTCGGCCGAGGTCTTCGGCGGCCTGCCCGTGAGCCTGCGACAGCGCACGGCCTGGTTGCCCGGGCTGCTGGCCACGCTGGCTTGCGTGCTGCTGATCGTCGCGCTGTCCCGGCCACAGCGGGGGCGCGAGGAGACCCGCGTGATCACCGAGGGCGTGGACATCATGCTGGTGGTGGACACCAGCTCGTCCATGCTCCAGGACGGCCTGGAGCGCGGCGTGACCAACATCGCCGTGGTCAAGGAGGTGCTGGCCGGCTTCGTGCGCGGACGTCAGGACGACAAGCTGGGCCTGGTGACCTTCGCCGCCCTGCCGCGCACCGCGTGCCCGCTGACCCTCGACAACGACGCCGTGCTGCGGCACCTGGCCGCCGTGCATTGCGTCAACAAGTCCGGCCCCGAGGACGGAACCGGCATCGGCGTCGCGCTGGGTCACGCCGCGCGCAAGCTGATGGACAGCGAGGCCGCCAGCAAGGTGGTGGTGCTGCTCACAGACGGCATAGAGAACCAGTTCGTGATCCCGCCCGAGGACGCGGCCGAGCTGTGCGCCGACCTGGACGTGCGCGTCTACATCATCGGCGCCGGCGTGATCCGCGCGCCGCGGATGTTCGGCGGCGTGGAGGAGCAGGAGCTGCCCATGGAGATGCTGGAGCTGGTGGCCGAGCGCACCGGCGGCAAGGCTTACCGCGCCCGCAACGCCCAGGTGCTCGAGCTGGTCTACGCCGAGATCGACGCGCTCGAAAAGACCCAGCGCGAGGACGTGCGCTACACCGACTACGACGACATCTACACCTGGTTCCTGATCCCCGCCGCGGCGCTGCTGGCGCTGGAGCTGTTGCTGCGCCGCAGCGTTTTCCTGGAGCTGGTCGGGTGAGCTTCCTGAGACCCCAGCTGCTCGTGTACCTGCTGGCGCTGCCGGCGCTGCTGGCCCTGGCGTTCTGGGCCGTGGCCCGCGCCCGCGCCCGCCGCGAGGCGCTGCTGGGCGCCCAGGCCGAGGCCCTCGCGCCGGGCTTCACGCGCCTGGGTCGGCTGCTGCGCGACGGCCTCGTGATCGTGGGCACGGGCCTGGTGCTGCTGGCCCTGGCCGGACCGCTGTACGGCACCTGGCTCAAGGAGGTGCAGCAGCGCGGCGTCGACGTGATGATCGTGCTCGACACCAGCCGCTCCATGCTGGCGCAGGACGTGGCGCCCAGCCGGCTCGAGCGCGCCAAGCGCGAGGTGCGCGGCCTGATCACGCGCCTGGCCGGCCACCGCGTGGGCCTGGTGACCTTCGCCGGCGACGCGCGCTCGCTGTGCCCGCTGACCCACGATGCCAGCACGCTGCGGCTGTTCCTGGACGACGTGGACAGCAGCTCCAACGCCACCGGCGGCACGGCCATCGGCGAGGGGCTCGAGCAGGCCCTCGACGCCTTCGACGAGGAGCACCCGGCCGAGACCGTGATCGTGCTGCTGACCGACGGCGAGGACCACGACAGCGACCCCGCGCCCGACCAGGTGGCCTACCAGGCCCGGGCGCGCGGCGTGCCCATCCACGTGGTGGCCTTCGGCAGCGAACAGGGGGGCTACGTGCCCGTGCCCAACCTGCGCGGCGGCTCCACCCTGCTCAAGGACAGCGAGGGCCAGCTGGTGCGCACCACCCCCGACGAGGACCTGCTGGAGCAGATCGCCGGCATCTCCGAGGGCAGCTTCCTCTCGGCCTCGCGCACGCCCTTCCCGCTGGATGAGATCTTTGAGAAGCGCATCGCCGTGATGGAGGGCGTGACCCGCGCCAGCTCCCTGCGGGAGGAGGGTATCGACCGCTTTCAATGGGCGCTGGTGGCGGCGCTCCTGTGTCTGGGGCTGGCGCACGGGCTGCGTGATGGGAGCATGGGGGCATGAAGCGGCTCGCGTCCCTGATCGCTCGCATGGCTCCGGCTGCTCTGGTTGCACGGGCCGCCGCTGCGCGCGTTGCGCGCGGGCACGGCTCGCTGCTGCTGCTCGCCGCCGCGCTGGCGTTGACGTCGCCGGCCGCCCGGGCCGATGAGGTGCAGGGCGTGATCCTGGCGCGGCAGGCGCGCGCGGCCCTTGATCAGGGCGACTCCGA